>DASZMP010000021.1:0-20415 GCA_035551795.1 Solirubrobacteraceae bacterium | reverse complement strand
GCTGGCCGAGCACGAGATGCCCGGTCTGATGGCCACGCGGCGCGAGTACGCCGACGCCCAGCCGCTGGCCGGGGCGCGGATCACCGGCTCGCTGCACATGACGGTGCAGACGGCGGTGCTGATCGAGACGCTGGTCGCGCTCGGCGCGGAGGTCCGCTGGGCGTCGTGCAACATCTTCTCCACCCAGGATCACGCGGCGGCGGCGGTCGTGGTGGGTCCCGAGGGCACGCCGGAGGATCCCCAGGGCGTGCCGGTCTACGCGTGGAAGGGCGAGACGCTCGACGAGTACTGGTGGTGCACCGAGCAGGCGCTGAATTGGTCTGATCACGCCACCTCCGCCAACCCGGACGGCGATTCCCACCCATCCACCCCCACCGGCCCGAACATGATCCTGGACGACGGCGGCGACGCCACGCTGCTGGTGCACAAAGGCGTCGAGTACGAGCGCGCCGGGGCGGTTCCCGATCCGGCTAGCGCCGAGAACGACGAGTTCCGGATCATCCTGGAGCTGCTGACCAGGTCGCTGAACGACGACCCTCAGCACTGGACAAAGCTGGCCGCCGGGATCAGGGGCGTCACCGAGGAGACGACCACCGGGGTGCACCGTCTCTACCAGTTCGCCCAGCAGGGGCAGCTGCTGTTCCCGGCGATCAACGTCAACGATGCGGTGACCAAGTCGAAGTTCGACAACAAGTACGGCTGCCGGCATTCGCTGATCGACGGGATCAACCGGGCAACCGACGTGCTGATCGGCGGCAAGGTGGCCCTCGTGTGCGGCTACGGCGACGTGGGCAAGGGCTGCGCGGAGTCACTGCGCGGTCAGGGTGCCCGGGTGCTGATCACCGAGATCGACCCGATCTGCGCTCTGCAGGCGGCGATGGACGGCTATCAGGTGGTGCGTCTGGAGGACGTGGTCGGCCAGGCCGACATCTTCGTCACCGCCACCGGCAACCGCGATGTGATCACGGCCCGGCACATGGCGGCCATGAAGCATCAGGCGATCGTCGGGAACATCGGTCACTTCGACAACGAGATCGACATGGCCGGGCTGACCCGCACCGAGGGGATCCAGCGGATCAACATCAAGCCGCAGGTGGATGAGTGGGTGTTCGCGGACGGGCACTCGATCATCGTCCTGTCGGAGGGACGCCTGCTCAACCTGGGCAACGCCACCGGCCATCCGAGCTTCGTGATGTCCAACTCGTTCACCAACCAGGTGATCGCCCAGCTCGAGCTGTTCACCCGCACCGACTACTACGAGAAGCGGGTCTACACGCTCCCCAAGCACCTGGACGAGAAGGTGGCCCGGCTGCACCTGGATGCCCTGGGCGTCCGGCTCACCGAGCTGAGCCCTGAGCAGGCCGCCTACCTCGGGGTACCGGCCGAGGGGCCCTACAAGCCCGACCACTACCGCTACTGATCCGGACGCCCGGTCCGAGCCTGCCGGCTCGAACCCACAGCGACATGCCCAAAGCGCTCCCCCCGCACGACATCGCCGGCTTGGAGCTGGCTCCCGAGGGGCTGGACAGGATCGCCTGGGCAGCGGGGCAGATGCCGGTGCTGGCCCGGGTGCAAGAGCGCTTCGGAGCAGAGCGCCCGCTGGACGGGATCCGCGTGGCCGCCTGCCTGCACGTCACCGCCGAAACGGCGAACCTGGCCAGGGCGCTGACGGCGGGAGGCGCGCAGGTGGCGCTGTGCTCGGCCAACCCTCTGTCCACGCAGGACGATGTCGCGGCGGCGCTGGTGGCCGAGTACGGCGTCGAGGTGCGGGCGCGGCACGGCGAGGGGCTTCAGGCATACCAGGAGCACGTGAGTGCGCTGGTGGCCGGACACCCCCACATCACGCTGGATGACGGTGCCGACCTGATGGTGGCGGCCCACGAAAATGCGGGGACTGACCTGGAGGTGCTGGTCGGCGGCACCGAGGAGACAACCACCGGGCTGCTGCGGCTGCGCCGTCTGCACGAGCGCGCTGAGCTGCAGCGGCCGGTGCTGGCGGTCAACGAAGCCCGCACCGAGCGGGCGCTGAACGACCGGCACGGCACCGGGCAGTCAGCGTTGGACGGGATCATCCGGGCCAGCCACGTCCTGCTGGCCGGGCACACGCTGGTGGTGCTCGGCTACGGGTGGGCGGGCCAGGGGGTGGCCGAACGGGCCCGGGGGGCGGGGGCGGCGGTGATCGTGTGCGAGGTCGACCCGCTGCGGGCACTGGAGGCGCGGATGGCCGGATACGAGGTGATGCCGGCCCTGGAAGCGGCCGAACGCGGGGATGTGTTCGTGACCGTGACGGGCTCGCGGCGTGTACTGCGCCGGGAGCACTTCGAGCGAATGAAGGACGGCGCGATTCTGGCCAACGCCGGCCACTTCGACGTGGAGCTCGATCTGGATGAGCTTAGTGAGCTGGCCGAGGGGCCGCCGCGCCAGGTGCGAGCGCTGGTGGAGCAGTATCAGCTGACCGACGGCCGGCGTCTGAATCTGCTGGCCCGCGGGCGGGTGGTCAACCTGGCCGCGGCCGAGGGGCACCCCGCGGCCGTGATGGACGTGTCGTTCGCTCTGCAGGCGCTGTGTGTCGAGATGCTGGTCGCAGAGGGGCGCGGGCTGAAGGCTGGCGTGCACGCCGTGCCCGACGAGATCGACCGCGAGGTGGGCCGGCTCAAGCTGGCCGCGCTGGGTGTCCGCATCGACGCGCCCACCGCCGAGCAGGCCGATTACCGGCAATCGTGGACCTGACTGGTCCTGAGACGGACTCTGGGCGCCCGCGCGGTTCTGTAAGGTCGCGCCATGCCCCCGGCAAGACGCACTACGTCGACGGTAGCCTCGAAGCTGCGCGGTGGGATCGATCTCGGCGGCACCAAGATCGAGGCGATCGTCGTGGACGAGCACAACAAGGTGCTCGGAAGCGCGCGGCACCCGACGCCGACCGAAGGCGGGCCAGCGGATGTGGCCGAGGAGATGACCGGCGCACTGACTGAGGCTGCGCAGGCAGCCGAGGTGTCCACGGGGGAGCTTCTGGGGGTCGGTGTGGGGTCCCCCGGCGCCGTGGACAGCGCCGCCGGTACCGTGGCCGACGCGCGCAACCTGCCCGGCTGGACCGGGTCATTTCCGCTGGGCCAGACGCTGTTTGCGAAGCTCGGCGCGACGGTGACGATCGGCAACGACGTTCAGGTGGCGACGGACGCCGAATTCCATCTCGGGGCGGGAAAGCCGTATGACTCGCTGCTCGGAGTGTTCTGGGGAACGGGCGTGGGCGGCGGCATCATCCTGGACGGCCGGCCCTGGCATGGCCGGGGCGGAGCGGGGGAGATCGGCCACATGGTGGTCAAGGACGGCGGCCGCCTCTGCGGTTGCGGGAACCACGGCTGTATGGAGGCGTACGCCGGTCGCGCATCGATGGAGCGCCGCGCCCGCAAGCTGGTGAGCAAGGGCAGGCACACCAAGCTGTTCGACATCATGGAGAAGCGCGGGCGCCAGCGGCTTACCAGCTCGGTGTGGGGACGGGCCCTGGAACACGACGACGAGGTGGCCACCGAGTTGATCTCCGAGGCGATCGAGGCACTCGGCGCCGGGATCGCCTCGGCGGTGAACCTGCTCGACATCCCCGCCGTGATCATCGGCGGCGGTCTCGGCGTGAGGTTCGGCGAGCGGTACGTTCGCCGCATCGAGAAGGCCATGCAGCCGCACCTGTTCGTCGGACACCGTCCGCCGGAAGTACACCTGGTCGGTCTGGGTGATCTCGGTGGGGCGATCGGCGCCGCCCTGCAGGTCCTCAACGGGTCCTAGTGTCCCGTTAGGCCGAGCTCGCAGGTCCCAGTCGACCGGAGGCGACGAGCGGCGGCCGGACGAGCCGCGTATTGCAGGGATTCCTCACATCGCGGTCAAAGAGGTGCTCCGACGGGGCTGGACTCAGACCGCAGATGGCGCCACACAGGACAAAACCCGGAACGCAAACTCCAAACGTGGCAAAGTGGCAGGTGCGGCAGGAGGCTGCGAGTAGGAGGAAGAGACTCATCAAGAGGCATAACCCGGGCGCCTTCGGAGCCAGGGTCCCAGACGCAGCTCTCCCGGGCCGGCGCGGCCGGACGTGAGCGAAAACAGCCGCGGATTCAGTCCCGTCGCCCGCCTGAGCGCGGGGGGAGCGCTGCTGCTCGCAATCGTCCTGGTCACGGCGATCCTGCTGACCGGCGGCTCGAGCTACCACGTGCGCGCCCTGTTCACGGATGCCGGCGGTCTGGTTACCGGGGACGCGGTGCTGATCGGGCCGGCGCAGGTGGGCTCGGTGGATTCGGTCTCGCTGACCCCGGCCGGGCAGGCGGCGATCATCATGTCACTGAACTCGGGCGCAGCGCCGCTGCACCGCGGCACGGTGGCCCGGATCGAGGAGAACGGGCTGGCCGGGATCGCCAGCCACTACGTGACCCTGGAGCCGGCGCCCTCCTCCGACCCGAGCATCCCCTCGGGCGGGACGGTCTCCGCCACTCACACGTTTTCCGAGGTCAGCCTGGATCAGGTGTTCGACACGCTGGATCCGCTCACCCGGGCCGGCCTGCGCAACGTTATCCGCGGCGAGGCCGCGGCCATCCAGGGCAAGGCCGTCCAGGCCAACCGGACGCTGCACGTGCTGGCGCCGGCCCTGCTCAGTACTAGCCAGGTCACCGCCGAGCTGAGCCGCAACGAGCCCGCCTTCGATGGCCTGCTCGTGCAGGGGGCGCGAACGATGCAGGCGCTGGCGGCTCGCAGCAGCCAGCTGAGCGAGCTCGTATCGGACACGGATACGGCGACGGGGGCGATCGCCGGTCAGGCCAGGGCGCTCCAGAGTGCCCTGAGGCTGCTTCCGGGGACGCTGCGGCGGTCGGTCACCACGTTCGCCGGCCTGCGGACGACGCTTGACCGCCTGGATCCGGTGGTGGCGGCGGCCAAGCCCAACGCGCGCCGCCTGAAGGCGTTCGCGGTCGCGCTGGATCAGGCCGCCGTGACCGGCCTGCCGACGGTCACCGCGCTGGCCGGACTGCTCCACAACCCGTCCGGCAGCGGCGACCTCACGCAGCTGCTCACCGAGGCGCCCGCGCTGGCCCGCGTGAGCCGCACCGCCTTTCCCGAACTGATCCGGGAGCTCAACGACTCGCAGTCGCAGCTCGACTACCTGCGGGAGTACACGCCGGACGTGATCGCCGCCCTGACCAACCTCGGGCAGGCCTCGGGCTACTACGACGCCAACGGCCACTACACGAGGACCCAGCCGTTCTTCGGAGCCTACGGGCTGAGCGCCGCCGACCAGCTGGTGCCCCGATTGCCGGCCGACCGCTACGACGGCCTCGAGGTCGTCCACGCTCGATGCCCGGGCGGCGCCGTCCAGGCGAGCGGCGCCGCGAGCCCGCCAAAGCCCGTCGCCGGGTGTAACCCGACGTCGAGCCCGCCCGGGCCATGAGACGCGTCGCGGCCACGGTGGTGGCTCTCGTGCTGGCGGGAGCGATGCTGGTCTTGCTGACCGGCGCCGGCGGCGGCACGCCGAGCGGCGCTTACCAGGTGCGGGCGATCTTCGACAACGCCGAGTTCGCGGTGTCCGGCGAGGATGTCCGGATCGCGGGGGCGGATGTGGGTTCGATCGGATCGCTGGCCGTCACCAAGCAGAACCAGGCGGCAGTCACCCTGGACATCTCCAATCGCGCATTCGTCCCGTTCCACGCCAACGCCACCTGCGCGATCCGGCCGCAGTCGCTGATCGCCGAGAACTACGTCGACTGCACGCCGGGGACCAGCGCTGCGCCCTCCCTGCGGCGCATCCGCACCGGCGGCGGCGCCGGCAGCTACCTGCTGCCGGTGACGCGGACGAGCTCGCCGATCGACCCCGACATCGTCCAGGGCATCTCCCAGGAGCCCGTGCGCCAGTCGCTGTCGATCATCCTCGACGAGCTGGGCACCGGCCTGGCCGCCCGAGGCTCGGACCTGAACGCCGTAATCCTGCGAGCCAATCCCGCGCTGGGATACACCGACCAGGTGTTCAAGATCCTGGCCGAGCAGAACCACACGCTGGCCCGCCTGGCCTCGGACTCCGACGCGGTCCTGGCACCGCTGGCCCGGGTGCGCAGTCAGGTCGCCGACTTCGTCGCGCAGGCCAACACGACGGCCGGCGCCACCGCTCAGCAGAGCCAGGCGCTGAGCAGCAGCATCCACCGGCTCCCCGGATTCCTGCACGCCCTGCGACCGCTGATGGCCGACCTCGGACAGCTGGCCGACCAGGGCACCCCGCTGATGAACTCCCTGTCGGCCGGTGCCAGGGGACTGAACCAGGAATTCACGAATCTGACGCCGTTTGCCGGCGCGGCGCGCACAGCTCTGATCGAGCTGGGTAACGCCGCCCAGCGCTCCCAGCACTGGATGGTCGGCTCCGAGCCACTGGCCGGCCGCCTGCTCGCCCTGGGCAGCGCCGCCCAGCCCTCCAGCCACCTGCTCAGCCAGCTGACCTCCAGCCTCAATAACACGGGGGGGATCCAGCAGCTGATGGGGGTTCTGTTCCACGGGACCGAGGCGACCAACGGGTTCAACAAGGACGGCCACTACGTGCGCACGAACATCCTGACCGGAAGTTGCACGGGGTTTGCCCGGACCCCGACGGCTGGCTGCTCGGCCAACTTCAGCTCATCCAAGGCCAGCGCGGACGTGGCGCGAGAGGCGGTCAGAAGCACGGCCAAGAACAGCGCCGGTCCCCGCCTCGGCGGCCTCCTGCACTACCTGGTCGGAAGCGGAGCGTGATGTCCCGTCGCCGCCGCCAGCGCGCCCTGGCCGACCCGGTGATCATCGGGGCGCTGACCGTGCTCGTGGCCGTCGTCGCGGTCGTGTTGGCCTTCCAGGCCAACACCGGGCTGCCCTTCGTGCCCCGGTACGCGCTGCAGGTGCGGGTCGCCAACGCGGAGGAGCTTAGCCGGGGAGGCGAGGTCCACATGGGTGGGGCGCTGGTCGGCATGATCGACAGCGTCACGGCCACCCGGGAGCGCAACGGACAGGCGATCGCGGTGCTCAACCTGGAGCTCGACAAGAGCATCGAGCCGCTGCCCCGGGACAGCCGCTTCACGATCCGCGAGAAGGACGCGATCGGCGAGAAGTTCCTCGAGATCACTCCGGGACATTCGCAACGGACCTGGCCGCAGAACTCCACGGTGCCGGTCTCGCAGACCGGCGCCACCACCGACCTGGACCAGGTTCTGTCGATGTTCACGCCACCCACGCGACGCGGCGTCACGAACTCCACGGAGGGGTTTGCCGAGGCGCTGTCCGGGCGCGGAGCCGCGGTCAACGATGCGATCGGGGCGTTCGTCCCGCTGGTCGACGACCTGGGGCCGGTGATGCGCAATCTGTCCTCATCCCGGACCCAGCTGGGCGGCTTCCTGCGCGGCCTTGGGGCGTATACGGGGGCGCTGGTCCCGGTGGCCCAGCAGCAGGCCTCGCTGTTCGGGAACCTGGACGGCACCTTCCGCGCGCTGGCGTCGGTCGCCCACCCATACCTGGAGCAGTGGATCGCCCAGACGCCGCCCACCTTCCAGACGGTGACGCAGGACAGCCCGGCAGAGCAGGCGTTCGTCAAGGACGCGACCGGGCTGTTCGCCGACCTGCGGCCGGGTGCGGCGACGCTGCCCTCCAGCGCCCCGCTGCTCGCCTCGGCGTTCGCGGCCGGGACGCGGACCCTGCCGGGGACCGCGGCGCTTGACCGGCGCACGGTGACGCTCTCCCACGATGTCTACGACTACGGCACGACCCCCGTGGTCACCCAGGGTCTGGCCCGACTGACCCTGACCGCCAACCGGCTGACCCCGCCGCTGCGCTTTCTCACCCCGGCCCAGACCCGGTGCAACTACGTGTCGCTGTTCCTGCGCAACGTCGCCTCGGCCACGTCAGACCCGGCCGGGAACGGGACGGTTCTGGGGGTGGTCATCGTCGCCATCGATGATGTGCTCGGCGGCGAGGCGGTGCCCTCCCAGTCGCCGTACCTGACCACCGGGACGGCCGGCGGGACCAACCATGCGCCGCTGCACGTGGATCCGTACCCGAACACGGAGGCGCCGGGTCAGGTGGCCGAGTGCTCGGCGGGCAACGAGCCGTTCTCGGCCGCCCATGCGGTGATCGGCAATCCGGCCGGCAATGTGGGCAAGGCCACCGAGAAAACGAAGGCGAGCAAGGGATGAGAAGGCACACCCCTCGCGTCTCCAACCTCCAGGCCGCCGGGGTGGCGATCGCGGCGATCGTGATCGCCTGCTACTTCGTGTTCGGCGGCCCGGTTCCGTTCAGCAGCTCGGGCTACATCCTGAAGGCCGCGTTCACGGCCAACACGGAGCTGCACATCCCGTCGCCGGTGCGGATCGCCGGTGTCGACGTGGGGGAGGTGACGTCGGTGAGGCAGATCGCCGGCTCGCCGTCGGCCGGGGTGGTCACGATGCAGATCGACCGGCAGGGTCTGCCCATCCATGCGGACGCCACCGCCCAGATCCGCTCGCGCATCTTCCTGGAGGGGAACTTCTACGTCGACCTCCACCCGGGCACACCGGAGGCGCCGGTCCTTCACTCGGGGGCCACGCTGCCGGCCGCCAACACATCCGGGCCGGTGCAGCTCGACCGGATCCTGTCGCAGCTAAACGCACCGGTCCGGACCAGTCTGCAGCGGCTGGTGCGCGGGCTGGGCAGCGCGCTGAACGCCTCGCCGACGGCGGCGCAGGACGCCTCCCAGGATCTGAGCGTGCGCGGGCTGACCGGCGCGCAGGCGCTGAACCGAGCTCTGGATTACTCCAGCCAGGCGTTCACGGCGTCGGCGATCGTCAACCAGGCCCTGCTCGGTGAGCGTCCCCATGACCTGAGCGGGGCGGTGGCCGGGAGCGCCGCCGTGTTGCGGGGCCTGGCGACCAGCCCGAGCCAGCTGACCGGACTGGTGGACACCTTCCAGCGGACGATGGGCGCTCTGGCCGCTCGCCAGCACGCGCTCGGTGCCAGCGTCGCGGCCCTCCCGGGGCTCCTGAGGAACGCCGACGCCGCCGACACGGCGCTGGATGATTCCTACGCCAACACGCAGCGCTTCGCCGCCGAGATCGTGCCGGGCATCCGGCAGCTCGGCCCGACGATCAACGCGGCGCTGCCCTGGCTCGGCCAGCTCACCAAGCTGGTGTCCCGCCCCGAGCTGGGCGGGCTGTTGAGGGATCTGACTCCGGCCATCCAGGACACCTCCGCGACTGTGCAGGCCAGCGTCGGCCTGATCCGCCGCAGCGATCAGCTGGCGCTCTGCCTGGTTGACAACGTGATCCCCACCGGCAACCAGGTGATCAGCGATCCGCCGGTGGGCGACGGCCGGAAGGTCTACCAGGAGCTGTTCCAGAGCGCGGTCGGGCTGGCCGGGGTGGGCCAGAACTTCGACGGCAACGGCCGCTATGTGCGCTCCAGCGTGGGCGGCGGCAGCATTCTCGTCCAGACGCCGACCCTGCCGACGAACGGCCCTCTGTTCGGCAACGCCGTGCTGGCGCCGCTGGGCACCCGCCCCGCGTTCACCGCCAAGGCTCCGCCGCTCAACGCCGGGAAGTCCTGCTTCCGCAATCCGGTGCCGGATCTCAACGCGGCGGCCACCGGGGTGGGGCCGTGAAGCGCGCGCTTCGCGTTCACCGCCTGGACCTCGCCGCCATCGCGGCGCTGGTGATCCTGGCGGTGGCCACCGTCGCCTACGTCCTCGAGCACCAGCCGGCGTTTACGTTCGGGCGCAGCTACTACACAGTGAGCGCGCCGTTCTCCGAGGCCGCTGCGGTGACGCCCGGCCAGGGGCAGGCCGTCACGATCGCGGGCGTCCAGGTCGGCCTGGTCGGCGGGGTCCAGCTCGAGAACGGCCAGGCCGTGGTGACGATGAACCTGTACAAGCGCTACGCGCCCATCTACCGCAACGCCACCGTGCTGCTACGCCCACGCACCCCGCTGAAGGACATGTACCTGGCGCTTGACCCCGGCACGCCGAGCGCGGGGAAGATTCCCAACGGCGGCAGCCTCACGGTGGCCAACACGGCTCCGGACATCGACGTCGACCAGATCCTCGGGTCCCTGGACGCCGACACCCGCAACTACCTGCTCCTGCTGCTGTCCGGCGGCTCGCAGGCGTTCGCCGGCCGGGGGGCGGACGGCGGCCGGCCCAGCCCGACCGCCGTCGCACAGCTGCGGGGCATCTTCAAGCGCTTTGCGCCGCTGGATCAGCACACCGAGACGTTCGCGTCTCTGCTGGCCCGGCGCAGTGCCAACCTGCGCCAGGCGATCCACAACCTCGATCTGGTCACCACCGCACTGGGCGGCGTGAACGGCCAGCTGGCGTCGCTGATCCGCGCCTCCAACACCGACTTCGGGGCGATCGCCTCCCAGGATGCGTCACTGGAGTCCGGACTGTCGGCACTGCCCGGCACGCTGCGCCAGACCGACCAGACGCTGGGCAAGGTGAAGGGCTTTGCCAGCGCCAGCGGCACCGCGCTCGGCCGGCTGGTGCCGTTCGCCCAAAAGCTCGGACCGGCGCTGGCCGCCGTCCGTCCCCTGGCCAAGGACACCACCGGCGCGATCCAGAATCAGCTGCGGCCGTTCTCCGTGGCCGTGCAGCCGCTGGCCAGGACGCTGGCTCCGGCCGCCGCCCACCTGAGCCGGGCGGTGCCGGACCTGTCGCGCTCGATCGGGGTGCTCAACACGCTGTTCAACACGCTGGCCTATAAAGCGCCGGGGAGCAACAGCTACCTGTTCTGGGGATCCTGGCTGGCACACAACGCCGACACCCTGACCACGCTCCAGGATGCCAACGGACCGATCATCAACGGCATGTTCATGGCCACCTGTCCGGCCCTCTACGTGTTCGAAAAGGTGCTCATCAAATCAACCCCTTCGCTGACCCCACTGCTGGATCTGCTCAACGCGCCTGACGTGACCAAGCTCAAATCCCCCTACTGCCCGGCAACCTGATGAACACTCAAGCACCGAGCCGCAGCCGGATCGCCGTGATGTTGCTATTCGCGGGTTCCTGCGTGGGGCTGCTGCTGTTCCTGTGGATCTCGTTCGGAGGTTCCGTGCCGCTGTCGCCCCAGGGCTACCGGTTCGCCGTCGAGTTCCCGCAGGCCACCGAGCTGGGCCCGCAATCCGACGTGCGGATCGCCGGCGTGAGCGTCGGCCACGTGGTGAGCGTGGGGCTCGATCGCCACACCGGGCTCAGCCGGGCGGTCATCCAGATCGACAGCCAGTACGCGCCGCGCCCGGCCGACACCCGGGCGATCCTGCGCCAGAAGACGCTCCTGGGTGAGACCTATGTGGAGCTCTCGCACGGCAATCCGCGCGGACCCTTCCTGCGCGACGACGGCCGCCTGCCCGAGGCCCAGGTGGCGCCGACGGTCCAGCTCGATCAGATCCTCTCCACCTTCGATCCCAGCACGCGACGGGCCTTCCAGACCTGGATGCAGCAGGACGGGATGGCCTTCACCAACCGCGGCCAGGACTTCAACGACGCGCTGGCGGAGCTCTACCCGTTCGCCACCAACGTCGACAACGTCCTCGCCGTGCTGCGCCGCGACGGAGCGGCCACCCGCACGCTGCTCAGCGACGGCAGCCAGGTGCTCGGAGCGATCTCCCGATCGCCGGCGGCGCTGCAGGGACTGATCCGCAACTCGAACGCGGTGTTCGCGGCGACGAACGCCCGAAACCGCTCTCTGGCTGCCGCCGTTCGCGCCTTCCCGAGCTTCCTTGTGGCCACGCGGCAGACCGTCGCTCGGGTGGACACGTTCGCCGCCACGACCAGGCCTCTGATCGACGAGCTGAGGCCCGCCGCGGTCAAGCTGACACCGGCGCTCGAGGCGCTCAAGGCGCTGGCTCCGCAGCTGCGCACCGCGCTCGTCTATCTCGGGCCGGTCACCGCCGCGTCGCGCAACGGGGTGCCGGCGCTCCGCAGCTTCCTAAACCAGACAAAGCCGTTGCTGACCCAGCTGACTCCGTACCTGGGTGGCGTCGTGCCGGTGCTCGACTACGTAAACGCCTACCGCCGCGAGCTGGCGGCGTTCTTCGCCAATGGCACCGCCAGCACCCAGGCCACCGCCCAGAACATCGCTCAGACCAAGCTCCTGCACTACGTGCGCGTGTCCTCCCCGGTCAACCCGGAGTCGCTGACCGCCTACGCGCACCGTCCCCACAGCAACCGTTCTGACCCCTACCTGGAGCCGGGCGGTTATTCGCAGCTTCGCACCGGGCTGCCCGTGTTCGGACGCTACCTGTGCACGAGCAACCCGCTACCGACGACCGGCGCCTCGACCGGGTCGCTAGCCTCCATCCTGCGTTCGGTCTACTACACCGCCAACCCGGACGGACCGCCGTGTGAGGCCCAGGCGCAGCTCGGAACCACGATCGCGCATCTGACCGGCCTGTCCGGGCTCAGTCCCACTTTTCCGCAACTTCAGAGCCTCCCGTGAGTAAACGGCGCGCTCACTGAAGACGTCCGTCCAAACGCACTGATCAAGGAGGAGCAGTTGAGAAGGATCATCATCATCGGGATCGCGATCGCGGTGCTCGGCAGCGGCGCTGCCGCCTGGGCCTCGTCGACTGACCCGAACAACTACAGCGGGTCGTCGGTCAGCGTGTCGCCCGCGAAGGCCGGCAAGGCCAAGAGGCCGGTCATCGACGCCTGGACCCAGACGATCAAGGTGTCGTCCAACCAGGCCGGCCTGGACTCGGCGCCGCTGAAGGACATCAAGACCTGGATCTACGGGCTCAAGGTCAATTCGAAGGTGGCTAAGACGTGCAGCTCGTCCAAGATCGAGACCAACTACCTGAGCTGCCCGGGCAAATCGCTCGTGGCCTCCGGGTCAGTGACGTCGCGGCTGGGTACCCCCGACCGCAACCCGTCGACTTCCACGAACTGTGGTCCGCTGACGCTGAACGTCTACAACGGCGGCAAGAACTTCGTGTGGTTCTTCTTCATCGTTTCGGGGGGCCCGGCGTCCTGTCCCGGGGCTCACACCGGCTCGGCCGCGCCCTACAAGGGCACGTTCTCCCGGTCGAACGGGAACCTGGTGCTCAACGTGCCGCTGCCGCCCGACGTCTCGACGGACGCGGCGAACATCGGCGCCTACGCCTCTCTGACCAACGAGCACCTGGTCTGGAAGAAGCTCACCAAGCGGATCAACGGCAAGAGGGTCGGCTACTTCTCGTCCGTCGGCTGCAAGGCCGGCAAGCGACCGATCAAGGTGACCTTCACCGATACGACCAACGGTTCGAACCGCTTCTCGACCACCAAGACGGGCAAGCTGACGTGCTGAGCTGACGTGTCTCTCCGGCGTCGTGGCTGGCCGGCCACGACGCCGGGTCACGCCGTTCTCAGTGCCGTGTCCTCGTAGCGCTCGGCCCGCTGAGCCTCCTGCTCTGACTCGGTGAGCATCTTGACGAACAGCCAGGTCAGCGCGATCCCCATCACGATCGACTGCTCCAGCGCCATCACCAGGCCGGCCATGTTCTGATCCTGGCCGTGGGTCAGGCCCAGGTAGAGCGGCTGGTGGCTGTAGAACCCGTAGATCGCCGTCGGCGAGAAGGCGAGCAGCACGCCGAGTACGCCGACGCCGAACTTGGTCGTGACCATGTACATGACGGGGCCCATGCCGCCCAGGCGCAGGCGGCTGCGGATCGGGGAGAGCAGGTGCCACCAGTAGAGCGTCCCGGCGGCCGCAAAGCAGATGTGCTCGAGCACGTGCCAGGTGTGCTCGTTGCGCAGCGCCAGGTCGTACATGAACGGGATGTGCCACAGCCACATGATTCCCACGTAGAAGATGACCGCGAAGGCGGGGTGCCCGAAGAAGCCGGCCCTTCGCTCCAGGCGGGTCAGGCGACGGGTGACCGGGCGCAGGATCCCCTTGGTCAAGCTCAAGATCAGGAGGATCGGCATGACGTCCAGGAGCAACATGTGCTGAACCATGTGGATGACCATCAGGTCGTCCGAGATCGAGTCGATCGGCGAGATCAGGGCGGCCAGCACGACCAGCATCGCGCAGGCGAATACGGCCAGGCGGCCGTAGCCGGGCGGGTGGGGCATGCCGGGCCGGCGGGCACGCCGCCACGCCCACAGGTAGAGCACGGAGAGGACCATCACGCCGGCGATCACCTGCGGGTCGGCGGACCACTGGATGGTCGGGGTCATCCAGACCATTCTCCCATCGACAAATGTGGCCCGTATCCCTAGGCTGGGTAGTCACAGCACATCTACCCCCGTCTGAAGTTAGGGAGGTCCGTCATGCGGATCGAGGTCAAGGGCCGAAACGTCCCCGTTTCCGACGAGCTGAGGGAGCATGTGTCGCGACGGTTCCGGGTCGTGGCCAAGCAGGTCTCGGAGCTGGCCGAGCTGGAGGTAGAGGTGTTCGAGGAGCGCAACCCGGCCAACCCGGACTGTCATGTGGCGGAGGCGACGCTGCATCTCAAGGGAGTCACACTGCGCGCCCGCAGCGCCTCCCGAGACCTGATGCACTCGATCAACGAGGTCAGCGACGAGCTGGCCGTGCAGGTCAAGCGCCACCGGGAGAAGCGCCGCAAGCGCCGGGCCACACGCGCGGCCAGCGAGGCCGCAAGCCAAGCGGCGAGTCCGCCGGCTGACCTTTCCGTCGCCCAGTAGCACCGCCACCTCCAGGCAGCGATCGGGTCTGCCGATCCTGGTCGGAGTGAAACGCCTCTGCTTGCTGATCGCCGCCGCCGGCCTGCTGCTGGTGCCCGCCGGCGCCCTGGGGGCGACCGGCCTGCGCGTCCGCGCCAACCACCTGGTGTTCGGCCGCGGGCGTGGGCGGGTGGTGCAGCTGCGGGGCGTGGACCGGTCGGGCACCGAGTACGCCTGCATCCAGGGTTGGGGGGTGTACGACAGCCCCACGCCGATGCAGCCGGACAGCCCGCAGATGATCCGGGCCATGTTGAGCTGGGACATCGACGCCGTCCGCGTGCCGCTCAACGAGGATTGCTGGCTCGGGCTGGGCGTCAGGGCGCCGTACGGCGGCGCCGATTACCGCCGGAGCATCGAGCGCTACGTGCACCACCTCAACGCGGCTGGACTGTTCGTGATCCTCGATCTGCACTGGGCCTCACCGGTGGCGGGCGGCGCCACCGAGCAGCTGCCGATGGCCGATGCCGCCCACGCGCCGGCCTTCTGGCGCTCGGTCGCCCGCGGCTTCAGGCACGACCACGACCTCATCTTCGACCTGTTCAACGAGCCCTATGGGATCAGCTGGTCGTGCTGGCGAAATGGCTGCCGGATCTCGGCGGGCACCGGCTATCCGGCCTACCGCGCGGCCGGGATGCAGCGGCTGGTCAGGGCGGTCCGGGCGACCGGGGCGACCCAGCCGCTGATGCTGGGAGGCGTCGACTGGGCATCCGATCTGTCGAAATGGCGGGCGTTTGCGCCGCACGACCCTCGCCACCAGCTGGTCGCCGCAGAGCACAACTACGGAGGGCTGTCTCCCTGCGGGACCGGCTGCCTGGACGCGGTGCTGGCGGCGGCGCGGCGGGTGCCCGTGGTGTTCGGGGAGCTGGGGGAGACCGATTGCGCGACCGGCTATATCCGCCCGATGATGGATTTTGCGGACCGGCACGGCATCAGCTATCTGGGCTGGGCGTGGGACAGCACGGCGAGTGGCTGGAGCTGCTCGAATGGACCGGCGCTGATCAGCTCGTATGACGGCGCGCCCACGGCGTATGGCACCGGATTCAGGGCGCATTTCCGGGGTCTGGGCAGGCCGATCCGGCCCTGACCCATTGCTACGCTTGACCCATGTCGCTGCTCGACCGCGCGCTTCGCATGGGCGAGGCCAAGAAGTTCAAGACCTATCAGCAGCGGGTCAGCCGGATTAGCGCCTACGAGGAGGAGATGGAGAGCTCCACCGACGAGGAGCTCCGAGAGCTGGCCGACGAGCTGCGCGAGCGCGCCCGGGGCGGCGAGTCCCTGGACGACCTCATGTTCGAGTGCTTTGCCCTGGTCCGTGAGGCGGGCCGGCGGACGATGGGGATGCGCCATTTCGACGTCCAGCTGATCGGCGGCATGGTGCTCCACGACGGCTGCATCGCCGAGATGAAGACTGGCGAGGGCAAGACGCTCACCGCCACCCTGGCGGTCGTGCTCAACTCGCTGGCCGGACGCGGCGTTCACCTCGTGACCGTCAACGACTACCTGGCCCGGCGCGACGCCATGTGGATGAAGCCGATCTACGACATGCTCGGCGTGTCGGTGGGCGTGCTGGCGAACATGCAGCCCTACGAGGAGAAGCGCGACGCCTACGCGGCCGACGTCACCTACGGGACCAACTCGGAGTTCGGATTCGACTACCTGCGGGACAACATGGCCACGGCGCTGGAGGAGAAGGTCCAGCACGGCGGGCGGCCCAAGCCCGAGGGAGGCGGCTCGCCGTACCACACCTTCGCGATCGTCGACGAGGTGGACAACATCCTGATCGACGAGGCGCGCACGCCGCTGATCATCTCCGGTGCCCCCGAGCAGGCCGCCGATCTGTACGTGAAGTTCGCCAAGCTGGCCCCGCAGATGGTTCTGGGCAAGACGCCCGAGGGGCTCCTGCCCCAGGAGCGCAAGGCGTTCGTGGCCGACTTCGACTACGAGATCGACGAGAAGCACAAGACCGTCTCGATCACCGAGTTGGGGGTGGCCAAGGCGGAGCGTTTCCTGCGCATCGACCATCTGTACCGGGCCGAGAACGGGCACATGGTCAACCACCTGATCCAGGCGCTGAAGGCCGAGTCGCTGTACAAGCGCGGCTACGACTACGAGGTGATCGAGGGAGAGGTCAAGATCATCGACGAGTTCACCGGGCGGATCCTGGAGGGCCGGCGGTGGTCGGAGGGGCTGCACCAGGCGGTGGAGGCCAAGGAGGGCGTGCGCATCCAGGAGGAGAACCAGACCCTGGCCACGATCACGCTCCAGAACTACTTCCGGATGTACGACAAGCTGGCGGGCATGACCGGCACGGCCCTGACCGAGGCCACCGAGTTCATGAAGATCTACGAGCTTCCGGTGGTCCAGGTTCCCACCAACCAGCCGATGATCCGGGGCGACCAGAACGACCAGGTCTACAAGACCAAGAACGGCAAGTGGGGCGCGGTGGTCCGGGAGATAGCGGATCGCCACGCCAAGGCTCAGCCGGTGCTGGTCGGAACGATCGCCGTGGAGGTCTCAGAGCTTCTTTCCGAACAGCTGAAGCGCAAGGGGATCCCCCACACGGTGCTGAACGCCAAGCCTGAGAACGCCGCCCGCGAGGGTGAGACCGTGGCCGAGGCCGGGGCCCCGGGGGCGGTGACGATCGCCACCAACATGGCCGGCCGCGGCGTGGACATCAAGCTGGGCGGCAACGCCGAGCACTTGGCCGAGCTGGAGATGCGCAAGCTCGGGCTGGAGCCGGGCATGCCGGATTACGAGGAGCACCACAAGCGGGTTCTGGCTGAGATCGACCGCCGGGTGGAGGACGCCCGAGAGACGGTGCTGGAGGCTGGCGGTCTGTTCATCCTGGGCACCGAGCGCCACGAGTCTCGCCGCATCGACAACCAGCTCCGCGGGCGCTCGGGCCGCCAGGGCGATCCCGGTGAGTCCCGGTTCTTCCTGTCGGCCGAGGACGACCTCGTCCGGCTGTTCGCCGGGGACCGGATCTACAAGATCCTCGACCGGCTGGGCACGACGGACGAGGAGGGCAACGAGGAGCCGATCGAGGCCGGGATGCTCTCCAAGCAGATCGAGAAGGCCCAGCGCAAGGTCGAGGAGCAGCACTTCCTGATGCGCAAGCACACGCTCGAGTACGACGACGTGCTCAACCAGCAGCGCGAGGTGATCTACACCTACCGCGACGAGGTGCTGGAGGGTCGCGACATGGGCGATGTGTCCCGCGAGGAGATCGTCAACCTGATCGACCGGCTGGTGGCCGAGTACACGGCCGGCGACTACGTGGAGGACTGGGACGTGCCCGGCCTGCTCGTGCGGATGCAGGAGATCTTCACCCCCAGCAGCGAGCTGATGTCGATCGATCCTGACCGCGTCGACCGCGAGGAGCTCGTCTCGAGCCTGCAAGCGGAGGCGGTGGCCCAGTACGAGCGGCGCGAGCAGGAGCTCGGCGAGGAGCTGATGCGCGCGCTGGAGCGCTTCCTGCTGCTCCAGACCATCGACCAGCGCTGGCGTGAGCACCTGTACGACATGGACTACCTGCAGCAGGGCATCCACCTGCGCTCCGCCGCTCAGATGGACCCGCTGGTGGCCTACAAGAACGAGGCATTCGAGCTGTTCGGGGACCTGATGAACACGATCTGGGGCGATTTCGCCCGGATGATCTACCACGTTGAGGTGACCGTGCAGGAGGGACCGGGCGGCGAGGCGGCTCCGCCGATGCCGGCGCGCCGGCCCAGCGCGGCGTCCAGCTCGGCCACCGGTGGCGGCCGGGTCAGCTATTCGGGAGGCGGCGTTGGTGCGGGCGCATCGGCGATGCGGGCCGCTGCGGCGGCGGCGCCGGTCCTGGGGACGGCGGATGAGGACGACGATGAGCCGCTGCCGCCCGTGGAGCAGCACCGCAGTGAGGGCGAGCCCGGGCGCAACGACCCGTGCTGGTGCGGCAGCGGGAAGAAGTTCAAGAAGTGCCATGGCGCCTAGTAGCTGTGGATAAGAATCGGGCTATAGGCCGTATTTGATCCACCGTTAGGGTTGGCGCCGATGGCAGATCCCTCATCCCTGCGTGTCTCTGATCAGGACCGGGAGGAGGCGGCGCGCCAGGTTCGGGAGCACTACGCCGCCGGCCGGCTCTTCGAGGACGAGCTGAACGAGCGGCTCGAGGCGGTGTACGCGAGCTGGACGGAGGGCGATCTGGCGCGCCCACTGGCCGACCTCCCGGCGCTTCCGGCCACCCGCAGCGCCGAAAGGACGGAGCTGCGGGCTCGCCGGAGCCACCTCCAGCGCCGGCTGGTGCAGCAGAGCGGCGGCGTCGCTGAGCGTCCGCTCCAGCACGGCTGAGCGCCGCCCGTTACCCGTCTCGACCGCTGCTAGGCTCAGACCGGCATGGCCACCGCCCCCTCAGAGCCGCTCTCTCAGCGCCTCGCTTCCATCCGCGAGCAGCTCAAGCTGCTGGCGGACTATCTTTGACCCGGCTGCTCTGAGCGAGCGCGTTCAGGCGCTCGAAGGCGAGATGGGGGCGGCCGGCTTCTGGGACAACCAGGAGCGGGCCGCGCAGGTTAGCGCCGAGCACTCGCGTGCCTCACGCCGGCTGGAGATGTTCCGTGCCCTGGAGCGTGACGTGGCCGACCTGGAGCCGCTGGCCGAGCTGGCCGAGGAGGACCCGGACATCGCGTCCGAGCTCGACGAGCAGATCCAGAACGTCGAGGAGCGCCTGCAGGAGCTCGAGGAGCAGCGGCTGTTCTCTGGGCGCTACGACGCGGGCGACGCGCTGGTCACCGTGAATGCGGGTGCCGGTGGCACCGACGCTCAGGACTGGGCCGAGATGGTGCTCCGGATGGAGATGCGCTGGGCCGAGCGCCGTGGCTTCAAGGTTGAGCTCCTGGAGGTATCACCCGGAGAGGAGGCGGGCATCAAGTCGGCCACGTTCCGGGTCAGTGGCGAGAACGCCTACGGCCTGTACGGCAGCGAGAAGGGTGTGCACCGACTGGTGCGCCTCTCACCGTTCGACGCCGCCCACCGCCGGCAGACCAGCTTTGCCGGGGTCGAGGTCTCGCCGGTGGTGGAGGAGGCGTCGGACGTGGAGATCGACGACGACGATCTGCAGGTCGACACCTACCGGGCCAGTGGCGCAGGGGGACAGCACGTCAACAAGACCGATTCCGCCGTCCGGATCACCCACAGGCCGACGGGGATAGTGGTGCAGTGCCAGAACGAGCGCTCCCAGTCCTCCAACCGGGCCGAGGCGATGGCGATGCTGCGCTCCAAGCTGGTGGAGCGCCAGGAGCGCGAGCGGCGCGAGGAGATCGCCCGGGAGAAGGGCGAGGCCCAGGACGTCAACTTCGGCTCCCAGATCCGCTCCTACGTGCTGCATCCATACACGATGGTCAAGGACCATCGCACCGACTTCGAGATGGGCGACGCCAACCGGGTGCTCGACGGCGATCTCGATGGCTTCATTCGTTCCTACCTCCTTCAGGCGGCCAAATAGATGACCGAACTCGACGACCAGAACCCCCGTGAGCCGCGCGACCCGCTCGCTCAGCCCGCCCAGGACATCCGGCCTCGGCGCCCGCGCGAGCTGCCGACCGCGCCGTACCTGGAGGCGATCGTCTCCTACGGCTTCCGCGGCTCCCAGCGGTTTCACGTTCCCGGCCACAAGGGCGGCCCCGGCGCTGACCCTGGCCTGCGCGCCGCGATCGGCGATCGGGCCCTGGCGCTGGACATCTGCCAGGACATCGAGGGCATCGACGTCG
>DASZMP010000020.1:0-5869 GCA_035551795.1 Solirubrobacteraceae bacterium | reverse complement strand
CATCGAGTGGGCGTGGCCTGACTCGATCGCCTGGCGCAAGGGCAGACGGCTGCCCGGTTCGCCCACCAGGCGCCGCTGACCCACGAACTCGTCCAGGTTCCGCGGCCGCATCCGCGTGGCCAGCGGCGCGTCGGGCGCTGCAGTCGGCGGAGCGTCGTCAGCTTCGAACAGCCGTTCCACAAGGGTGGAGTATGGACGCGGTCCTGCCGGCCGCAAAGAGGGGGCGCCGGCCGTCAGGCCGGCGCCCCCTCGAAGGACTGCTCAGGCTGTGAGCTCAGGCGGCGGCCCGCAGGCCGGCCAGCTCATCGTTGTCGGCCAGCCGCCGGAGCGCACGACGCTCCAGCTCGCCGGCCTGGGCGGCTGAGATTCCCAGGTCCGCACCGGTCTGGCGGACGGTCCGCGGCTCGTCACCGTGGAGTCCGAAGCGCCGCCGGATGACCTCGCGCTCGAGCTCCGGCAGGCGATCGACGACCTCGGCCACCTGACGGTCGCGCAGGGTCACGGCCACCTCCTCGGAGGGCTCGGGCCGGTCGCTGGGCAGAAGATCGCCCAGCGAGGCCTCGCCATCGTCTCCGATCGGTTGATCCAGGCTGGACAGCCCGCGACTCAGCTCGCGGGACTCGGCCACCTGCTCGATCGGCAACTCGGCCACCGCCGCGATCTCCTCGTCGGTGGGTTCGCGACCCAGCTTCAGGGCCAGCTCGGCCTCCACCTTGCGCACCTTGACCTGCCGCTGCGCGACGTGGACCGGAACGCGGATCGTGCGTCCGGAGTTCTGCAGGCCACGCTGAATGGCCTGACGGATCCACAGGGTGCCGTAGGTGGAGAACTTGAAGCCCTTGCGCCAGTCGAACTTCTCCACCGCCCGGATCAGGCCCAGCATGCCCTCCTGGATCAGATCCTCCAGGGGAAGGCCGTGGCCCTGATACCGGCGCGCCTGAGAGACGACCAGTCGCAGGTTGGCGTTGATCATGCGGTTCTTGGCCTCGAGATCGCCGCGCTCGATGCGCTTGGACAGCTCGATCTCCTCCTGGGCGGTCAGCAGCTTGTGCATGCGGGCCTGCCGGAAGAACAGATCCAGCGACTCCAGCGAACCGTCCACCGTCGGCAGGTGCGTCCGCTCGGCCAGCTCATGCCGGCCCTCGGTCGCCACCGGACGACGGCGCGGGGCAGCCGCGCGGCGTGGCCGCTTGGTGGATCGGGCCTCGGCGTGCTCGCCTCGGACCCGGCTCTTGACAGTTTGATTACTCAATTCAGTTCCAATGTTCTTTAGTTCGAAGATGATCGAATTATACGACGAACACCCGTTCCCGTCAAGGGGCGGGTGGGGACCCCGTCGTCCCGCCGCCGCACTGTCAGTTGAAGTTTCGTGTGCGTCTTGTCCCCCGCTCTTCGCTGTCTGCCGCGAGCGGCGGGGCGACCGGATCCCCGCCCTTCAGCGAGCGGCGGGGGTGCGTAGCGGAATCCCTTGGGCGAAATACCTGCTTGTGCTGAGGGATCCCTGCCACTTCGGCGCCGTCCGGTCCGGCGCCTGCTCACGGCGTGGTGCTGCGAGCGGAATTGCATTATCCAGAGCGACCGGGGCCGCGTCCAGCAAGTCTTATCGAACTGTTACCCGAGACCGGACGGCCGGTTACGACCCGTCCGGCTACGGAACACCCGCTTGAGTGTTACCCGGCTCGTGGTGGGCTAACACACACGCCAGAAGACCGGGAAAACGGGCCTCCACGTCGTCCTCGCGCAGGGTGACCAGGCGCTGGACGCCCTGGCAGCGGGTCTGGGTGACGCCGGCGTCGCGCAGGACCTTCAGGTGGTGGGTCAGAGTCGATTTGGACACCGAGACCCCGAGGCCACCGCAGGAGGTCTCCCCGCGCTCCCCCAGGGTGCGGACGATCTCCAGGCGAACCGGGTCGCTGAGGGCGTGGAGCAGGCCGCTCAGGCTGATCTGCTCGGCGACTGGGTGGGCGATCGTCCTCATGATCTCGTTCGATCCATGTCGTACAAGCGTAGCGGCGGGTCAGCGGGTCACTGGCCCCAGCCGGCGGGCGGAACCCCGAGGTACCCGAGCGCCGCCTGATGCAGCCGCCCGTTCGTGGCCAGGCCGCTGCCGCCCCCGGCCGTGACCACCCCGCTGAGGTCGCTGAAGGCGCCGCCGGCCTCTTCCACGATGACCTTGACCGCAGCCAGGTCCCACAACGAGACGCTGGGGTCAACGGCAATCTCCGCGGCGCCCTCCGCGACCAACATGTACTGCCAGGCGTCGCCCACCCCCCGGGTGCGCCAGCAGGCTCGCGACAGAGCGAGGAGGGCGTCCAGACGCCCCACCTCGTCCCACTCCTGGATGCCGCTCCAGCAGAGTTGCGCGTTGCCCAGCTCGTCGACTGCGGAGACATGAATCGTCTCCCCGTCACAGAACGCGCCCGTCCCGCGGCTCGCCCACCAGCGATGTCCAAGTGCCGGCAGCGAGGCGACGCCGATCGCGCCCTCGCCGCCGCGCTCCAGGGCAATCAGCGTGGACCAGGTGGGCAAGCCACGCAGATAACTCTTGGTGCCGTCGATCGGATCAAGGATCCACCGGCGCGAGGTTGAGCCGCCGGCGGTCTCCCCCATCTCCTCGCCGATCACCGCGTCGTCGGGACGGACCTCGGACAGCCGCTCGCGAATCGCTTGTTCGACGGCGCGGTCGGCCTCGGTGACCGGGGTGCGGTCGGGCTTGGTCTCCACCCTCAGATCGGCAGCCCGGTAGCGCCCCATCGTGATCTCGTCGGCCAGGTCGGCCAGCTCCAGCGCGAGGTCGAGGTCGGAGTCGGGGGCGGCTGGCATCGACGCGGCGATCGTAGCGTTAGGCTCCGGCCATGTCCGACCTCCAGGCCGAGACGACCGAGGTCCTGCAGGCCCTCGTCCGCTTCAACACGGTCAACCCACCCGGCAACGAGCGACCGGCCATGGAATACCTGGAGGCCTATCTCCGGGAGGCCGGGTTCTTCACCGAGCTGTTGGGCGCGCACGATTCCCGGCCCAACCTGGTCGCCACGCTGGACAGCGGCGAGCCGGGTCCGGCGATCGTCTACCTCGGACACGTGGACACGGTGCTGGCCGATCCGGAGGACTGGACCTTCGATCCCTGGTCGGGTGAGATCTCCGGCAACCACCTGTGGGGGCGGGGCGCGCTGGACATGAAGTCACAGGTGGCGGCCGAAGCCGTGGCGGCGGCCAGCCTGGCCCGGGAGGGCTGGAGACCGGCCCGCGGCGCGCTCAAGCTCGTGTTCGTGGTCGACGAGGAAACGGGCGGAGCGCTCGGCGCGCGCTGGCTGACCGAGCAGCACCCGGACAAGGTGCGCTGCGACTTCCTGCTCAACGAGGGCGGCGGTGCCTGGTTCGAGTACGGAGGCCGGCGCCTGTACGGGCTGTGTTGCGGCGAGAAGAGCGTGATTCGGTTCGAGATCACCGCGCGCGGGGCGGCGGGCCATGCCTCGCTGCCGCGTGCCGGGGACAACGCCCTGCTGAAACTCGCCCCGGTGCTGAGCCGGCTCGCCACCAGGCAGCCGGGCTTTGACCTCATCGACGGTTCGCGAGCGCTGCTGGACGGGCTGGGCGAGAATCCAGCCGACCCGGCACGAGCCATGCAGCACATCCTCCAGGACGCCCCGGCACTGGCCGTCATGGTGGAGCCGATGCTGGGGGTGACCCTGGCTCCGACGATGGCTCACGCCTCGGACAAGGTCAACGTGATCCCGGCACGTGCCCGGCTGAGGGTGGACTGCCGGGTACCGCCCGGCCTGGGCGAGGACGTGGCGGTGACGCGGCTGCACGAGGTGCTGGGAGATGTGGCGGAGGGCCTCGAGATCGAGATCACCGAGAGCCAGTACGCCAACGTCTCGACGCCGAGCGGCCTGCTCATGGAGGCGATCGAGCACTGGGTGAAAGCCCAGGACCCGGACGCATCGATCGTGCCCGTGCTGCTGCCGGGCTTCTCGGACTCCAGCTGGTTTCGCACCGCCTTCCCGGATGTCGTGGCCTACGGGTTCTTTCCCCAGCGCCATCAGTCGCTGCTGGAGATCGCCCCGCTGGTGCACAACGCCGATGAGCGGATCGACGTGCGCGACGTGGGCTTCGCCACCGAGTTCTTCGTCGACATGGCGCGCACGCTGCTGCACTGACCCCGGCGCCCGCTGCGGCGCCCGCGCCGGTGTGCGCAACCGGGGGCGGCGGGAGCCGTCCCGTTCCTAAATAGATCAAGTGGGTCATTGCCCTAAATAGACTTGCCCGATGCCCGAGGGCCGTCTCGATCCCGACGTGTTCCGGCTGCCCGCTGCGCGACTGCGCAGCGGCTACTACTCGGACGCGTATTTCGTCTCCACCAAGCGGCTGCTGGAGGAGCAGGACCACCACCCGCACGTGCTGATGCAGGTCTTCCAGAAGCAGGACTCGGTACTGGGCGGAATCGATGAGGCGATCGCGATCGTCAAGCTGGGCGCCGGGCGGGACCTCGACGGAGAGTGGGTACCGGGCTGGGATGAGATCGAGGTGCGGGCGCTGCACGAGGGGGACCGGATCTCGGCGTTTGAGACGGTGATGACGATCGAAGGGGACTACAGCCTGTTCGCCCACCTCGAGACGGTCTACCTCGGCTCCCTGGCCCGCCGCTCGCTGATCATGCGCAACGTGGCGGACGTGGTCCGGGCGGCTCGCGGCAAGCCGATCTTCTACTTCCCCGCCCGGCACGACCACTGGCTCGTGCAGACGGGTGACGGATGGGCCGCGCATGTGGCGGGGGCGATCGGCGTGTCGACCGACGCACAGGCGTCGTGGTGGGGTGGTCGCGGCATCGGCACGGTGCCGCACGGGTTGATCGCGGCCTACGAGGGCGACACCGTGCGGGCGGCCGAGATCTTCGCCGGGCGTTACCACGCGGAGATGAACGTGACCGTCCTGGTCGACTGGGAGAACGATTCGGTGCGCACCGCGCTGGAGGTGGCCGAGCGACTCGGGCCGATGCTGTGGGGGGTGCGCCTGGACACCTCCGAGACTCTGGTGGATCGCTCGCTGTTCGATGAGATGGGCGGCTACGACCCCCGGGGCGTCAACCCGCGCCTGGTCGAGAAGGTGAGAGGTGCCCTGGACGACCGAGGATTCCGGGAGGTCCGGATCGTGGCCAGCGGCGGCTTCGACGCGGAGCGGATCAACCGCTTCGAGGAGGCGGGCGTCCCGGTGGACGCCTACGGGGTCGGCTCCTCGCTGATCCGGGGCAGCAACGATTTCACCGCCGACGTGGTGACCGTCGACGGCCGGCCATGCGCGAAGGTCGGCCGCCGCCATCAGCCGAACCCGCGGCTGGAGCAGGTCCAGTAGCGGGGCGAGTAGCGGCCGTTATGCTCCGGCGCCGATGCTGAGCGCGATCGATCACGTCGGGGTGGCCGTGGAGGACATCGAGGCGGCGCTGCCCTTCTACCGCGACGTCCTGAAGCTGGAGCTGGTGCACCGGGAGACGGTTGTGGAGCAGGGGGTGCACGCGGCGCTGCTCGACGTGGGCGATGGGCACATCGAGCTCGTGGCCCCGACCGGCCCGGAGACCGGCGTGGCCAAGTTCCTGGCGCGGCGAGGTGCCGGGCTTCACCACGTGGCCTACCGGGTCAAGGACGTCGAGGCGACGCTGAGTGAGCTGTCGGCGGCCGGCGTGCGCCTGATCGACGAGCGGCCGCGCACCGGGATCCGCGACTCACGCGTCGCCTTCGTCCACCCCGGTTCCACCGGAGGGGTACTTGTCGAAATCGTCCAACCCGCGGAAGGGAGCCACTGATCCCCAAATGAGCACCAGCGAGAGACCCCAGAAGATCAGCATCGGCTTTCACGGCGGCCAGGTCCTGGC
>DASZMP010000019.1:0-17611 GCA_035551795.1 Solirubrobacteraceae bacterium | reverse complement strand
TTCCTTGATCGGTACGACGGCGGCGGCCAGCACGACGTTGTTGGGGATCAGGATCCGGTCATCGCCGCGCGCCAGCGTGGTGTAGAGCAGCCCCTGCTGGCTGACGATGCCCTCCGCCGACCCGCCCACGGCACCCGCCTGCAGACGGATGCGCTCACCCAGGCGGAACGGCCGGGCACTGAGCAGCACCATCCCGGCGAACAGGTTGCCCAGGGTCTGCTGGGCCGCCAAGCCGAGAACCACGGCCGTGAAGGCGCCACCCACGAGCAGGGCATGGAAGGAGACCCCACCGACGGCCAGCGCTCCGAGTGCGGTGGCCGTGACCGCCACAAGGCGGACGAGGAACTCCACCGGACCAGCCGTCGAGGGATCCATGTGCCTGAACAGGGCGGGTGCGATCCGGCTCAGATCGCGGGACATCATCCAGCCGAGAACCAGCACGGCGATCACGGCGATTGCGGTGAACAGGCCCTGAGGCAGGTACCAGTTCGCTCGGTGGTGGATGGACAGCGTGAAGTGGTGGTTCATCGCGTCGTCGCCCCAGATCACCAGCACGAGTGCGACCACCAGCACAATCAGCCTCCGCCGTGACCGCTGCACCTCCCTCCGGTTGATCTCGAAATCGAGACCGACGGCGGCCCAGGCGTCGCTACGCGTCTCGAACATCCGGTCGAGACTGAGATCCGGGCGTCTATTCAGAAAGCGCTTCATCACGGTGCCTCAGAATAACCTCGGCGCCGACGGCTCCGGAGGAGGCGCCGGCAGGGGTCTTTCGTTGGATTTTGCCTCGTAACGCCTGATTTCAAAGCGTCTTGTGGACTTCTCGCCATTCAGTAGCCGCCAGTCACGGTGCCACGCGGAAAGCTGGGCACCGTCTATCAGGCTGGCCAGCCGCCGGCGCTCGGCCGGCGGTGCATACGCTCCCCGACGGTACAGATCCTCGTATAGATCTGTCAGCTCGGGCCGGTTCTCCCCCAGCCACTCCATGAACACCTCCCGCACCCCCCTGCGCAGGTGCAGGGCGATCCCGGTGATGTAGTCCGCGCCGGCCTCGGTGGCCAGCCGCACAACCTCGGCCACCTGCTCGGACGCGTCGTTGATTCCGGGCATCAGCGGCGCAATCAGAACGCCGGTGCGGATCCCCGCGGCCGAGAGCTCGGCGACGGCCTCCAAGCGGGCTCGCGGATTGGGCGTGCGGGGCTCTGTCTGGCGCCACGCCTTCGGTTCCAGGGTCGGGATCGACAGAGCGGCGCTGAAGTCGGTCACCTCGCCCAGGCGGTGCATCAGGTCGAGATCGCGCAACAGCAGGGGTGACTTGGTCAGCACCGAACAGGGATTCCTCGCCTCCAGAAACGCCTCCCAGATCCCGCGCATCAGCTCATAGCGCGCCTCCACCCATTGATAGGGGTCGGTATTGGTCCCGAGCGCGACGTGCTCCCCCTGCCAGCTCGGCTTCGCCAGTTCAACCCGCAGCCGCTCCGGCGCATTGACCTTGACGACGATCTCCCGCTCGAAGTCACGCCCGGCGTTCCAGCCCAGGAACTCGTGGGTCGGACGAGCGAAGCAAAAATTGCAAGCGTGCGAACATCCTCGATACGGATTCACAGTCCAGCGGAACGGAACCTGGGACATCTCCGGCACGCGGTTGAGGATCGTCTTGGCCCGAACCTCGTAGAACCGGGTGTCGATCGCCTCCGGCGCCTCGAAATGGCGCACCACGGCGTCCTTGTACCCCGGGAGTGGCTGCTGCGGATCACCGTCCAGAGACTGCTGGGCCCAGCGCATCGAACACATGTTCGCACACGCGCCCGATGGAGCTGGGAATCAGCCGGCGGCGCGGGCGAGGAGCGACATCTCGCCGGTCAATGTCTGGCTGGTCGCGCCGGTGATCTCGACCATCACGAGGTCGCCCTCGTCAGCCAGTCCGTCGAAGTTGACGACCTTGTTGTGCCGGGTACGTCCGCGCAGGCGCGTAGCGTCGGTGCGCGATGGACCCTCCACGAGCACCTCCAGCGTCCGGCCGGTAAAGCGCTGCGCCCGTTCGGCGGCCCGGCGCTGGATCACCGCCACCAGCCGCTCGAGACGCGCGACCTTGACCTCGTGCGGGATCTGATCGTCCATCTCCGCCGCCTCGGTCTCCCGGCGGGGTGAATAGATGAACGTGAACGCGCCGTCGTAGCCGACCTCCTCGGCCAGCGTGAGCGTCTGCTCGAAGTCCGCCTCGGTCTCGCCGGGAAAGCCGACGATGATGTCGGTGGTGATCGCACAATCGGGCACGTGCTCGCGGATCAGAGCCACGCGATCCAGGTATCGCTCGCGGGTGTAGGTGCGCCGCATGCGCTTCAGGACGGCGCTGGAACCCGACTGAACGGGCAGGTGGATGTGCGCACACACCGCCCCCAGGTCGGCGTGGGCGCGGATCACGTCCTCGCGCATGTCCTTGGGGTGCGGGCTCGTGTAGCGGATCCGCTCGATCGCGGGCACAGCGTCGAGGCGGGCAAGGAGCTCGGCGAACGTGATGCGCGACTCCCGCGGCAGATCCCGTCCGTAGGAGTTGACGTTCTGGCCCAGAAGGGTGACCTCCCGCACACCATCGGCGGCGAGCTGCTCCACCTCGGCCACCAGCTCGTCAGGCTGCCGGCTGACCTCGCGGCCGCGCGTCGAGGGCACGATGCAGTACGAGCAGACGCAGTTACAGCCGACGCTTATCTGCACCCAACCCTGGTAGTGCCGCGCCCGCTTGGCCGGCAGATGTCCCGTGAAGCCCTCGAACTCGAAGAACCCCTGGGCGCTCAGCGAGTCGCTGGTCAAAAACTCGGCCAGCTTGTGCACCTGACCGGGCCCGAAGGCCACGTCGACGAACGGGAAGCGCCCGAACACCTCCTCCTTGACCGATTGCGCCCAGCAACCACCGACTCCGATCACCGTCTCCGGGGTGCGCCGCTTGATCGAGCGGGCCTCGTAGAGGTGGGCGATAAAGCGCTCGTCGGCCTTCTCGCGGATCGAGCAGGTGTTGAACAGAATCAGGTCCGCCTCCCCGCGCGAACCGGCCTCCTCATAGCCCAACGACTCGAGCATCCCCTTCATGTGCTCGGAGTCGTGCTCGTTCATCTGACAGCCGAAGGTGGTCAGGTGGTAACTGCGCATCGCGCTCTAGCGTAGTGAAGCGCTTTGATCAGGTCGGACGGCGCGATCGTGCTCGGATGGTTCAGGTTCACCACCCGTTGACTCGACCGGCGGCGGTCGGCGACCGCCGTGTGCACAAAAGAGGCGCCCCGTAAAAGGGGCGCCTCAATCACAGCAGACGATCTGACCGGAGTCAGCTCACGAGCAGGTGCTCGTCCACGTGCACTCGCTGAATCCGTTGCCCGTCGAGTTGGGGGCCGACGGCGTCCCGATCACGTTGCCGCTCGAATCGGTGAGCTGGATCTGCTCCGAGCTGGTCAGATTCGGGTTGGCGCCGTTCACGGTCAGCGAGTTGAACGCCGGATCGGTCAGATTCGGCAGCGCGGCGAAGCCGGCGTTGGTACCGATCTCCAGGGGCGTCTCCTCGATCCATTCGGCCGTGTCCATGGTGGACGGATACGGCACGGTGGTGGAGTAGGACTCGTTCTGGGTCACATCCTGAATCGTGACGTCGAACACCTCGGGAGCCGCCTGGCTGATCGACGCATGCATCTGATCGCCCGGCTTGACCGTCATGTTGGTGATCTGGAGCTCGGGCGCCGGCACCAGCTCGTACCAGGCATCGTAGGACGCGGTGCCGTTGGAGGCCACGTCCTGCTCGGTGCCGGTCTGGATCAGCGTTTCGTCGCCCACGTCGCAGCTCGAGTCCACGCAGCCGCCGCCGATGCCGATCCAGTCAGCGGAGTCCTCCGCCTGCCCGGACGTGTGCTGGGTGGCGGTCGGCACCGTCCAGTTGCCAGTGATCGAGGTGAACAGCTTCCCGCCCTGCTCGACGGCTCCCTGCTGGTAGCCGAACCAGTTGCTGCTGGTGTTGGTGTTGAAACCCAGATGCGTCAGACGGAGCAGCTGCCCGCCCGGCGCGAAGTGCGCCGAGGCACCGCCGGCAAAGGCCAAGCAAGACACCGCACAGACCGCGCCCAATAGACCCAGGCGCCTGGCGGCCCGAAAACCGATCCTTGAGATCATCCCGTCTCCGTTTTCCCGGTGGGCCCGCGGGCCAAGGGCCCGCCGAATCCCTGCCTGGCGGCCCGCTTGCGGTTCTCCTACCCGGATTGGCCTGATTCTGATCCCGGCCGGATGACCGAGGGCATCGGCATGGCGGGCACCGGCGCGGGGCGCTGGGGCGCGAAGCCCGGAAGCACGATCTCGACCCGGGCGCCGCGTTCTCCGGGGCCCGAGCCGATGCGCACCTCTCCCCCATGCGCCTCGACGATGGCCCTGACGATCGACAGCCCGAGTCCGGCTCCCCCCACCCCCCGGGAACGGGAGGAATCGATCCGGTACAGCCGCTCGAACACGCGCTCCCGCTGCGCCGGTGGGATCCCGGGACCGTCGTCGATCACCGCGAACGACACCCGGCTGCTCCCGATCGCGTGGACATCGAGCCTGACCAGGCCGGTGCCCTCTGCCGTCTGGTCGATCGCGTTGCGGCCGAGGTTGCGGACCGCCTGAGCCAGGCGATCCGGATCGGCATCGAGCGTTCCGGTGGGCACCTGACCCAGCTCGAAGCGCCGCTGAGCGGTCAGTCCGAGGCCATCCCATAGCTCGGTCACGAACGAGGAAAGCTCGATCGGTTCGATCCGCAGGAAGTCGCTGCGTTCCGCGGCGGTGAGCAGCAGCAGGTCATCCACCAGCCTGGACATGCGCGTGACCTCGGCCTGCACCACCCGCTCCACCCGCTGCACCTCCTCCGGTGACGGGTGCTCGGTCGCGGCCAGCACCTCGAGTTGGCCCCGGATCACGGTCAGCGGGGTTCGCAGCTCGTGGGAGGCGTCGGCCATGAACTCCCGCTGGCCCTGGAACGCAACGGCCAGGCGGTCGAGCATGTGATTGAAGGAGTCGGCCAGGACCCCTACCTCCTCGCCGCCCCCGGCCGGGTCCTGCATGCGTGGCTCGAGATCCCCGGAGTCCACCCGCGCCGCCACCGCGGCCATCCGGCGCAGCGGCGCGGTGACGCGGGCTCCGGCCAGATACGAGGCGACCAGGGCCACAAGCAGCACCAGCAGCCCTGCCAGGGCGAAGGCACGAGCAATGCTGTGCTGAGCCGCCTCGACGCTGCCCAGCGGCTCGCCGGCGCCGGCAACGACGCGCTGGCCACTCAGATCGATCGCCCGCTCGAGCAGCTGGGTGTGGCCGACATCGGGAACGCGCGCGACCGAGAGCCCGAGACGGGAGACGGACAGCTTCGCCGCCTCCCGGTTCTCGATTGCCTGCTCGGCGGCGCTCTCGCCATCGTCGGGGCGCAGGTGCCCGAACAGCTCCGGGTGGTTGCTGATCGGGGTCTGCCCGGGGGCGAGCACGAACAGCAGCGTCGAGGTGGACCGATAGGGCTGGCTGTGCACATATCGGGTGGCCCCCGCCCGAAGACCGGCGGTCCCGCCGGTACCGGTCGTTCGCAGCGTCTGCACCATCTGCGTGACGTCGCTGCGCAGATCGATGTCGATCTGCTGGCGGAGGCTCGAGCCGGTCTGCAGGTACACGACCGCAAACACCACGGCTGCAGCCACCACCATGACCGCGGCCACCCAGGCGGTCAGCCGCCATCTCAGGCTGCGCGGGCGGCTAACGCGCAGCTTCCGCATCGAAGCGGTAGCCGACCGTCCGCACCGTGACGATCGGCGCCGGGCTGTCCGGCCGGCGCAGCTTGCGCCGCAGATATCCGATGTAGACGTCTACGACGTTGGTGCCCGGGTCGTAGTCGTACCCCCACACAGCGCGCAGGATCTGCTCCCGGGTGAGCACCCGGTTGCGATTGCGCATCAGGTAGCTGAGCAACTCGAACTCGGTGCTCGACAGCCTGACCAGCTCCTCACGCCGCCGGACCTGCCGGGTGATCAGGTCCATCTCCACGTCGCCCGCAGCGATCGTGGTGCTCGGCGCCTCCGAGGCAGCGCGCAGCTGGGCGCGGATGCGGGCTGCCAGTTCACGCAGCGAGAACGGCTTGACCAGGTAGTCGACCAGCCCGGCGTCCAGCCCGGCCACGCGATCATCGAGATCGCTGCGGGCGGTGAGCGCGATCACCGGCAGCGACGGCTTGGTCTGGCGAATGGTGGCCAGCACGTCGAGGCCGCTGCGCCCCGGGAGCATCAGATCCAGAACGACCAGATCGACCGACTGGGTGAGCGCCTGATCGGTGCCGGTCAGCCCATCCAGAGCGGTCAGTACCTCGTAGCCGTAGCTGCCCAACCCGCGCTTGAGGAAATCGACGATCCCCGGCTCATCTTCCACGACCAGGATCACCCCGGCCCGGGCGGTTGTGGCCGTTTCGATCATGGCGCGATCATAGGACCAGCCTCAGCGACAAGACTTGGGGTCCGGCGAGATCCCAAGAGAGTTCTCACCTCAGGCAAAGTCCCGCTTCAGCAGCGCTTACGAGTTTCAAACGTGATGTCTGTGCAAGATCAGCGTGTCGGACGGTCAGGAGCGATCAACTCAGCCCGGCACAGACGCGTCGTGGAGAACCGCGGGGACGGCCTCACCGGCGGTGGACCCGACGGCAACGAGGTCCTGACCACGGCCACGGGGATTGTCCTGCTCGTCCTCCTGGCCGCCCTGGGCGTCACGATCGTTTTCATCGGCAGCCTCCTGTCCGAGCACCTGTTCCTCGGGCTGCTGCTGCTCGGGCCGATCGCGCTGAAGATGGGCAGCACCGGCTACCGGTTCGCTCGCTACTACACGGGCGACCGCGCATACGTGGAGAAGGGACCGCCGTGGTGGCCGCTTCGGCTGACCGCGCCGTTGGTTGTGCTCACCACCCTGGTCGTCTTTGTCACGGGGATCGTGCTGCTCGCCGTCGGGCCGCTGCATCGGGATCCATGGGTACTCCTGCACAAGGTGTCGTTCATCCTCTGGCTGGTCGTGATTGCGGTGCACATCCTGGGTCATCTGCCGGAGGTCAGCCGGATGCTTGGTGTTCGGGCCGAGATCCTGCAACTCCCAGGCGTCCGCACGGATCTCGAACGTGTTCGGGCCGCTGAGGCTCACCCGGGTGCGGATACCCCGCCCACCGCGGCGGCGGAGGCCCGCGTGGCCGTGGCTGGTGGCCCCGGCTCTTCCGGACGTCTGATGCTGCTGGGCGGCTCGCTGGTGGTCGGCCTGATCATCGCTCTGGCGCTGATACCGGACTTCCACACGTGGGTCACGCTGCAGCCACTCCTCCACCACCACCATTGAGCGTCAGGGCCGGCCGATGAGGCCGGCCCCGTTTCAGCGGGCGTACTCGACCGAGCGCGACTCCCGGATCACCGTGACCTTGATCTGTCCCGGGTACTCCAGCTGCTTCTCGATCTCTCGCGCGATCTCGAACGACAGCAGCGTGGCCCTGTCGTCGTCCACGTCGCCAGGAGCCACGATGACCCGGATCTCTCGTCCGGCCTGCATCGCGTAGACCTTCTCCACGCCCTCGTGCCGGGTGGCGATCTCCTCCAGGTCCCGCAAGCGCTTGACGTACTGCTCGAGCGACTCGCCGCGGGCGCCCGGGCGGGCTCCGGACAGCGCGTCGGCCGCCTGCACGATGACCGCCTCGATTGTCTGCGGCTCCACCTCATTGTGATGTGCCTCCATCGCGTGGGCGACGGCCTCGCTCTCACCGTACTTCCGGGCCAGCTGACCGCCCACCAGCGCGTGTGGCCCCTCGATCTCGTGGGTGACCGATTTGCCGATGTCATGCAGCAGCGCCGCGCGCCGGGCCGTCTTGGGACTGGCTCCGAGCTCTGAGGCCATCATCGCCGCCAACCGCGATACCTCGATCGAGTGCGACAGCACGTTCTGCCCATAGCTGGTGCGGAACTTGAGCCGTCCCAGCAACTTGACGATCTCCGGGTGCAGGCCCTGCACTCCGGCTTCGAACATGCCCTCCTCGCCGGCGGCCACGATGTGCGCCTCCAGCTCGGATTTGGCCTGGTAGTACATCTCCTCGATGCGCGCCGGATGAATGCGCCCGTCCTGCAGGAGCCTCTCCAGGGTCAGGCGGGCGATCTCGCGCCGCACGCCGTCGAAGCCGGACAGGACCACGGCCCCCGGGGTGTCATCGATGATGAAGTCCACGCCCGTCAGGTTCTCCAGGGCGCGGATGTTGCGTCCCTCCCGGCCGATGATCCGGCCCTTCATGTCGTCAGAGCTCAACTGCACGACCGAGACGGTGGTCTCAGCCGCGTGTCCGGCCGCCAGGCGCTGCATGCACACCGACAGGATGTTGCGGACCCGGCGCTCGGCGTCTCGGCGGGTCTCCTCCTCGATCTGCCTGATCCGGCGCGCCGCCTCCTGCCGAGCGTCCTCCTCGATCTCCTGCAACAGAATCTGCTTGGCCCGGGCCGCCGACAGGCCCGAAACGCGCTCCAGCTCCTTGCTCAGGGTCCGTCGACCGGTATCCAGTACCACCTTCCCTTCGGCCAGCTCGGCCTCGCGAAGGATCAGCGCCTCCTCGCGCCTGAGCAGCTCGGACGAGGCGTCGGGGATGTTGCCGTTCAGCGGCTTGGTGGCGCGCGTCGCGGACGGGGTGGTTGCCTGGGCGGGCGACGGCGCGTTGGACTGGCTGACGCTGACGTGCGAGCGTCCTCCGACTCGCGCGTAAACGGCGGCCGCCACCACGATGCCAACAGCAATCAGCGCTGCAGCGGCGATGATGTCCATGGTCGTTCCTCTCCATGATGGTCCGAACTCCAGTCCGGACCTTCGACTCAATCTTTGGGTTGTTCAGGAGCGACCGAGCGGCCGGTGCGGACACGCAACGGATGCGGGAAGTGCGGCGGCAGCCGCCTGATCAGGGGCAGCTACAGCTACCGATGGGTGCGTTTGGCGGCCCCGGTTCCGGGGCGCCGAAATCTGCCGTCAATGCGGTTCCGTTATCCAAAATTCTATGTTGATTTGCTGGGATTTTTTCAGCGGCCCCACCGGGCCGGTCGTTCGCTGAGACCATCGTAGTACCGCTTGCCACGAGGCGCAACGGCTGGCGGTCGACGCCCGCTCCGGCGCCTTGGGCAGGCGGCCATGACGCGGGTGCGGGAATCCCTGATGCGGTGCCGCGATGATCGCGGGCCCCTTAGGGCTTTCGGGTGGAGGTTGCCGGCAGAACGGGCCCGTGCCACACTGGGATCGGTTGAGGACCGCCGGGAACCCTGAACCAACGAGGCGCTGATTTGTCGCCACTGAAGCGCAAGCTCACCTTCCTGATCGTGACCGCGGCCGTCGCGGCGTGCGCTGCGGGCGCCTATGCCGCCACGCAGACGTCCTCGACGTCACCCCGAAAGGCGTTCTTCAACGACGTCGCGCACCGTCTGCACGTGACTCCGGCGCAGCTGAAGAAGGCGATGGCGGGAGCGTTTGCCGATCGGCTGTCGGCGCTGGTCGCCTCGGGCCGGCTCACCAAGGCGCAGGCCAGCGCCATCGAGCAGCGCATGAAGAGCTCTGGCCGCTTCGCCGGGCCGGGGCCGTTCGGCATCGCCGGGTTCGGCCCGGGGTTCGGCCGCGGGTTCGCGCCGGGCATGCGCCGCGGGCTCGGCCGAGGCATGCGCCCGGGGTTCGGTCCCGGATCGTTCGCCTACCCGCCCAACGTGAAGCCCGGCGCGAAGCTCCCGCCGAATGGCAAGCTGCCGCCGGGTGCCAAGCCGGGAGCAGTGCTGCCGCCCGGGGTCACGGCTCCGGCGCCGCGAGCGGGCGCCATGCCGCTCCCGCTGTTCGGCGGACCCGCCTTCGGATTCCTGCTGCCGGGTGGGATGAAGGCCACGGTCAGCTACCTCAAAATCCGCCCGGCCGAGCTGCTGGCAGAACTCCGAGCCGGCAAGTCGCTGGCCGAGATCGCCAAAGTCCGGGGAAAATCCGTCAGCGGCCTGGAGTCGGCGATCGAATCGCCGTTCAAGACCCGCCTGAGCCGCCAGGTCGCCGCTAAGCATCTGACAAAGGCGCAGGCCAGCAAGCTCATGAGCGCAATTGACGCCCGCGTCGCCGGTGGCATGAATCTCAAGGTGCAGCGGCTCCCGGCCCGATTCAGGGCCCGTGTGCTCCCCGGGCTGCGCCGGTTCGGGCCAGTCCCGCACGGTGCGGCCAAGAAGCACCTTGGTGCGCTCTTCCCCGGCTGATCCATCCGCCAGGGCGGCGGTGCTGGGACAGTCGCCTTCGCAGCACGTCTCGATCTTCTGCTGGCAATCCTGGCACCACAAGGCAGAACGCAGCCACAGGAGCCGGTGAGGCTCGCCGGTCAGTGGACAGATCATGGCTCGCGTTCGGTCCCGGGCGTGGCGGAGCGTTCGGGCATCGCGGAAGGTGCGGTACCGGGTGTTGTGGCCTGGGTGGCTGCCCGATCGGAATAACTTGCCGCCACCAGGTTTTCGTCGGTGATCCCCACGCGGCTGCGCAGCTCGGCGATCAGCCCGAATTCAGCCGAGAGATCCGAGTCGGGCTGCGCCACCGCCTCGAACTCGACGAAGCGACCCTGCCCCTCGACGTCATCCAGGTGGATCCGGATGCTCCGCCACAGAAATAGCCGACGACGCTTGGTGACGATCGCCAGGACACCGAGGCTCTCAGCCAGGAAGTCCCGGATCGTGTCGGGCTCGGTGACCTCCAAGATCCGGTAGCGGCTCTCGCGCTCCTGGCTTTGATCGGCGCGGTGGTAGTGGATGAGCTGACAGCGGCCCGGGCGCTGCTCGCGCAGCTTCAGGCGGCCGCGCTGCGTGTTGAAGTAGGTATCGCGCTGCCAGAGCAGCCCGCAGTCGACGGCGCCGAGCTTGCGACATGCCTCGAGCGTTGTCTCCGGCGCCGGATCGTGCGCCTTGAGCTCCACGTTGCGGCCACCACCTTCGCCCGCGAGGCTGATCGCCGGGTGCTCTCGAGGCGTCGCGGCTTCGGTCGTCATCGCGCGCTCGACCGCCTCAGGCGCCCGCCGAGCTGGCGCCGGCACTCCAGGCCCGCACCACCTCGTAGGCGACCTCACTCTCGTAGCCCTTCCGGATCAGCACGCCCAGCGCTCGGTCACGCTCGCGTGGATCTGCCGACGGGCGCGGAAACCGGCGTCGCAGGAGAGTCAGGGCGCGCTCCTCGTCGCCCTGGCCCGAACTGCCGGCCAGGGCCGCGCCGATCAGCTCGTGCTCCACACCCCGCTCGCGCAGAACCCGCTCGATCCGTTCGGTGCCCCAGTCCTCCAGGCTGCGTTTGTCTTCGGTGAAGACACGGGCGTAGCGAGCATCGTCGAGATACCCGAGGTCGATCAGCTCGGCGACCGCATCGTCGATCTCGTCGCCCGGAAGCTCCGCCCGTTCCAGCCGAGCCCGCACCTCAGCCACCGTACGCTCACGGTGGCCCAGGTAGCGGTACGCGAGCTCGAGGGCGTCAGGCAGCCTGTTCCTCCACCGGCGCCACGGCAGCCAGTGCATCATCACGGCTCTCGATGGGCTTGACCAGATCCTGGCCGATGCCCAGCGCGGCGTAGACCTTGCTCTCTATCTCCTTGGCGATCTCCGGGTGATCGTCGAGGAACGCCTTGGCGTTGCCGCGGCCCTGCCCCAGCCGCTCGTCGCCGTAGGAGAAGAACGATCCGGACTTGGTGACTATGTTGTGCTCGATGCCGTGGTCGATCAGGCAGCCGGAGGTCGAGATCCCCTTGCCGAACTCGATGTCGAACTCGGCCTGCTTGAACGGCGCGGCGACCTTGTTCTTGACCACCTTGACGCGCACCCGGTTGCCCACCGCCTCGGTGCCGTCCTTGAGGGTCTCGATCCGGCGGATGTCCAGGCGCTGGGAGGCATAGAACTTCAGTGCCCGGCCGCCCGGCTGGGTCTCCGGGGAGCCGAACATCACGCCGACCTTCTCCCGGATCTGGTTGGTGAACACGCACAGGGTCTGCGTGCGGTTCAGGTTGCCGGTCAGCTTGCGCATCGCCTGGGACATCATCCGGGCCTGGACGCCGACGGTCTGGTCGCCCATCTGGCCCTCGAGCTCCGCCCGCGGCGTCAGCGCTGCCACCGAGTCGATCGCGATCACGTCCACCGCCCCCGAGCGGAGCAGCATGTCGACGATCTCCAGTGCCTGCTCTCCGTAGTCGGGCTGGGAGACCAGCAGCTCATCGATGTTCACGCCGATCTGCTGGGCATACAGCGGGTCCATGGCGTGCTCGGCATCCACGAACGCGCACACGCCACCCAGCTTCTGGGCCTCGGCGAGGATGTGGTAGACGAGCGTCGTCTTGCCCGACGATTCAGGCCCGAAGATCTCAATGATCCGGCCCCGCGGCACCCCGCCGATGCCCAGCGCGATGTCCAGCGACAGCGCGCCGGTGGGGATCGCGTCCACGGCCACCCGAGCGCCGGGATCACCCATGCGCATCACACTGCCCTTGCCGAACTGCCGCTCGATCTGAGCCAAGGCGCCCTGGAGGGCCGCCTGCCGCTTGGCCTCGGCCTTCGGGTCGGCTGCAATGCCAGACTTGGCGCCGGCCGTGTCCTGTTCGCTCATTCTCGCTTGGCTCCTTGTCTCATGCCCTATGAACAGTTCACCGTAGGGCGGCGGGCGGACGGAACCAAAAGCTAGGTCGCCAGTGTGTTACAGAACAAGACGCGTCTCGTGCCAATTGTGTACCAACCCGACCGCTTCGCCTTCACGCTCGTGCAGGCCGACGATCTGCCGCTGCTCACCCGGTGGCGCAATGCCGAGCACGTCAAGCGGTGGTGGGGTGAGCCGGGCGACCTCCAGGCCGAGTACCTGTCGCTCAGCGAGCACGCCAATTACCACCTCGTCCTGGACGGCGGTCAGCCGATCGGATTGATCGAGCACTACCACTGGCGTGATTACCCGAACGAGGCTCGGGTGATCGATGGAAGGCCAGATGAGGACGGCTTCGACTACTTCCTGGGAGAGTCGGAGGTGATCGGTCACGGCCTCGGCCCGGTGATGCTGAGCGCCTTCCTGGCCCAGATCGTCAAGTCGGATGCGGCCGTCGCCGGTGTGCGTCTGGACGTCGCCGAGGCCAACCGCCGCTCCTGGCGCTGCCTGGAGAAGCTCGGATTTCGCCGGCAGCGCGCCGGCGTCACGGTCCCGGACGAGCCGGGGCCGCATTACGTCTACGGGCTGCGGTTCGACGCCTAATGCGGCGTTCCGAAAGTCCCTTTAGTGAGATGGCGAGTGGCTGGGCGTGGCTGGGGCCGGTCGTTCCAACAGCAGGTACTGGTGGTACCTGCGTTGGGACGGCTGGACTCAGACGCGTCCAGACGCCGCCAGATCGCAAAGGGATTTCGAGAACGTTGCACTAGCCTTGGTAGCGAAGCCAACCGTCCGAAGGCCTCGGGATCCCAGGCCCCGAGTCGAACCGGTGTCTCATCTTCGCCCACGATCACCGTCCATGCCCGTGAGTCGGAACAGACCCGGGAATTGTGACCGCGGAACCGGGCCAAGACGAGGACAGTGCCGCCGATGCTCCCGGCACGCGACCTCGCTCGACCACACAGGAGTCAAACTCGGCCCGAGGCAACTCGTCCTATCGCGGGTGGTCAGGCACCGCGGGCACCCAACGGGAACGGGACGGCCTGGCGTGCAGGGGAACCCGGAGCGCATGGCGTCTAGGCGCTGCGGCTGCCGGCCGTTTGGACAGCCGGTTGGAGCTGAACAGCCCCCACAGCCCCCCGAGCCCTCCGAGCCCCGGGAAGCCACCGGAGCCGCCCGCGAGCCCCCGGAAGCGGCTCAGGGACGACCTCAAACGGCCCGGGAACGCGCCGCGCCTAGGACCGCGACACCTCCGCCAGCGCCTCCCGCACCCGCTCCCACAGCTCCCGCAGGCGCTGCACGACGGCGGGATCGAAGTGGAGCGGCGGCTCGTCATCCTGGGGTGGGTGATCCAGCTCGGCCGCGGTATCGGCCAGTTCGCGAGCCCCGACCACGCGACCGGTGTTGCGGATGCGGTGGGCGGCCGACGCGAGCCTGGCCTGGTCACCGCTCTCCAGCGCGGCGGTCAGCTCATTCAGGTCGTCGGTCACCTCGTCGGCCAGCTCGCGGAGCACCACGTTGAGCTTCCCCCCGGGATACACGCGACGCAGCTGATCCAGCTGTCGAGGCTCCAGCGAGATGCCGCTGTCGTCGGCCGGGGACTCGGGCACGCCGCTGACCATCGCGCCCGGACCATTCTCTGCAATGGCGCCGGACGTCGCCGAGGCAGGCTCACCCGCCAAAGGCCGGCCATCGGGAAGCCACGTGGCCAGGATCCGGTCCAGCTCGTCGGCCATGATCGGCTTGCCCAGGTACCCGTTCATACCGGCGTCCGAGCAGCGCTGGCGCGTCTCGTCCAGGGCGCTGGCCGTCATCGCCACGATCGGCACCGGCCCTTCGCCGCCACGGGCCCAGGCGCCGCGGTCCCGCAGTTCGCGGGTGGTGTCGTAGCCGTCCCGCACCGGCATCTGGCAGTCCATCAGGATCAGGTCATACCGGCGGTCTTGGAGCATCTCCAGTACCGCCTCGCCATCGGTGGCCCGGTCCACGACGTGGCCGCGGCTGCTGAGCAGCCGCTCGATCAGCATCCAGTTGATGTCGTGATCCTCGGCCACCAGGATGCGGGCACCTCCCGGCGTGTCGGGCGCGGCACCGGACCCTCGGGACGCGCCGGACCCACGGGACGCGCTGGATCCACCGGACGCGCTGGATCCACCGGACGCGCTGGACCCAGCGGACACGCTGGACCCACCGGACGCAACCTCCGAAGAAGAAACTGAATCGGCATCGCTCGCTCCGCCACTCAGAGTTGGCGGGACAACCTTGAAGGGGGCCATGCGGTCGGTGAGCCGGCGTCCGAAGGCCGTCCCCGGAGTCTCCAGGTCGCTCGCCCGCCGGCCGTACGGCCTCGCGCCTCCGGCCAGCACGGTGCTGATCGCCTCCAGCAAGCGCGCCTGGCGCACCGGTTTGGCCAGGCGCCGGCTGATCCCGAAGCTCAGATCCTCCGGCCGGGCTCCAGCCGAGGAGGTGAGCATGATGAGCCGCGTCTCGCCGAGCTCGGGCGCTTCGGAGATCTGCCGCGCCAGATCTACGCCGCTCTCGCCCTCCAGGTTGAGGTCGAGCAGCGCAATCTGGAACGGATCGCCGGCCCGCGCCGCATCCCGCAGGGCAGCGACGGCGTCGTGGGCGCCCGCCGTGGCCAGTGCGCGCATCCCCCAGCCGGTCACGTATGACTGGAACACCCGGCGGTTGGTGGCGTTGTCGTCGACGACCAGCACCCGGACCCCGTGAAGATCGGCCGGCGGCACGGGAACGGGCGGCTCGGCCTCGGCGGGCCGGAACGGAACGTCGAAGCTGAAGGTGCTGCCGCGACCCAGCGAGCTCTCGCCGCTGATCGTGCCGTGCATCAACTGCGCGAGCTCGCGTGAGATGGCCAGCCCCAGCCCGGTACCTCCGAACTTCCGCGTGGTCCCCAGCTCGGCCTGGGTGAAGGGCTCGAACAGCTGGCCCACCCGCTGGGGCTCGATCCCGATCCCCGAATCCTTGACCTCGAAGCGCACGACGATGCTCTCCGCAGAGCGCGACACGAGGCAGACCTCCACCGCCACGTCGCCTGCCGGCGTGAATTTGACCGCGTTGGACACCAGGTTCTGAAGGATCTGGCACACCCTGGTGCGGTCTCCCCGCACCGCCCGAGGCACCTCCTCGTGCACGAAGCTCTGCAGCTCGAGCCGCTTGGCCCGGGCCGAGCCCGCCATCAGGTCGCACACCGACTCGACGGCCTCGTGCAGGTCGAAGTCAAGGTGCTCGAGCTCCATGCGCCCGGCCTCGATCTTCGCGATGTCCAGGACGTCGCCCACCACGTGCATCAACGCGTCACTGGACGACATCGCCACCTCGACGTACTTGCGCTGCTCGTCGTCCAGCGATGTCTCGGACAGCAGCGACAGCATCCCCACCAGTCCGTTGAGCGGCGTGCGGACCTCGTGACTCATGTTGGCCACGAAGTTGGACTTCATGGCCGAGGCCTCCTCGGCCACGGCCAGCGCCTGCCCGAGGCGTTCCTGGGTGCTGGCCAGCTCGGAGGTGCGGGCCTGAGTCGATTCGGCCATCTCGTTGAACGAGCTCGCCAGCATGGCCACCTCGCCTCTCCCCTCCTTGGGCACCCGCGCGTCCAGCTCGCCGCGGGTCATCGCCACAGCCGTCCGCGCCACGGCGCGGATCGGCCGCAGGACGCCTCGCAGCAGGAAGGTGGTGATCCAGAAGTCCAAGGTCACCGACAAAAACAGGCCGACGGCGGCCAGCACGCCGGCCAGCGTGACGATGCTGCTGAGGCTCGAACGCCGCTGCCGCCGCACGGCCAGGGCCGCGGACTCGAGGCGTGACAGCTGGTTGCCGACGGCGTTGATGATCCCGTCGCCGCGATCAAGGAGTGCCGTGATCTGGCGGTGGGACAGATGTCCGGCCGCGGCCACGAGCGGTGAGGACACGCCGGATATGTAGACGTCGATCCCACGCTCGACCTGATTCACCTGGGCCCGCTCCGAATTGGTGTCGACCGAGGCGCGCAGGGCACTGAGCTCGGAGGGAAGCGACAGGCGAGCTCGCTGATAGGCCCCCAGCAGCGATCCCTGGTGGCTGAGCAGGTAGCCGCGCACCGAGGCCTGGAACTGGGACGTGGAGCGATCCACCGCCACCGCGTCGATGGCCAGATTGGCCGCGCCGTGCGTGCGGTTCAGATCGTTCTGGGTCCGCACAATCGACACCAGCAGCACCACGAACACGCCCCCCAGCAGGACCATGCGCAGCACGTACAGGCCGATCACTGGCCTGGTGAGACTCCTGGTGCTCACCGGGGGATTATCCCTGAGACAGCGTCACACCGTGCAACGCCTCATACCGGGCCGGTCCGCCGCCCAGATCGGAGCGGTACAGGACGATCCGCTCGCCCGCGAACCGGACAGCCGCAGGCGCCTGCACCTCCACCGGGGCCCGCCGGGCATTCCCCCTTAACCGGGCCACCGTCACATGCGGCACGAAGCGTCGCGGTTCAGGCGTGAACAGCCCGGCCCGCGCCAGCCTGGCTCCCAGCTGAGCTTGCAGAGAGCCCAGCGGGCCCCCCGGATCCTCGAGCTGGATGGTCAGGACGCGCGGACGTCGCCGCGGCAGCCAGAGCGCCTGACCTGTCGCCAGCGAGACCGCGGAGAACTCCCGCGCCACCTGGCAGGCGCGGCGCACCGGATCCACCTGCTCGGGCGCCAGGGCACCGAGGAAGCAGAGCGTCACGTGCAGCGACTCCACGGGCACCTGGCGCAGTCCGGGCTCGGCCCCGCACACGAGGCCGGCCCACGTACGCAGAGCGGTGCGCACGCCCTCGGGCAGCTCCAGGGCCACGAACAGCCGCAGGTGTCGCTCGGCCATCTCCGCAGGGTCAGTCGTGCTCGCCTCGCAAGGCGCGAGCCAGCAGATGCAGCGCCACCGTCGTGGACCGGTCGCGAATGTCCCCTCGGTCGCC
>DASZMP010000018.1:0-4491 GCA_035551795.1 Solirubrobacteraceae bacterium | reverse complement strand
GAGAAGGATCGGCGCCGGGACGTGAAGCTCCAGCTTGGCGGCAGAACGGTGGCGCGTTTCGGCGACCACCGGGTGATGCACGAGTTGGACGGGGTGGTCCGCGAGATCAGGGCGCTGCTCGCGCACCGGCGCGCGGGCGCTTCGGCATCAGATCCGTGATCGTGCCGGTCGCCATCTCGGCCGCGAGAGCGACCGTCTCGGACAGGGTGGGGTGAGGGTGGATGGTCAGCCCGATGTCCTGCGCATCGGCACCCATCTCGAGCGCGTGCACTGTCTCGGCGATCAGCTCGCCGGCGTTGACGCCGACGATGCCCGCGCCCAGGAGCCGGCGCGTCCCCGGTTCCACGAGTAGCTTGGTCATGCCGTCGGGGCGGTCCAGGCCGAGGGCTCGGCCGGATACGGCCCATGGAATGGTCGTCTTCTCGTACTTCACTCCCTCGGCCTTTGCGGCCGTCTCGGTGAGGCCCATCCAGGCCACCTCCGGGTCGGTGTAGGCCACCGACGGGATGGCTCGCGGATCAAATTCGGCGCCCGCATCGCCGGCGATCACCTCGGCGGCCACTCTGCCTTCGTGCATGGCTTTGTGGGCGAGCATCGGCTCGCCGGCGATGTCGCCGATGGCATAGACGTGATCGACGTTGGTGCGCATCTGCCGGTTGACCGGGATGAAGCCTCGCTCCGTCACGTTCACGCCGGCGGCATCCGCACCGATCTCTGCACCGTTCGGCCGCCGGCCAACCGCTACGAGGATCCGGTCGAAGATCTGAGGCTTGCCGTCCGAGAACTCGACCCGCAGCCCATTCTTCTGAGCCTTGACCGACGTCACCTGGGTCCCGAGTAGGACGGCTTCGTAGCGATCTTGGATGCGCTTGTGCAGCGGGCGCACGAGATCCGGGTCACAGCCCGGGATCAGCTGGTCCATCATCTCGACCACGCTCACGCGCGACCCCAACGCGTCGTAGACGGTGGCCATCTCCAATCCGATGATCCCGCCGCCGATGACCAGCAGGCGCCCGGGGATGTCGCTGGGAGCTAGGGCACCGGTGGAATCGATCACGCGATCGTCGTCGGGCAGAAAGGGCAGCCGGACCGCTTCGGAGCCGGCGGCGATGATGCAGGTGTCGAAGCTGATCTCGCGGCCGGCGACGCTCAGCGAATGAGGGCCGGTGAACTTGGCCGCGCCGGTGACCACCTCGACCTTGCGTTGACGGGCCAGTCCCGACAGCCCCGAGGTCAGCCGGTCGACGACGCCGGTCTTCCAGGACAGGAGCGCGCCCAGGTCGATCGACGGCTCGCCGAAGCGAATCCCGTGCGCGGACATCTCCTGGGCCTCGGCCAGCACCCGGGCGGCGTGCAGTAGCGCCTTGGACGGGATGCAGCCGACGTTCAGGCAGACACCCCCCAGACGCTCGTAGCGTTCGACGAGAACCGTCTTCAGCCCGAGGTCGGCCGCCCGGAAGGCCGCCGTGTAGCCGCCCGGACCGGCGCCGAGTACGAGCACCTGGGCATCGCGGTCAGACGGTGGGGGAGGGCCGGGAGCGCCGCGGCCGGAGGGTAGATCGGGCGCTTGCGTGCTCCCGGCGGGGACCTGCGCGCCGGGCGGTGCCTGCTCGCCGGCGGCTGCGGTCTCGGTGCCCTCGGCCATAGGTTGCGCGGGGGCGGCCGGTTGAGCGCCGGCGGCCACGGACTCCTCGCTGGCGGCCTCGGACTCCGCGCTGGCGGCCTCGGACTCCGCGCCGGCATCCTCCGCCGCCTCCAGCGTGAGCAGGACGCTGCCCTCGGACACCCGGTCCCCAACGGAAACCCGCAGCTGACTGACCTTGCCGGCGACCGGGGAGGGGACATCCATCGTCGCCTTGTCGGACTCAAGCGTGACCAGCGAGTCCTCCACCGCCAACTCATCGCCGGGCGCGACCAGGATCTCGATGATCGGGACATCGGCGAAATCCCCGATGTCCGGGACGCGCACCTCGATCGGCGTCACAGGAGGATCCGGCGCAGGTCGCTGAGAACACCGACCAGGTGCGAAACGAAGCGTGCGGCGGCGGCGCCGTCGATCACCCGGTGGTCGTAGGAGAGCGACAGTGGGAGCATCAGGCGCCCAGCGAACTCGGATCCATTCCACATGGGTCGCATGGCGGAGCGGGTCGCTCCGAGGATCGCCACCTCTGGAGCGTTGATGATGGGGGTGAACGAGGTCCCGCCGATGCCGCCGAGCGACGAGATCGTGAACGTGCCCCCGTTCATCTCTCCGGGGCCGAGCTTGCCCTGCCGCGCCTTGCCAGAAAGCTCGGTGAGCTCCCGGGCGATGTCGAGCAGCCCCTTCTGATCGGCGTTCTTGATCACCGGCACCACCAGCCCCCCGGGCGTGTCAGCGGCAAAGCCGATGTTGTAGTAGCGCCGCAGCACCAGGTCCTCGCCGTCAAGTGAGGCGTTGAAGTTGGGAAACGCCTTCAGGCTGGCCACCGAGGCGGCGACGAGGAACGACACCATCGTCACCTTGAGCTCGCCGGAGTACTCCTGGTTGAGCTCGCGCCGCCAGGACTCGAGCTCGGTGATGTCGGCCTCGTCGTTCTGGGTGACGTGGGGGATCATCACCCAGTTGCGGGCTAGGTTCGGAGCCGAGATCCGCTGGATGCGCGAACGGGGCACGCGCTCCACAGGCCCGAACTTCTCGAAGTCCACCTTCGGCCACGGCGCCAGCCCGAGCTCGGCGACGCCTCCCCCAGCCGGCGTCGGTGCTCCCGCCGGCTGGGCAGGGCCTCCGCTACCCGCCGCCCGGACGTCGTCCGGGGTGATCCGGCCCTTGCGTCCGGTGCCGGTCACCCGGCTCAGGTCAACGCCGGACTCACGGGCCAGACGGCGGACCGAGGGGCTGGCGTAGATCTCGGCGCGCCCGTTGCCGCGCGGTGCAGAAGGTGTGCTGGTCAGGACTGGTCCGGCCGGCGCCGGAACGGAGGCTGGGGGGGCAGGAGCGGATCCGGCCCCGGCGTTCGCGGCTGGCCGGCCGTCCCCGAAGGCGCTGGCAGCAGCCTGCTCGGTGTCGGCCTCCGCCGCGGGCTCCGCTTCAGCAGGCCCCGTCGCCGGCTCCGTCGCAGCAGGCCCGGTCGCCGGCTCCGTCGCCGCAGGCCCGGCCGCCGGCTCCGCTTCAGCAGGCCCGGCCGCCGGCTCCGCCGCCGCAGGCCCGGTCGCGGGCTCCGAAGCCGAGTCTCCGTCGGCCGGCTCCAGATCCATTACCAGGCTCCCCTGCTTGACGTGGTCGCCCACCGATACGTGCAGCGCCCGCACGACTCCGGCTGAGGGCGAGGGAACGTCCATCGTGGCCTTGTCGGATTCCAGGGTGACCAGCGGGTCCTCCGCCGCCACCGAATCGCCTTCGGAGACGAGGATCTCGATCACCGGGACATCCTCGAAGTCCCCGATGTCTGGCACGGTCACCTGGACGAGCTCGGCTGTGGCCATCACACCTCCGTGGGGATCGGCGCGTCGGCATCGATCCCGTACTTCTTGATCGCCTGCGCCGCCAGCTCCGGATCGAGCTCCCGCAAGGCCGCCAGCGCCACGTAGTGGCGATCGACCTCGAAGAACCGGCGCAGTGCACGCCGAAAGTCGCTGCGTCCGTAGCCGTCGGTGCCGAGCACGCGGTAGGAGCCCGGGACCCACTGGCGGATCTGGTCGGCGTAGGCCCGGACGTAGTCGGTGGAGGCGACCGTCGGCACCGAGCGCAGCGTCTTGGAGACATACGATCGCCGGGGCTTGTCCGTCGGATGGAGCATGTTCCACCGCTCGGTTTCGAGGCCGTCGCGGCGCAGCTCGGTGAACGAGGTCACCGAGTACACGTCGGCGGTGATCCCCCAGTCATCGGCCAGGAGGTCGGCGGCCGCCAGAACCTCTCGGAGGATCGTGCCCGAGCCGAGCAGCTGCACCTTGGCGTGGGCGGGATCCGATCTGCGCAGCGGGTAGATCCCGCGCAGGATGCCGTCCTCGGCGCCCTCGGGCATCGCCGGGTGCTGATAGTTCTCATTCATCAGCGTCAGGTAATAGAAGACGTCCTCCTGCTCGGCGGCCATCCGGCGCAGCCCGTCCTGGATGATCACCGCCACCTCGTAGTTGAAGGTGGGGTCATAGGCGCGCACGTTCGGCACGACCGAGAACAGCACGTGGCTGTGGCCGTCCTCGTGCTGGAGACCCTCACCGTTGAGGGTCGTCCGGCCGGCCGTGCCGCCGAGCAGGAAGCCGCGCGTGCGCGCGTCGCCCGCCGACCAGATCAGATCGCCCACGCGCTGGTAGCCGAACATCGAGTAGTAGATGTAGAACGGCACCATCTGCTCGCCGTGGGCGCTGTAGGAGGTGCCGGCGGCGATGAATGACGACACCGAGCCGGCCTCGGTGATGCCCTCCTCCAGGATCTGGCCGCGCGCGTCCTCCTTGTAGAACATCAGCTGCTCGGAGTCCTGAGGCTGATAGAGCTGCCCGTGGGGCGCGTAGATC
>DASZMP010000017.1:0-14505 GCA_035551795.1 Solirubrobacteraceae bacterium | reverse complement strand
AGGCGCCTCAAATCCCCTCGTCCGCGGGATCGATCCAGCCAAACCCGCTAGGATCAGGCCGTTCGGACTAAGAGAAAAAGACGAAGGGACTCCGCCGACCGAAGGGCGGAGCAGAAGGGAATTGAATATGTCTGACGCCGTAAAGCGCGTGTCCGTCGAGATCGCGGGCAAGGAGATCTCATTCGAGACGGGCAGGCTGGCCAAGCAGGCCTCCGGCGCCGTCGTCGTCCGTGCGGGCGACACCATGGTGCTCTGCACCGCCACCGCGGGTGATATCCGCGACGTTGACTTCCTGCCGCTCACCGTTGACGTGGAGGAGCGGATGTACGCTGCCGGGAAGATCCCCGGCTCTTTCTTCAAGCGCGAGGGTCGCGCGGGGGAGAAGGGGATCCTGACCGCGCGCATGATCGACCGGCCGATCCGGCCGCTGTTCCCCAAGGGCTGGCGCTATGAGACCCAGCTCGTGGCCATCCCGCTGTCGATCGACCACGTCAACCCGTACGACATCCTGGCCATGAACGGCGCCTCCGCGGCGCTGATGCTCTCCGAGATCCCGGTGCCCACGCCCGTGGGCGCGGTCCGGATCGGCAAGGTCGACGGCAACTTCGTCGTCAACCCCAACGAGGAGGACCTGATCGACAACACCGATCTGGACCTGATCGTGGCCGGCACCGATGAGGCGATCCTGATGGTTGAGGCCGGCGCCAACGAGATCCCCGAGGCGGAGATCCTCGACGCGCTGGATATCGCCCACGACGCGATCAAGAAGCTGTGCGCCGCCCAGCACGAGCTGCGCGCTCAGGCCGGCAAGGAGAAGCTCGTTGTCGAGATCCCGGGGGTAAACCCCGATCTGTACGAGCAGATCAAGGCGTCGCACGGGAACGCGCTTGACCAGGCCACCCAGGTGGAGGACAAGCTGGAGCGCCAGAACGCCACCAAGGCGGTCGAGGAGCAGGTGCTCACCCAGTACTCGGGCGATCCGAGCACCGAGACCTACGCGGATTACCGGTCAAACGCCCAGCGTGCCTTCGACAAGCTGGAGAAGCAGATGATCCGCGAGCGCATCGCGGTTCAAAAGCGCCGTCCCGACGGTCGTAGCGCCGAGGAGATCCGGCCGATCACGATCGAGGTCTCAACCCTCCCGCGAGCCCACGGCTCGGCGCTGTTCACCCGCGGCCAGACGCAGGCCCTGAGCGTGGTTGCCCTGGGCACCACCCGTGAGGAGATGCGGCTGGACACGCTGGGGCTGGAGACGGCCAAGCGCTACTTCCACCACTACAACTTCCCGCCGTTCAGCGTGGGCGAGGCCGGGCGCCTGGGTGGTCCCAAGCGTCGCGACATCGGCCACGGCGCGCTGGCTGAGCGGGCGCTCGTGCCGATGGTCCCCAGCCAGGAGGAGTTCCCCTACACGATCCGCGTCGTGTCGGACATCCTGGAGTCCAATGGATCAAGCTCGATGGCGAGCGTGTGTGGATCAAGCCTGTCCCTGATGGACGCCGGGGTGCCACTCAAGGCGCCGGTGGCCGGCATCGCCATGGGGCTGATCAAGGAGGGCGATGACTACATCGTCCTGACCGACATCGCCGGGGTCGAGGACCACCTGGGAGACATGGACTTCAAGGTGGCCGGCACCGACCAGGGCATCACCGCCCTGCAGATGGACATCAAGATCAGCGGTGTCACGTTCGACATCCTGCGCGACGCACTGAGCCAGGCCAAGGTGGCGCGGACCGCGATCCTCGGCAAGATGCACGACACGATCGCCCATCCGCGGGCGGAGCTGTCCAAGCATGCGCCGCGGATCTCCTCGATCAAGATCGATCCGGAGAAGATCGGCCTGCTGATCGGCAAGGGTGGCGAGACGATCCGCGCCCTGCAGGAGGAGTTCGAGTCCCAGATCGACGTCAACGACGAGGGTCAGGTCCTGGTCTACGCCTCAAACGGAGAGCTGGGCGACGCCCTGGTCGACCGGATCCGGTCGATGACCAAAGAGGTGGAGGTCGGCGACGAGTTCACCGGCAAGGTCGTCAAGACGACCACATTCGGTGCGTTCATCGAGCTGGCCAAGGGCACCGACGGCCTCCTGCACATCTCCAACGTGGCACCCGGACGCCGGATCGCCACGGTCGAGGAGGTGCTCAACAAGGGCGACGAGCTGAACGTACGCGTGGTCGAGGTCGACCGCGAGCGCGGACGGATCGGGCTGCGTCTGGCCGAAGACCCGGAGATCGCCGGCAAGTCGGTCGAGGAGCTGGCCAGCATCACGGCCGGAGACGGCGGACCCCGCCGCGAGCGCGGCGACCGGGACCGGGGCCCGCGGGACCGTGACCGTGACCGCGGCCGGGGCGGCGAGCGCCGCCGGGACGGAGACCGTGACCGCGGGCGCGTGCGCGACAGCGACCCGGAGCGCTCCTGACGGTCCCAAGCACTCCCGGCCTCACCGCGTGACCCTTCAGCATCGGCTGACCACGCTGGACAGTGGCCTGCGGATCGTGACGGAGGCGATGCCCTCCGTCCGATCCGTGTCGCTGGGCTTCTGGATCGGCACCGGCTCGCGCGGCGAGTCAGATCACGAGGCTGGGCTGTCGCACCTGCTCGAGCACCTGCTGTTCAAGGGGTCGTCCAAGTACAGCTCGCTGGAGATCGACCAGATCTTCGACGGCATGGGCGCCGAGCTGAACGCCGGCACCGGCAAGGAGACCACGTCGGTGTTCGCCCGGGTGATCGACGAGCACGTGGAGACCGCGTTTGACGTGATGGCCGACATGGTGTTCAGGCCGTCGCTGACCGACATCGACTCCGAACGGGCGGTGATCCTCGAGGAGATCGCCATGTACGAGGACGATCCGCAGGAGAAGGTGTTCGATGTGCTCGGGGAGGCGGTGTTCGGCGAGCATCCCCTGGGACGCGCCATCATCGGCCGCGCGACGGTGATCGCCGAAACGCCGGCCGGACAGATCGCCCAGTTTCACCGGTCCCGGTACGGGCCGGCCAACATCGTGATCGCCGCCGCCGGGGCCATCGACCACGACCAGCTGGTGACGCTGGCCACGGACCGCGTGATCGCCGAACCCGCCGCCGTGACCGCTCCCGGGGTCCAGCCGGCGCCCGCGAGCACGCGGCGCACGCAGAAGTTCGAGTGCAAGGACACCGAGCAGTTCCATGTGACTTTGGGGGGAGGCGGCCTGTCCCGTCACGACGACCGGCGCTTCGCGCTGCGCGTGCTGGACACGATCTTCGGCGGCACGTCCTCCTCACGCCTGTTCCAGGAGGTCCGCGAGAAACACGGGCTCGCCTACGCGGTCTACTCATTCACCAGCGCCTACCAGGACGCCGGCCAGGTCGGCCTGTACCTGGGCACCCGGCCCGACAACATCGGCGAGGCCATGCAGATCGTCGGCCAGGAGCTCAGCCGCCTGCGCAGCGAGCCGGCCACCCCCGATGAGCTGCGCCGGGCCAAGGAGAACCTCAAGGGCCGCGTGCTGCTGGCGCTCGAGTCGACCGGCGCCCGCATGAACCGGCTGGGTTCCGAGCTGCTCGGCGAGGTGCCGCTGCTCTCGCTCGATGAGGTGGTGGAGGCGATCGACGCGGTGAGGCTGTCCGACCTGGAGTCCCTCAGCGAGGAGCTGTGGGATCCCGAGCAGCTGTCGATTGCCGGCATCGGACCCGACGCGGAGCGCTTCGAGGAGGCGGTCGCCCGGATCGAGCTGGCCGCCACCGCCAGTCCAAGCTGATGATCCGGGTGGCGGTCACCGGCGCGGCCGGGCGCATGGGCGCCACCGTGTGCGCCGCCGTCGAGGGGGCCGGCGACATGGAGCTGGTGGCCCGCGCCGACCCGGCGATCAACACCTCGCTGGCCGACGCGCTGGCCAACCGCCCCGACGTCCTGGTCGACTTCACGGTCCCGAAGACGGCGGTCGAGAACATCAAGCAAGCCGTCAGAGCCAGAGTCCACGTCGTCGTCGGCACCACCGGATTTGACCCCCGAGACCTGGACGGCCTGACCGGGGCAAACATCTTCATCGCGCCCAACTTCGCCATCGGTGCCGTGCTGATGATGAAGTTCGCCGCCGAGGCGGCGCGGCACATGCGCTCGGCTGAGATCATCGAGCTGCACCACGACCGGAAGCTGGACAGGCCCAGCGGCACGGCGGCCCGCACCGCTCGCCTGATGCACGAGGCCGCCCCCGACCGGCCCGAGCCGCCGGTCCACTCGGTGCGCCTTCCCGGGCTGGTGGCCCACCAGGAAGTGATCCTGGGGGACGCCGGGCAGACGCTCACCATCCGCCATGACTCGATCGACCGGGAGTCGTTCATGCCCGGCGTGCTCCTGGCCATCCGGAAGGTGCCGACGTTGGCGCACAGCCCGGTGATCGGGCTCGAGCATCTGCTCTGACATCTGGTGTTTGCACCTGTCCGGATCCGGGCGTATGTTGAGACGGATCCAGACAGCGAGGCGAGGGACAAGGGATGGCGTGGAAGAAGAACGTCCTCGTGGTAGCCAACGTGACGGCCAGCTCTGGGGAGCTGCTGGCAGCGCTGTCGCGGCTCGCCGAGCGTGCCGCGTCGCAGTTCACGCTGCTGGTGCCGGCCACTCCGTTCGGCGGCGGCCGGGAGGCGGCGCAGAGCGCGCTTGACATGGCGCTCAGCCGGCTCCGCGAGGCCGGGCTCGCCGTCACCGGCCGGCTCGGCGACCCCGATCCCTGCCTGGCCGTCTCGGAGATCTGGAATCCCCGGGAATACGACGAGATCGTCGTCAGCACTCTTCCCCTCGGCTCCTCGAAATGGCTGCACGCCGGCCTGCCCGAGCGGATCGGACGCCTGACCGGCGCGCCCGTCACCCACGTGGTCTCCCAGCCTTCCCCGCCTGCCCGGCCCACCACCTCCGTGACATTCGCTCCGGCGACTGCCGCGCCCCCGAGGCGCCTGGGACCTCTGCTCGCCCCGTATGCGGTGCTCGATCACACCGAGGAGCACGGGCGCCACCGCCGCAATCGGCTCGGCTGAGATCGCCCGAGAGCCTCTAAGATAGCCCCCCGATGACGGCGAACTTCGGCGCGATCCTCACGGCCATGGTCACACCGTTCGAGGCCTCGGGCGGCCCGGACGAAGCGGCGATCATCCGCCTGGTCCACCACCTGATCGAGAACGGTTCGGACGGGGTGGTGGTGTGCGGCACCACCGGGGAGGCGGCGACGATGACCGACGAGGAGCACCTGCGAACGATCGAGCTGGTCATCAGCGAGATGCGCTCGAGCTTCCCGGACGCCACCGTGATCGCCGGCATCGGCTCCAACGACACGCGCCATGCCGTGCAGCTCACCGAGCGAGCCACCGAGCTGGGTCCTGACGCTCTGCTGAGCGTCAACCCCTACTACAACCGGCCCACCCACAAGGGGATCATCCGCCACTACGAGGAGATCGACCGGGCCACGGACCTCCCGATCCTCCTGTACAACATCCCGCAGCGCACCGGCAGCGATCTGCCCAACGAGCTGATCGCGCGTCTGGGCCAGCTGGAGCACATCGTCGGGGTCAAGCAGGCCAACCACACCAACCTCGGGCCGATCGACGGCATGTCGATCTACGCCGGCAACGACGACATGCTGGCCGACGTACTGGACCTGGGGGAACCCGGCGGGATCCTCACCTCCAGCCATATTTTCGGCCGGGAGTTCCGGCGGATGATCGACGAGCCCGAGAACCGGCGCGAGATCGATACCCGGCTGACCGGCGTCTACCGGGACATGGCGATCGCTCCCGCAGCCTGCTCCAACAAGGCGGCGCTGAACCTGCTCGGCCTGGACGTGGGTGACCCCCGGCTCCCCTACCTGCCCCTGGACGAGCAGGAGCTCTCCGTGATCCGGGGCATGCTCGAGCGTCACGGCATGCTCCAGCCCGCCCAAGCGTGAGTACGAACTCGAGGCTGCGCGTCCTGCCGCTCGGCGGCCTGGGCGAGATCGGCAAGAACATGATGGTGGTGGAGTACGAGGACCGCATCGTGGTCGTCGACACCGGCCTGCGCTTCCCCACCGCCGAGATGCTGGGCATCGATCTGGTGCTGCCCGACTTCACCTATCTGCGCGAGCGGGTCGACGACATCGAGGCGATCGTCATCACGCACGGCCACGAGGACCACGTGGGCGCGCTCCCGTGGGTGCTGCGCGAGCTGGGCGGGGCCGACGCTCCGCCCGTGTACGCGCGCCGGCTCACGCTGGCCATGGCCCGTTCCAAGCTAGACGAGCACCGCCTGCGGGACTGCGATCTGCGAGACCTGAGCCCGGGTGAGACGATCGAGGTGGGTCCGTTCGACCTCGAGCTGGTCCACATGACCCACTCCATCCCGGACGCCTGCGCGGTCGCGCTGACCACCGACCTCGGCACCGTGCTGGTCACCGGCGACTACAAGTTCGACCAAACTCCCGTGGACGGCGAGCCCGCCGACGTCTCCCGGCTGGCCGAGCTCGGCCGCGAAGGGATCCTGCTCTTGTGCGGGGATTCCACCAACGCCGACCGGGCCGGCTTCTCCCCTTCGGAGCGGGGCGTCGGGCCCCACCTCGAGGAGGTGTTCGCCCGGGCGGACGGGCGGATCATCGTGACGAGCTTCGCCTCCAACATCCATCGCGTGCAGCAGGTGATCGACGCCGCCGCGCACCTGGGCCGCAAGGTCGCGCTGGTCGGCCGCTCGATGCGCAAGAACGTGGGTATCGGGCGCTCCCTGGGGCACATCGAGGTACCGGAGGGGATGCTGATCCAGCCCCAGGAGGTGGAGGACTGGCCAGACCACAAGGTGGTCGTGATCTCCACCGGCTCCCAGGGGGAACCGCTGTCGGCGCTGCGCCGTATGGCCCACAACGACCACCGCGCGATCCAGCTGCACGCAAATGACACGGTGGTGTTCAGCGCCACCCCGATCCCCGGCAATGAACGCGCCGTCAACGAGACGGTTGATCGGCTCTACCACATCGGCTGCCATGTGGTGACCACCTCCGACGCTCCGATCCATGCCTCCGGGCACGGGTACGCCGAGGAGCTGAAGCTGATGCTCAACCTGGTCAAGCCACGCTACGTGATGCCGATCCACGGCGACCACAAGCGCATCCAGCTGCATGCCGAGCTGGCCGAGGCCGTGGGCATCGATCCCGACAACATATTCCGCGGGAGCAACGGCCTGCCCCTGGACATCCACGAGCGCGGCGCCGCCTTCGGCGCGCCCGAGCAGTCCGGGATGATCTTCGTGGACGGGGTGGACATCGGCGACCCGGCCGACGTTGCCCTTCGCGACCGACGCATGCTCTCGGCGGACGGCATCTTCATCGTCGTGGCCACGGTCTCCGAGCAGGACGGCTCCCCGGTAGCCGACACGGAGGTGATCTTCCGCGGCGTGCCGTTCATCGAGCAGGCCGACGGCCTGCGCCAGGAGATCAGGGACGCGGTCGACGCGTCGCTGGCTCGTTCAGCCAAGGACGGGATCCGCGAGATCGATCTGCTCCAGGAGGAGCTGCACGACGATCTCGCCGCCTTCGTCTATGACCGGCTCCGGCGCCGGCCGATGGTGCTGCCCGTGGTGGTGGAGGTCTGATCGGGCGCGTCGACGGCGGGCGGGTAGTGATCCGCCGGCTCTGTGGTGCCGTCCTTGAACGTGATCACGAACCGTGTCCCCTGACCGTCCTCGCGGCTGCCCAGCTCGACGCTCGCCCCATGTCCATCGGCCACGGCCCGCACGATGGCCAAGCCCAGGCCGGTGCCTCGGCTCCCGCCTGAGCTGTCACCGCCGCCCCGCACGAAGCGGTCAAACACCCGGCGCTGGAGCTCGGCGGGGATGCCCGGACCGTCGTCCTCCACGACCAGCGTCGGCCGGCCGTCCACCATTCCGCTCCGGGCCCGGATGTGCGTGCCGGGCGGCGTGTGGCGCACGGCGTTCTCCATCAGGTTGAGGACCAGCCGGTGCAGGTCGTCGTCGCTGCCCTGGACCACCGCTGAGCCCGGATCGATCGTCAGCTCGTGGTCCTCGAATCCGGCGCTGCCCGCCCCCAGCTCGGCGGCCGCGTCGAGCAGGACCTCGGCCAGCTCGGTCTGACGGGGGGCACGCTGGCGCTCGGCGTCGGCCCGGGCCAGCAGCAGCAGATCGCCAACCAGCCGGCGCATCCGCCGGGTGGAGCGCAGCGCCGCCTTGGCCGATTCCGCCGACTCGCCCTCCAGCTCGTCGGCCAGGAGCTCCAGGTTGGCCAGCACGCTGGTCAACGGCGTGCGCAGCTCGTGAGACGCGTCGGCCACGAACTCCCGCTGCCGGCTGAGCGCCGCCTCGGTCTCCGACCGGGCGGAGTCCAGCGCGGCCAGCATGCCCTCCAGCGTGCGGGCCAGCTCGGCCACCTCGTCGTCGGCCTTCGGGTGGGGAACGTGCCGGGTGGGGTCGCGGGTGCGCTCGATCTCCCGGGCGGCGTCGGTCAGCTGGGCGATCGGCCGGATCGCCCGCTGAGCGGTGGCCAGGCCGGCGAGCAGGGCCAGCAGCGTGCCGCCGAACACGCCGATCACGAGGAGACCGCGGACCCGAGCGATCGTGCTGTCGATCGTGGACAGCGGCCGGGCGTAGAGGACCCAGCCGCCGCCGAACGGCCTCCACCTGATCGGCGCGACGACCACCCGGTAGCCGTTCTCGTTGTAGCTGCCCCGGCCCACGGGAGGACTGAAGTGGGGGAGCTGCTTGAGCGCCTGGTTGATGGTCATGAAACCATCCTCCTGGGTGCACATCAGGTCGCCCGTCGAGTCGAACACGCGGATCTGCGCGTCGTCGGCCTTGGCGAAGTCGTACAGGTAGTCGATGTGCTGGTTGCAGTTCAGCACCCCTGTTCTCGCGTTGTAGCGGGGATGCATCTGGGCGAGCTGCGTGCTGGCGGTGGTCATCTGGTCGACGAACTGGTGCGTGACCTGCCGATCGGTGAGCACCCCGACCACGGCGGCGAAGCTGGCCAGGATGACGAGCGTCAGGGCGGCGGATCCGCCGGCCAGACGCCAGCGGATCGGAACCGACCTATACGCGGAGAACGTAGCCTGCGCCGCGGATCGTATGGAGGAGCCTGGGCTCGCCACCCGCTTCAAGCTTACGTCGAAGGTTTGACACGAACACCTCGATGGTGTTGGTCATCGAGAAGGGGTCGTAACCCCAGACCTCGTCCAGCAGGCGCTGGCGCGAGATCACGATGCGCTCGTTGCGCATCAGGTATTCCAACAGCTCGAACTCGCGCTGCGTGAGCTCGAGCTGGCGGTCGCCCCGGCTCACCTCGTGCGTGTCCGGGTTGAGCTTGAGGTCGCCGACCGACAGCGCGGCCTGCCCACGAGGTGGACGGCGGCGCAACAGGGCCCGCAGCCGAGCCAGGAGCTCCTGGCGCTCGAACGGCTTGACCAGATAATCGTCGGCCCCGGCATCCAGCCCCTCCACGCGGGACTCCACGGCGTCGCGCGCGGTCAGCACGAGGATCGGCACATCCTCGGCCTCGCGCAGCCGCTTGGCCACCTCGATCCCGTCCATGCGCGGGAGTCCCAGGTCGAGGATCACCAGATCGGGCAGGAACGCGTGGGCCTGGTCGAGGGCCACCACGCCGTCGGCCGCGATCCGCACGTCGTAGCCCTCCATGCGCAGCGAGCGCTGGAGAACCTGGGCAATGGCATCGTCATCTTCCACTACGAGGACGCGGGGAGGGCGCTCGAAGTCGGTCATTTCCGGGGATGGTACGGGCGGATACCCGTATCGACTCTAACTCTTTAGAGGGTCTTCACCTCCGGCGTCGAAGCCCTCAGTCCGGACATGGCCGCCACCCGGACCTCGACCAAGCGAAAAAAGAAGCCGCCCGCCCGCGCCAAGCGTTCGCTGCTGGCGAGCCGGCCCAGCCTGCGGCCGGTGATGGCGCTGGAGCCCCACCACGTCGACGTCCTGGCCCTGGCACTGATCGCGCTGGGCATCTTCCTGGGCGGCGTGACCTACCTGCACTGGGCCGGGGGCAGCCTCGGCCATGGCTCCGTGACCGGAATGCGCTTCCTGGTCGGGGAGCTGGCCTACGCCATCCCGGTGGCTCTGGCGATCTCCGGAGTGCTGGTGCTGGCCCGTGACCTGCGTCCTCCCGGCCGGCCGCTGCGCACCGGATCCGTGTGCCTGGCCGGCGCGCTCTGCCTGATCCTGGCGGCCGGCACGCTGGGGATCGGCCCGGGTCAGGAGCCGGCCGGCCATTTCTGGGCCGCGCACGTGGTCGAGGCCCGCGGCGGGGTCCTGGGCGCCGGCGAGTTCTGGGTGACCGGGCACCTGCTTTCGACCGCCGGCGCCGACATCCTCGCCGTGTTCCTGCTGCTGGCCGGGATCATCCTGCTCAGTGGCGCCACGCTGGCCTCGGTGGTGCTCGCCGGGCGGGCTCAGGCGGCTGAGGCGCTCCGGCGCTCCGAGACCACGCTGGCCACCCGCCGCGCGGCCACCCACGCCGGACGCACCGGGTTGACGCTGGACCCGGACGACGAGCCGTTCGTGATCCCCGAGCCCGACGCCGGTCAGCTGGTCGTCACCGCCACCCATGTCGAGGCCCCCGCGATGGATGAGACCGACGAGCAGGAGCAGCTCAGCTTCGAGCCCGAGGAGCCGCCGGAGCTCGAGCCCGAGCCCGAGGAGGCGCTCGATGAGGCCGGCGAACCGGCAAGTCGCCGGCCGAAGGCCAACCCTGAGGACCTCACCCCGCAGGGCCGCTACCGAGCGTCGATCACCGACGACCCCGAATTCGTCTGGCGGGTACCCAGCACGCGCGTGCTGATCCGCTCCACCGCCGACCAGGCGCGACCTGACACGGCCGGGCAGGAGCAGGTGGCTCGGCAGCTGGTGGAGGCGCTCGGGCACTTCGGTGTCGAGGCGAGGGTGGTGGGCCGGGTCACCGGGCCGCACATCACCCGCTACGAGCTGCGCCTGGCCCCGGGCATCAAGGTCTCGAAGGTGGCCAGCCTCAAGGACGACCTCGCTTACGCGCTGGCCGCCACCGACATCCGGATCCTGGCGCCGATCCCGGGAAAGACCGCGGTTGGCGTCGAGGTCCCCAACGCGCGGCGCAAGATCGTCCACCTGGGCGACGTGTTCCAGGAGCCGCCGGCCGAGTGGTCGCCGCTCACCGTGTGGCTGGGCAAGGACATCGCCGGCCACGCGATCGGCGCCGACCTGGCGAAGATGCCCCACCTGCTGGTCGCGGGCACGACCGGCGCGGGCAAGTCGGCCTGCGTCAACGCGATGCTGTGCTCGGTGCTTCTGCGGGCCACGCCGCACGATGTGCGGCTGGTGCTGGTCGACCCCAAGCAGGTGGAGCTCAACCACTACGAGTCGATCCCGCACCTGCTCACCCCCGTGATCACCAGCCCCCGGATGGCCGCCAATGCGCTCCAGAACCTGGTCCGGGAGATGGAGCAGCGCTACGGGATCATGTCGCTGGCCCGCACGCGCTCGCTTCCCGAGCTCAACCGCGCGCGGGAGAAGCGCGGCGAGCCGCCGCTGCCCTACATCCTGTGTGTGATCGACGAGCTGGCCGACCTGATGATGGTGGCCCCGGCCGATGTGGAGGACTCGATCATTCGCCTGGCCCAGAAGGCGCGCGCGGTGGGCATCCATCTGGTGCTGGCCACCCAGTCCCCGCGCGTCGACGTGATCACCGGCATGATCAAGGCCAACGTGCCCTCGCGGATCGCGTTCGCCGTCTCCTCGCAGACCGACTCGCGGGTGATCCTCGACCAGGGCGGAGCCGAGTCGCTGCTCGGGCAGGGCGACATGCTGTTCTCGCCCGTGGGCTCGAGCAAGCTCCAGCGGATCCAGGGCGCCTACATCGACGAGGCCCAGATCGCCGAGTTGACCGACGCTTGGCGCAAGCAGGGAGAGCCCGAGTTCCACGACGAGCTCTTGCAGGAGGTCGAGGACGAGGACAGCGGCGGCTCGGGCGAGGATGAGTTCAGTCCCGACGAGGATCCGCTGCTCGAGGAGGCGATCTCGCTGGTGGCCCAGATGGGCACGGCCTCCACGTCGATGCTCCAGCGCCGCCTGCGCCTCGGTTATACCCGGGCCGGACGGCTGATCGACATGCTCGAGCGGCGCGGGATCATCTCCGGTTATGAGGGGTCCAAGCCCCGCCAGGTGCTGATCACGGAGGCCGACGTGCCGCGGATCCTCAGCCACCTGGCCGAGGGCGCCCCCGGCGGGCGCAGACCCGCTCCGGTGCCTGACACCGGGGCCGAGGACGATCCGGATGTGACGGTGCGCCCGGACGACGATCTGCAAGCCTCCTAGCGGCCCGCCTGAGGTGGGGTTGTCCCACTAGCCTTCCGTTCGATGGCGGACATCGGGCAGACCCTGCGGGAAGCGCGCATGCGCGCTCGGATCGACATCTCCGAGGTGGAGACGCGGACGAAGATCAGGGCCCGGTACCTGCGGGCGATAGAGAACGAGGAATGGGATCTGCTCCCGGGCCCCGTCTACATCAAGAGCTTCCTGCGCACCTACGCCGACTACCTCGGCCTGGACAGCCGGTTGCTGGTCGACGAGTTCAAGCGCGAGTTCGAGCTGCCCAGCGAGCACGACCTGCGTCCGGCTCCGGGGCGGCGCCAGGGCCGCGAGCGTCGCGACCGCGACCGCAGCCCCAAACCCATTCGGGGACCGCTGCTGCCGCCTTGGGTGCTGATCGGGATCGTGCTCGTCGCGGTGGTGGCCGCTCTGTACTTCATCGGACTGCGCAACAACGCCAAGCAGCCGAACCCGACCGGCGCGCACAACTCCGCCCACCATCACCACACCACAACCACGACCACCCCGGTGAAGCACCACAAGCCCAAGCCGAAGCTGGCCAGGCTCAAGCTCGTGCCCACCGGCCCGGTCTACGTCTGTGTCGAGGACCGCACCGGAAAGATCCTCGTGCCGGGCACGACCTATGCGGCCGGCCAGACGATCCCCACGCTGAAGTCGCGGCAGCTGTTTTTGACGCTCGGCAACAACGCGGTGACGATGACCGCGAACGGGAAGCGGTACTCGGTGGCCGCGTCCGCCAACCCGATCGGGCTGAAGGTGACCGGCAAGGGCGTCAGCAAGCTGCCCGCCGGCCACGGCCCCACCTGCACCACGGGCACGTCGGGGACAACCACCACCGGATGACCGCGGTGCTTCGAGCCGGCGTGCTGGTCACCGGCACCGAGGTGCTGACCGGGATCATCTCGGACCGAAACGGACCCTGGCTCTCGCAGCAGCTGGCCAATCTCGGGGTGGACGTGGCGACCATCGAGGTGGTGGGGGACCGCTCGGAGGATCTCCTTCGCGCGCTCCAGCACATGGCCCAGGACGGTCTGTCGCTGATCGTCACCAGCGGTGGGCTGGGACCGACGGCCGACGATCTCACCGCGGAGATCGTCGGGCGCTTCGCCGGCAGGCCGATGGTGCTCGACCCTGAGCTCGAGGAGCGGATTGCGGAGATCCTCCGGCCGATGATGGCTCGCTGGCGCGGGGTGGATCCCGAGGCCGTTCGCACGTCCAATCGCAAGCAGGCCGTGATCCCCCGGGGCGCCACCGTCCTTGAGCCGGTGGGGACGGCGCCCGGGCTGGTCGTACCGCCCGCCGAGGGGCAGCCCGGACCGACCGTCGTGGTGCTGCCCGGACCGCCCCGGGAGCTCCAGCCCATGTGGAGTGAGGCGGTCAAGACCGAGGAGTTTCGCCGAGCGATCGCCGGGGCGCGGGAGTACCGGGTGGCGGTCGCGCGGCTGTTTGGAATCCCCGAATCGGAGATCGCCGCGACGCTGCGGGCCGCCGAGGACGAGGGGGTTTCGCTGGAGCCCCTGGAGATCACCACCTGCCTGCGGCGGGGGGAGATCGAGATCTCGACTCGATTCGAGCCCGAGCACCAGGCGGCCTACGACGCGCTGCTGGAGTTCCTGGGCGCCCGCCACGGCGACGCTCTGTTCTCCGCGGACGGTGCGACGATCGACGAGCAGGTGGTGGAGCTGCTCGAGGGACTCACCGTGTCGGTGGCGGAATCCTGCACGGGCGGCCTGCTGGCCGCCCGCTTGACCGATCGCGCCGGATCCTCGGAGTATTTTGCCGGCGGCGTGGTTGCCTACTCGAACGCCGCGAAAAGCGAGATGGCCGGCGTCGATCCGGCGCTGATCGAGCAGTACGGCGCGGTCTCGGTGGAGGTCGCCCTGGCGCTGGCCGCCGGCGCGCGCTCGCGGTTCTCCTCCTCGGTCGGAGTTGGCATCACCGGCATCGCGGGACCTGGGGGTGGGACCGAGGAAAAGCCGGTCGGCCTGGTGTGCTTCTCGGTGGCCGGGCCGGGCGAGGGATCGCTGACCCGCAGCGCCAGGCTTCCCGGCGACCGAGGGGACATTCGCGACCGGTCCACGACGGTGGCGCTGCATCTGCTGGCTCGCGCCTTGCGAGGCGAGCACGACTGACCCTGCGGAGATGGCCGAGCGACACCTGCGGCTGTTCGTGGCCCTGGAGCTGCCCGA
>DASZMP010000016.1:0-22876 GCA_035551795.1 Solirubrobacteraceae bacterium | reverse complement strand
GGGAGAGGACGACTGGGAGCCGGTGCGTCTGGACATCAACGTCGACGCCTACGTCCCGGCCGATTACATCCCCTACGAGCAGGCCAAGGTGGATGTCCACAGGCGGATCGCCGCAGCGCGTGAGGTGGCCGACCTGGGGGTGCTGCGTGAGGAGCTGGAGGACCGCTTCGGCGAGCTGCCGGCCCCGCTCGAGAACTTGATCTCCCTGCAAATCGCCCGGATCAAGCTCGGCCAGGCGGGAGCGCAGGCGGTCACCTTCCGAGGCGGCCGACTGGCCGTCACCCCGGTCGAGCTGGACAGCGTGCGGGCCAAGAAGATCCGGGCCGAGATCCCGGAAGCCCTCTACGAATCCGGCAAATCCCAGCTGTCGATGCGGGTGCCTGACGACCCGGTCAAGCGCTTCCCCGCCGTGGTCCGGGCGGCGGACGTGCTGCTGGCCGTCACGCGCGAGGCGGCATAGAAGAGCCGCTTGGCGGCGGCGTAGAAGAGTCCGGTAAGAAGGTCGGGGGCCTAACGACCCATAACAAAGCATGCCGCTACCATCGGCCGCCGATGCGGCTGTCCAGGAAGCTCACGGCGCTTGGCGCCTTTTTTGTGCTCGCGCTCGCCGTGGCGGGCTGCGGGAGCGGCGGTCTGTCCGGCAACTCGGTGGCCGTGGTCGCCGGGAATCAGGTCAGCACGCGGGCATTCGACCACTGGATGTACGTGGCAGCCAAGGGCAATGCGTCCCAGTCACCCGGCTCGCCGGTGATCGTGCCCAACGATCCACCCAGCTTCGCCAGCTGCATCAAGCAGGTCCGCCAGCAGATCCCGTCGCTGGCCAAGACCCCGGACAAGACGCTCAAGAGCGAGTGCGGGCAGCTGTTCACCTCGCTGTCCAGCCAGGTCATGGACTTCCTGATCAAGTCCTACTGGTACCAGCTGCTGGCCCACAAGCTGCATATCAAGCTCACTCAGACCAAGCTGAACTCCGCGTTCGCTCAGGCCAAGAAGCAGAGCAAACTGACCACCCCGGCGGCGGTGAACAAGTTCCTCTCTGAGACCGGGCAGACGTTGACGGACATCCTCTATCGAGTGCGGGTCAACGAGCTCTACAAGGACCTCGTCGCCCGCGAGGCCAAGAAGGTCACTCCGGCGGCCATCGACGCCTACTACTCGTCCCACCCCTCGCAGTTCGGCAGCCCGGCCACGCGCAACCTGCGCGTCGTGCGCACCAACTCCAAGTCCGCCGCCCAGGCCGCCTACAGCGCGCTCAAGTCGGGGAAGAGCTGGCAGACGGTGGCCAAGAAGTACTCGGTCGACACGTCCACCAAGAACAACGGCGGCCTGCTCACCGGCGTGACCAACGGCGAGGAGGAGCATGCGCTGAACACGGTCGCCTTCTCGGCGCCGCTGAACAAGCTCGAGGGCCCGGTTCACGGCACCTTCGGCTGGTACGTGGTGGAGGTCATCAAGATGACCAAGGGCACGCGTCAGTCCCTGGCCAAGGCCACGCCGCTGATCAAGCAGCTCCTGACCAGCCAGTATCAGACCGCGGCCGCGACCCAGGTGGACAAGGCGGCCAAGGCCAACTGGGGCGCCAAGACGATCTGCCGCTCCGCCTACTCGATGGCCGACTGCTCGGGCTACAAGGCGCCGAAGACCACCACCAGCACCACCCCGGCCACGACGACCACCGGCTCCACCACGGCCACCGGTACCGGCACGGGCACCACGACGACCGGCTCGGGTTGATGCGCCGGCCGTGAGCGCCGACGGCGCGGAGATCGCCGAGGCGCTCGAGCGCCTCGATCGGATCACCCGTCGTCTCCGGCGCGAGTGCCCCTGGGACCGGGAGCAGGACGAGCGCACGATCGTCCCGCACACCCTGGAGGAGGCCTACGAGCTGGCCGACGCCGCCCACCGGCGCGATGACGCCAAGCTCCTGGACGAGCTCGGCGACGTGCTCTTCCAGGTCCACTTCCTGTCGCTGCTGCTGGAGGAACGGGGAGCCGGGGATCTGGCCCAGGTGGCTTCGCACATCACCGAGAAGCTGATCCGCCGCCACCCGCACGTGTTTGGGGACGTGGAGGCCAGCAGCGCCGCCGAGGTCCTGACGAACTGGGACGCGATCAAAGCGGGTGAACCGGGCCGGGAGCCCGGGGTGTTCGGCGAGGTCCCGGAGAACCTGCCCGGGCCGCTGTACGCGCGCAAGGTGCAGCGGCGGGCTGCCTCCAGTGGATTCGACTTCGAAGGAGTCGAGCAACCGCTTCAGTCGATCGTCGATGAGACCGCGGAATTGCGTGCCGCCGGGACCCCAGATGAGCGCTTCCACGAGGTGGGTGACGTGCTGTTCGCCGCCGTCAACGCGGCCCGGAAACTGAAGGTCGACCCGGAGCTGGCGCTGCGCGCCGCCGCCGACCGGTTCCGGGCTCGCGTGCAGGCCGGGGTTGATCTCGCTGCGTCCGACGGCAGAAACTGGAACGATCTGGCCCCCGATGGTCAGCTCGCGTACTACGCGCGGGCGCGTCTAACCGAAGTCGAAGGAGATCCGCCGAAGCCATGAGCCAGATCGAACACGTCCACGCGCGCCAGATTCTGGACAGCCGCGGCAACCCGACGGTGGAGGTGGAGCTCAGCGTCCGCTCCGGCGCCTGGGGACGGGCGGCGGTTCCCTCGGGTGCGTCGACCGGGGAGTTCGAGGCCGTGGAGTTGCGCGACGGGGGCAAGGACTGGATGGGCAAGGGCGTCAGCCAGGCGGTGGACAACATCAACGGCGAGATCGCCACGGCCGTGCGCGGGATGGATGCCGGCGCGCAGGCCGCGCTCGATCGGGCGCTCATCAACCTGGATGGGACGCCGAACAAGAGCCGGCTCGGCGCCAACGCGATCCTGGCCGTGTCGCTGGCAGCGGCGCATGCCGCCGCCGCCGAGGAGCGGCTGCCCCTGTGGCGCTACCTGGGCGGCGAGAGCGCTCACGTGATGCCCGTCCCGATGATGAACGTCCTCAACGGCGGCGCCCATGCCGACAACAAGGTGGACTTCCAGGAGTTCATGATCGTTCCGGCCGGCGCTTCGAGCTTCCGCGAGGCGCTGAAGATGGCGGTGGAGGTGTTCCACAGCCTAAAGACGACACTGCACGAGCGGGGTTTGAGCACCGCGGTGGGCGACGAGGGCGGCTTTGCGCCCGATCTTGAGTCCAACGAGGAGGCGCTCGAGATGTTGATGGCCGGCATCCGCGCCGCCGGATACGAACCGGGCGAGCAGGTGGCGATCGCGATGGATCCGGCCACTTCCGAGCTCTACCGCAACGGCGCCTACGTCCTGGAGCACGAGCATCGGACGCTCAGCGCCGACACGCTGACGAGCTACTGGTCGGAGCTGGCTGATCGCTACCCGATCATCTCGCTCGAGGACGGGATGGCGGAGGAGGACTGGACCGGCTGGGCCACGCTGACCAGCCGCCTGGGCAAGCGGATGCAGCTCGTGGGCGACGACGTTTTCGTCACCAACACAGATCGCCTGAAGCGTGGGATCGACTCCAAGGTGGGCAACTCGATTCTCATCAAGGTCAACCAGATCGGCACACTGACCGAGACCCTGGCTGCCATCTCGATGGCCCGCGAGGCCGGCTACACCGCGGTCATGTCGCACCGCTCGGGGGAGACCGAGGACGTGACGATCGCGGACCTGGCGGTGGCCACGGGCTGTGGGCAGATCAAGACCGGCGCGCCGTCGCGCACCGACCGGGTGGCCAAGTACAACCAGCTGCTGCGGATCGAAGAGGTGCTCGGCGCCGAGGCGCAGTACCCGGGCCGGCGTGCCTTCCGGCATCTGAGCCCGGCCCAGCCTTCCAGTACCTGAGGCCCGGCCCAGGCCCGCTGGCGGCCGTCGCCGGTCGGTGGGCGGCGCGATGGTGGGACGGCCGCCCGTACCGCTTTTCTGTCCGTAGGCGCTGAGACGATGTCGCCGCGCACCGCGCCTTGCAGCAGGAAGGAGTCGCGCCGCGTCGAACGAAGGCCCCACGGGATGCCGCCCGCTCGCTCAGCCACCTCCGCCGCCCGGAGTTCCCGCACCGCCGCCACCCGGGCCGCGCCGGCCGCACGCTCGGCCCGGACCCATCCGCGCGTCGCCCCGCTGCACTTCCCGATCTCCCGGATCAAGTGGGATCGGGCCGGCCGCATCGTGATGCTGTTCGTCCTGGGGCTGGTCGCCTACCTCGGCATCAAGGGGATGCTCACGCTGCTGTCCACCCACTCCCAGGCCGCGCAGCAACAGAAGATCGTGCGCACCCTGGCCCGGGAGAACCGCCGTCTCGAGCAGCTCCAGAGATCGCTGGGCCAGGCCGCCACGATCATGAAGGATGCACGGTCGCTGGGGATGCTCAAGGCGGGCGAGCGCTCCTACTCGGTCACCGGGCTGTCCGGACGCTGACGCGTACGTCTCCCGGCGCGCGCTGCGGGCCTGGCTACGCTGAAGCCGATGCCGGTCGGTTTCGAGGAGCTGAACGTACTGTGGCAGGAGGGCCAGCGGCGCCTGGCCGAGGCCGAGCCAGCCGATCGCGCCGCGCTCGAGCGTGTGGTCGACGCGCTGGTGCTGGAACTCCGCCGCCGCCTGGGCGCAACCTTCACGACCGACGAGCTGGCCCGGCTCTACTGGGAGCACGGCATCGACTGGTGCTTTGACATCGCCACCCGGGTGGCGCCGAGCAACCCGGCGGCTTGGGACATCTCGACGGTCGCCTCAGCAGCGTTCGCGCGCTACGTGCGGCGGGCCAGCGACTACGGTGGGGGCCGGCGGCGACTGGATGACGAGGCTCGACCGCCCGACGAGATGTGAGGAGTGGATGAGAATCGTGCTATGGCCCGATTCTCATCCACCGATCCTTTAGTCCGGATCGTCCGCTTCATCCCCGCCGGCGCGCCGGATGACGATCTGGTCCTCCTCGATCGTCACCTCGACCGGCCGGTGACCGGCCCAGTACTCGGCGTAGATGGGGTCGTCCTGCACGGCGGGGTCGAGCCACAGACCGTAGCCCTCCTCGCCGTGGTCGAACGTGGCCTCCAGGGGGCCACCCGACTTGCGCTTGCGTGGGGTTCCGCGCCCGCCCCGGCGTCCCCGCCGGCGCTTGGGCTTGTCGTCATCCTCGGCCGGACTCTCTTCGTCCTCCGCCTCGGCGGCGGCCGCGGCGGCATCTAGCTCGGCCGCGATGAGGGCGTCGTCTTCGGCGCGCAGGTCGATCTCGTCGTCGTAGTCGGCCAGCGCCACGGACGCGTCGGCGTCCACATCGGCTCCAAGCGATTGCTCTCGCTTGAACGCCTGAATCTGTTGAACTGTCACCTCGAGCTGATGCGCGATCCACGCGTCGGTGCGTCCCTGGCGCACCCAGGCGCGGATCCGGTTCAGCTCGGGCCGCAGAGATCTTCTAGGCATCGGGAGGGCAGACTAGTGGACCGCCGCTCGGCAGGCGTTTGCGAGGCGCCCGGCGGCATCGGAGACGCGGGTAGACGCTTGTCACACGCCGCCGGGTCCGGGTATGCTCCGACTGGGCGGGAGGGCCCGAGCCGAAGGCGGGGAATGCCGTCTGGGAAGGGCTTCCCAACGGAACCGAAATCGTTGTCTAGCAGGGAGGCATTCACATGTTGGTCCTAACCCGGAAGTCGAACCAGAGCATCATGATCGGCGACGACATCGAGGTGTCGGTGCTGGCGATCATGGGCGAGAAGGTGCGGATCGGTATCCAAGCCCCGCGCGATATCCCCGTCTTCCGCAAGGAGGTCTACCTCGAGATCCAGGACGAGCGCGTCAGCGCCGCAAAGGGCGCGCGCGAAGAGGTGGACGCGGCCCTACGGGGGCTGGGCGAGCCGCGCTAGGCGGCCCTCAGACCAGCAGCAGGTACAGCGTCTCGAACATCGCGGCGGTCACGGCGAGCGCCACGAGGACCAGAGACAGCGCCAGCAGATAGAAACGGACCGAGCTGCGCTTCTTCTCCCGTTCGAACGTCCGCTTGCGGGACCGGACATGAACGTGGCGGAGAAGCCGCTCGCTCTGCTGCTCCTCCAGCTGTGTCTCCTGCTCGAACGCCTGCTCGATCTGAGCCAGGCTCTGGCGCATCTTCATCGCCGACACGTGCGGCAGGCTAGCACCGAAGCGGCGTTATGAACCGTGTTCTCAGGATGCCGCGCGGGGGACTTTGAGTACCCCCGCGCGGGGGATGGCGCCGGGCGACCGGCCACGCCACCCCGGACAACCGGCTAGGCGACGGTGATCTCGTCGGCCAGGTAGACGTCCTGGACCGCGTGGAGGATCTTCACGCCCTCGTCGTGGGGGCGCTGGAACGCCTTGCGGCCGGTGATCAGGCCCGTGCCGCCGGCCCGCTTGTTGATCACCGCGGTGCGCACGGCCTCGGCCAGGTCGGACTCGCCCGATGAGGCGCCGCCGCTGTTGATCAGGCTGGCCCGGCCCATGTAGCAGTTGGCCACCTGGTAACGGGCCAGGTCGATCGGGTGGTCGGTGGTCAGCTTCGAGTAGACGAGGTCACTGGTCTTGCCGTAGCTGCCGCCGCCGTTCTGGTTCATGGCGCCGTAGCCGTTGTTGTTCTCCGCCATCTTCTGCTTGATGATGTCGGCTTCGATCGTCACCCCGAGGTGATTGGCCTGACCGGTGAGGTCGGCCGACAGGTGGTAATCGACCCCGTCCTTCTTGAACGCCGAGTTGCGCAGGTAGCACCACAGCACGGTGAACAGGCCCAGCTCGTGGGCCTCCTCGAACATCTGGGAGACCTCGCGCAGCTGGCGCGTGCTCTCCTCGCTGCCGAAGTAAATGGTCGCCCCCACGCCGGCCGCGCCCATCTCCCAGGCCCGCTGCACGGTCCCGAACGGGACCTGGTCGAACTTGTTGGGGTATGTGAGCAACTCGTTGTGGTTGAGCTTGACGATGAACGGGATCCGGTGGGCGTGCTTGCGGGCCACCGCGCCGAGCACGCCGATCGTGGAGGCGACCGCGTTGCAGCCGCCGTCGATCGCCAGCTCCACGATCGCCTCCGGATCGAAGTAGTCAGGGCAGGGCGCGAAGCTGGCCCCGGCACTGTGCTCGATCCCCTGGTCGACCGGGAGGATGCTCAAGTACCCGGTCCCACCAAGCCGCCCGTGCTCGAACATCCCCCCCAGATTGCGCAGCGTCTGGATGTTGCGGTCGGTGTTCATCACCACCCGCTCGATGAAGTCCGGCCCCGGCAGATGCAGCAGCGACTGGTCGATCGTCTCGCACCGGTGGTTCAGCAGCGAATCGGCATCGTCGCCCAGCAGTTCTTCGATCCGGTCCACCTTCATATCCATCACGGCCATGGCGGGAACTCCTTCGCGTTCTGTGCAGCGGAAAGTCTGAAAGGCCCAAAACCGGCACGGGCCTGTCTGGACGATACCCAGGTCCACTCCATCCGACCAGAACGTTTAGGCTCCCGGCCGGTGGAGCACAAATTCACTGGGCCGGCCTTCACGCTGGGGATCGAGGAGGAGCTGATGATCCTCGACGCCCAGAGCATGGATCTGGTCAATGCCATCGAGTCGCTCCTGGAGGATGCTCCAGTGGGAGACATCAAGCCGGAGCTGATGGAGTCGGTGCTGGAGATATCCACCGATCCGATCAGGAACACGCGCGAGGCGGGGGAGCAGCTTCGCGCGCTGCGCCATCAGGTGGTGGAGACCGCGGCCGGCAAGGGGCTGGCCATCGGCGCGGCGGGCACGCACCCGTTTGCCATGTGGGAGGACCAGCGGATCGTCGCCCGGCCCCGGTACCGGGATCTGATCTCGGCCCTGCGCTTCGTGGCCCGCCAGGAGCTGATCTTCGGCATTCACGTGCACGTCGGCGTGGACGATCCCGACAAGGCGATTCACGTGTCCAACGGCATGCGCCTGCACATGGGGGTTCTGCTCGGCCTGTCGGCCAATTCGCCGTTCTGGCGGGCCGGCTCCACCGGGCTGGCCTCCGGCCGCACACCGATCTTCCGGGCCTTCCCTCGCGTGGGCATCCCGCCCACCTACCGGGACTGGGCCGACTATGAGCAGCGCATCGAGTTCATGATCAACGCGGGTGTGATCGAGGACTACACCTATCTCTGGTACGACGTCCGGCCTCACCCGGCGCTGGGCACGGTGGAGATCCGGGTGATGGACTCCCAGACCCACGTCGAGCACACGCTGGGGCTGGCCGCACTGGTTCAGGGGCTGGTGCACGAGCTGTGCCAGCACTTCGACTCCGGGCAGCCGCTGTCCGAGTACCCGCTGGAGATGCTCGACGAGAACAAGTGGCTGGCCGCCCGCCACGGATTGGACGGCGAGCTCGTCGATCTGCCGTCGGCCGAGCGGGTGGGCACCCGGACGCAGGCCCGCCGGCTTCTCGATCGCGTGCGTGACCGCCTCCAGGACCTCGGCTCGGCCGATGACCTGGAGGCGGTGGAGGATCTGCTGACGCGCGGCAATGGTGCCAGCCGCCAGGTGGTGGTCTACGAGGCCAACCATGACCTGCGCGAGGTCACGCGGGAGATCGTCGTCGCCACAGCGGCGTAACGCCGGCTCACATGGCTGGTTGAGCGGGTCTGAGCGTCTTTTCGGCCGCTCTACAATCGCATCGTGAGCACCGGCAGCGGACCCGACCTGTTCGTGATCTGCAAGAGCTGCGGATCCGAGGTCAGCCCCTACATAACCGAGTGCCCCTACTGCGGTAACCGCCTGCGCAAGCGCGCGCCGAAGCTGGACCGCCAGGGGCGGATCTCCGAGCGGCGCAGTCGCCGGTCACCGTCGCCCGCGCTGCCCCGTCTGCGCCGGGGTGAGATGCCCGGGATCCGGCCAGAGGCTCGGCCGGTGGCCGCCCTGGCGCTGGTCATCCTCGGCATCGCGGGCTGCCTTGTGTGGCGCACACAGGCCGTCTCGCTGGTCACGCTGGCGGCCTGGGCGCCGCTGCGCTACCACTGGTGGCGGGCGTTCACCTCACCGTTTGTCTATGACAACACGGGTTACGCGTTTGTGGCGCTGACCGCGATCGCCCTGTACGGGGTGCTCCTGGAGCGCCGGCACGGCCCGGTGCCCGTGCTGGTCCTGTTCCTGCTGGGCGGCGCCGGAGGCGCCGCCCTCTCGGCCCACTTCACCAACCAGTTCATCCTGGGCGGCAACGGCGCCGGCCTGGCTCTGCTCACGGCGTGGGCGATGCCGGACGTGCTGGCCGTCCGGAGCGGCCGTGACATCGACGGCGATCTGATCGGCACCGCCGTGATCGCCGGCGTGCTGGCGCTGATGCCGCTGGCCGTGGTCGACGCCAGCTGGCTGTCGGATGTGGTGGGCGTCGCGGCCGGTTTGCTGATCGGCCTGCCCCTGGCTCGGCTGCGCCCCGTCTAGTGGCTTCCCGGCGCTGCTAGTGGACCCCGGCCCGTCCGGTGGATCCCCTGCCCGACCAGGGGATCCCGAGCTCGAGGCGGCCATCGCCGCGATCAACGATCCTGAGCGGCTCAAGCAGGCCCAGGACCTGGTCACGCGGGCCGCGCCCGGACTCCAGCACGTGCTCAATGAGGCTCTGCTGGAGGGCGGCTGGTTCGACACCGCCCATAACGCCGCCGTGCAGGAGGCGATCTCCCACGAGGATCCGGACACGCGCCTGCGGGCGATCCGGACCCTGTTCGCCGAGGAGACCCGACTGAGCATGCTGGTCGGCGTGGCGGTGGGCGTCGAGCTCGCCCGGGAGCTAGGTTTGCAATCTCCCTCGACCCCCAATCAGGAGGATTAGGACACCCATGGACATCCGGTCTCTCGGCCACGCCTGCTTCACGCTGTCCGACGGCGACACCACGGTTCTGATCGACCCGTTCCTGTCCGGCAATCCCAAGGCCGCCATCTCCGCCCAGGACGTGAGCGCCACGACGATCCTCCTGACCCACGGTCACGGCGACCATATCGGCGATACGGCCGACATCTCCAAGCGCACCGGAGCGCCGGTGGTGGCGATCGTCGAGATCGCCAACGAGCTGGGGGAGGAGGGCGTCGATGTCCGGGACCCCAACCTGGGCGGCACCGTGAAGTTCGACTGGGGCTGGGTCAAGCTCGTGCCGGCATGGCACACCTCCACCACCCCGAAGGGCACGGCCAACACGCCCGCCGGCCTGCTGGTCAACTTCAAGGACACGATCATCTACCACCTCGGCGACACCTCGCTGTTCTCCGACCTCCAGCTGGTGGGCAAGCGCCACCCGATCGACGTGGCCCTGATGTGCATCGGCGGCCACTACACGATGGATCGGGTGGACGCCGTCGACGCGGCCCAACTGGTCGGGGCCAAGACGGTGATCCCCTGCCACTACAACACCTTCCCGCCGATCGAGACCGACGCCGAGGCGTTCAGGTCAGACGTCGAATCGGCCACGGGATCGAACGTGGTGGTGCTGGAGCCGGGGGAGACGCACAGCGCCTGAAATTGAGGGCGACAAACGTCCACCACCCCCTCCGGGAGGCAGGGGCGATGGACGAAATGGTTGCTAGAGGCCACGAACGTCGCCAGCCCCCTCGCCACGGCCTGGGGTATGCAGGTTTTCGTCCCCAAAATCCGGTGCGTTGCGGGCTCTGCGCGGCGGCTTACCGGGTCGCCGGTCAGCCCGCGCGCGGATAACCCCCGCCTGCGCCGGTGACCCCCGCGTGCGCTGGTCACTGGTCACCCCCGCGTGCGCTGGTCACCCCCGCGTGCGCCGCGCCACCTCGAGCGCCCGCCGGAAGCCCTCAGCCATCGCGTCGTAGTTGTAGGCGGCCACCTCCTGCTCGGCCCGTTCGCCAAGCGTCCGGCACAGAAGGGGGTCGCCGAGCAGCCGCTCGATCGCGTCCGCCAGCTCCCCAGGATCGCCCGCGGGCACGACGACGCCCGTCTCGCCGTCACGCACCAGGCCGCCGGCCACCGCGCCCACCGCGGTAGAGGCCAGGACAGGCCGGCGCTGGTGCATGGCCTCGTTGCACACGAGCCCCCAGGGCTCACGGAAGCGGGGGGTGTTGATCGACGCCAGCACCGCAAACTCGCTGGCGGCGTACACCGACGGCAGCTCCCGCCGGTCCAGCGGGCCAATCACCTGCACGCCCGGCGTCTGCGAGCAGCGCGAGCGTAACGGTCCGTCACCCACCGCCAGCAGTGTGGCGTCGGGCGCCGCCGCCCGCCAAGCGTCCAGCAGCACACCCACCCCCTTTTCCTCCACCAGCCGGCCGACGTAGGCGACCAGGGGCGCCGGCGGCAGCTCGTACCGCTCGCGCAACGACGCGATCTCCTCCTCGGAGACCGTGCGGCCGAACACGTCCGCCTCCACCGACTGGGGCGCGACGAACACGTCGTCGTCGCGCCCGCGCCGCCGCGCCACGAACCGGCGCACGTGCTCGCCGTAGGCGATCACCGACTCGGCGCCGCGGTAGATACGCAGTGTGAGCGGGAGGCCGAAGACGTTCTTGACCGACCACGGCTGCGCCCACACCGACGCCCAGAGCACGAACGGCCGCCCGTACCGGTGGGCCCCCAGGTACGCGGCGGGCAGGATCCCACCCCCGGCGTAGGGCGCGATCACGGCGTCGTATCGCCGCCCCAGGCCGAATGCCTGGCGGGCGCCGCCGGTCAGCCGCCGGGCCGGAAATCCCGCATCGGCGATCTGGCGGTCCAGATCACCGGCCAGCCACGGCGGCACATATCGGTCGCCTCCGCCGTAGCAGAGCACCTCCACCTCCTGGTCGCGAGCCAGCCTTTCGTACAGCGGCAGCCGATATCCGGGAAGGTTGGGCGTGAGCAAAGCCACCGGCATGGCGTGGACGTTGCCAGAATCCCCACGCTGACATGAGGGTGCTGATCCTGCATAACCGCTACCGCCTCCAGGGCGGCGAGGAGCGGGCGGTCTTCGAGATCGCCGGTCTGCTGGAGCGCCGGGGCCACACGGTGGAGATCCTCGAGCGCTCCAGCGCCCACGTGACGCGCGGCCGGGCCGCCCGCGCGCTGCTCACCGGCGGTGCGGATATCGATCGGGTGGAACGGGCGTTGCACCGCCTGCAGGCCGACGTGGTCCACGCCCACAACGTGCATCCCATGTTCGGATGGCGCGCCCTGGCCGCCGCCCGCCGCCACGGCGCCCGCACCGTGCTGCACCTGCACAACTTCCGCCTGTACTGCTCCATCGGGATCGCCTACCGAGACGGCGCCCCGTGCCACCAGTGCCGAGGGCACAACACCCTGCCCGGGGTCATCCACCGATGCCGGGGCAGCCTGGGGGAGTCCGCCGTCTATGCGGCCGGCCTGGCCGCTCAGCAGAGCCGACTGTTGGCTGAGGCCGATCGGCTGATCGTGCTCAGCCAGGCCCACGGGGAGCTCCTGCGCCGTCACGGGCTGCCGACCGAGAGACTCAGCGTGGTGCCGAACTTCGCTCCCGTGCCCGCCGGCCCTCGCGGACCGGCCGGCCCTCGCGTACCGGCCGCCGTCCCTCCCGGACCGGCCGCCGGCCCTCGCGTACCGGCCGCTGCCCACAAACCTTCCGAGGCGAGCTTTGCTTTCGTGTCAGGGCGCCTGGTCGAGGAGAAGGGCTTTGACACGGCGATCCGGGCCGCCCGGGCCGCCGGCGTGCCCCTGGTGGTGGCCGGTCAGGGGCCGGACGAGCAGCGGCTGCGCGACCTGGCCCAGGGCGGGGAGGTCCGATTCCCCGGCTGGCTCGGTCCGCGGGAGCTGGACGCGATGCGAGCGGGGGCCGCCCTCGTCCTGGCCCCCTCCCGGTGCGAGGAGGCCTGCCCATATTCGGTGCTCGAGGCGCTGGCGGCCGGGCTGCCGGTGCTGGTCAGTGACCGGGGCGGGCTGCCGGAGATGGCTGCGCCCGAGAACGTCCTCCCCGCCGAGGATCCGGACGCCTGGGCGATGAGACTCAGAGCGCTGTGGCGCGATGAGCAGGGCCGGCGAAGCTGCGGCGAGGCGGCCCTGAAGCTGGCGCGGGAGAAGTTCAGCGAGGACCGCGCGTACGAGGGCCTGCTCGCCGCCTACACGCGCTAGCGCTAACCGATCCTGTCGCCCGGCACCGCCTCCCGATCCGGGCGCAGGAGCACCACCCCGAGATCGTCGTTCAGCGCGCCCAGGACCAGCACCTCGGACATGAACGGGCCAATCTGACGCGGCGGGAAGTTCACCACCGCCACGACCAGGCTGCCCTCCAGTTCCTCGCGCCCATAGTGGGTGATCTGCGCAGACGAGCGCTTGGTGTTGAGCTCGGGCCCGAAGTCGATGGTCAGCTTCCAGGCCGGTACGCGCGCCTCGGGGAACTCCTCCGCGCTGAGCACCCGGCCAACCCGCATGTCGACCTGCTGAAAGTGGCCGAAGTCGATCACTGACCGCCCGAGGACCCTCCGCCCTGTCCGGGGGGCGGCCCACCTGGATTGGTCGCCGTGGGGGTGGTGGAGGTCGGGGTGGTCGTTGTGGTGGTCGTGGTCGGAGTGGGGCTGGTGCCGCCCGAGGTGGTCGATGTACCGGTGCCGTCGGATGTTGACGTGTCCGAGTCAGACGAGTCGCCGGTGGTCGAGCCGGTGGACGGCAACACGGTGGTGACGCTGGTCGTCGAGGTGGTGCCGGTTGTCGGTGTGACGACGGTGGACGTCGTGTCCGTGGGGGTGGTCGTCGTGGCGGTGGTCGACGTGGTCGCGGTGGTGGAAGTGGTGCTGGCGGTCTTGGCGCCTGACTTGTTCGCGGCGCCGACCACCTTTGCGATCGAGGCCGGGTGGTGCGGCGCGTTCACCGCAGCACCGCCGGTGGCCGCGACGGCCGGAGGCGGAGGTGTGGTGGCCGGCTTGAGCTGGACCGCGTGATCGACCTCGACGGCTCCGGCGGTGACCAGCGCCGCAGCGGCTAGGCTGGCAGCGGCCTTGGCGGCCAGGGCTCCCACTCCGGCCGACACCAGGCTTCCGGCGCCGCCGGCCGCTCCGGCCGCCGCTCCGGCTCCAGCAGCCGCGGCGCTCGCGCCGGAGGTGGCGGCCGCGCCAGAGGCGGCACTCGAGCTGGCCGCGGCGCCCGCGCTCGAGCCGGCCGAGTGGCCGAGATGCGCCAGCGCCAGCTTGCGGAGCAGCACCAGCGGGCCGACGGGCAGCAGCAGGGCCAGCGACTTGCTGGTCTCCTTGAGGTGCACCTGGAAGGTGGCGCACCGCGTGCAGGTCTTCAGGTGACGGCGGACCAGCGGGCCCGGCTTGCGCTGGATGCCCTCGGCCACCTCTCCGAGCTCGATCCGTACCTCGTCGCAGGACAGTCGCCGGGCCTCGCAGGCCTCGGCCAGCCCGATGCGCGCCCGGACCAGCAGCGACTTGACGCTCGGGATCGTGGTCTCCATCGCCTCGGCGATCTGGTCGTAGGACAGCGCATCCATCTCGCGCAGCACGAGCGCGGTGCGCTGGCTCTCCGGCAGACGCTGGATGTCGACCACCAGAAGGCGGAACTCCTCGCGGTCGTGGACCTTGTCGGCGGTGGTCATCCCGTGCGCGTGCAGGTGGATGTCCATCGAGTCCATCCCCACGGGCTGGGCGCGACGCAGGTGGTTGAGGCTGCGGTTGCGCGCGATCCGGTACAGCCAGGGGCGCACGTTGATCGGGCGCTCGTCGGCCAGGATCGCGTTGTAGGCCGCGGCCATCACGTCCTGGAGGATGTCCTCGGCGTCCTCGCGGGAACCCAGCATGTGCCGGCAGAAGGCCAGCAGGCGCGAGTTGTACCGGGAGACCAGGACCTCGAAGGCGGCGTCGTTGCCCCGCCTGACCAGCGCCACCAGGCGCTCATCTGACTGCAGGCGCAGCAGGGGAGAGCGACCGTGGAGGCCCACCCCTCCCGAGTATGTGATTGCCGAGACTTCCACCAGTTCCCCAGGGATTCGGACCGGGTCCGTCCGTGTGGACACCGTAGCAGTGCAAAGGTTGCGCGGAAGGTCCGCGAAACGTCGTACGGTCAGCCCTGCCCATTAACATCCCGCGCGCGCCCGGGTAGACAAATTGGCAAAGTCGGCGCTCTTAAAAAGCGCTGGTCGAAAGACCTCTGCGGGTTCGATTCCCGCCCCGGGTACCTGTCGCTCCCGGCTCCTCGGATAGCTTGTCGGCCCGGCCGGGTATCTCCCGGTCAATGGACCGGGTAGCTGCCACCGGAGGTTCCACTGAACCACCGGGTTCTGATTGGGGCGGCTCCACTGAACTTCCGCGTTCTCGGGCGCCGGAAACCGGTGGATCAAGGCGAGTCCGTAGACGGTTCGGATTTGACTGGGGGAAATCACGCTTGCTAGCGTCGCCCACCTGTGTTAGGCGCGACAGGTGTGCGCCTAAGGAAGGCGCGGGAGGCACGCGCGGGTCGCTAGGTGAAGGTCGGTACGGCGAGGGTGCGTAATTCGGGTCTGATCGGTCGGGTGGCAGGCGTCGGGGCGGTGCTCATCGCCCTGATCGCGGTCATCCTGATCGTGCTCGGAGGCGGATCGTCCTACACCGTCCATGCGGTCTTCCAGAACGCCAGCCAGATCGTCACCGGCGACCAGGTGGATGTGGGCGGGGTGCCGGTGGGCACCGTGTCCAGCATCGCCCTGACGCCGCACGGCCAGGCCGAGCTCACGCTCAATATCAACGAGAGCAAGTTCACCCCGCTGCGCCAGGGAACGCAGGCCACGATCCGTGAGCTGTCGCTGTCGGGCATCGCCAACCGCTACGTCGACCTGAACCTCGGTCCCCCCAGCAACCCGAAGATCCCCAACGGCGGCACGATCAGCCAGACCAGCACGACCAGCGAAGTCGACCTGGACGAGCTGTTCAACACGCTGAACCCGCCTACCCGCCGCGGCCTCCAGGAACTGATTCAGGGCACCGCCTCCCAGTACGCCGGGGCGGGCAAGAAGGCACAGATCGCCTGGCAGTACCTGAACCCGGCGGTGGCCTCGACGACGCTGCTGTTCGACGAGCTCAACAAGGACACGTCGAAGTTCACCAGGTTCATCGTCAAGTCCGGGAACCTGTTCACCGACATCGCCACGCGCCAGGGGGCGCTGGGCGCGCTGATCAAGAACCTCAACACCACCACCTCGGCGCTGGCCGCTCAGCACACCGCGCTGGGGCAGGCGATCGGACAGCTGCCCGGCTTCATGCGCCTGGCCAACACCACGTTCGTCAACCTGCGCACGGCGCTGAACGTGCTCACGCCGCTGGTCAACGTGTCAAAGCCGGTGGCGCCCAAGCTCCAGAAGCTGCTCGTCCAGCTGCGTCCGCTGGCCGTGGAGTCGGTCCCGACGGTCAGGGACCTGGCCAACATCGTCTCCAAGCCGGGCGCCGACAACGATCTGACCGACCTGGTGCGCCTGGGCGTGCCACTGGCCGACGCCACCGTCCGCAACATCAGGGCGGACGGGAAGGAGCGCGCCGGTGCGTTCCCCGAATCGACCAAGGCCCTGAACGACTCCACCCCGGAGCTGGCGTTCGCGCGGCCCTACGCGGTCGACCTGACCGGGTGGTTCGAGGGCTTCTCGCATCCCGGTGGCTACGACGCCAACGGCGGGTTCAGCCGGGTGGCTCCCGTCGTCGGGGTGTCCTCGGTCAGCAACGGCACCCTCAACGCGCTGCCGTCGCTGATTCAACCCTCGCTGCGGGCGGCGCTGACCTACGGCTCGTCCTCACCGGTCAGCACCAACAACGGCGATCGCTGCCCGGGCTCGATGGAGCGCGGGGCGATGTACTACCCCTATCAGGGCTACGCGTGTAGCCCCAACCAGCAGCCGACCGGGTCATGAGGCGCGTCCTTCTCAGCGGCTCGATCCTGCTCGCCGTGGCGGCGTTTGTGTTCATCACCACGGGCGCCACCGGCAGCAAGAACCATGCCACCTCATACAAGATCGACTTCGACAACGCGTTCGGCCTGACCACGGGGGCGGCTTTCAAGGTCTCCGGCGTCCCGGCCGGGTCGATCTCGGCGATCAACCTGAATCAGAAGACGCTGCAGGCGGTCGTCACCGTGACGATCAACCAGCCCGGGCTGTCGGCCTTCCACTCGAACGCCACCTGCGATTCGGAGCCCCAGTCGCTGATCGGCGAGTACTTCGTGTCCTGCCAGCCGGGCACCAGCGGACCCGTTCTCAAATCCGGGGCCACGATTCCCGTCACCCACACCCAGTCGACGATCCCGGCTGACCTGATCCTGAACATCCTGCGGATGCCCGAGCAGCAGGGCCTGCGGCTGCTCATCGATTCGCTGGGTGCCGGCGTGGCCGCGCGCTCCACAAGCCTCCAGGCGGCGCTCGACCGGGCCGTGCCAGCCCTCACCCAGACCGACAACCTGCTGAATCTGCTGGGCAACGATTCGCACACTCTGCAGTCGCTGACCGCCAGCTCCGACCAGGTGGTCACCGCGCTGGCCAACAACACCGGGGCGATCACCCGGTTCATCCAGTACGCCAACAGGGCGGCCACCAACACGGCCGACCAGAAGGTGGCGTTCAAGCAGAGCCTGGCCGACCTTCCCGGCTTCCTGTCCCAGCTGCGTCCCGCCATGCAGAAGCTCGATGCCGCCACGGCGAGCAACACGCCGGTCGTGGAGAATCTGCACGCCGCGGCCTCGCAGCTCGACACGCTGTTCACCAACCTGCCCGGCTTCTCGCACTCGGCGCTGCCGGCGACTCGGGCCCTCGGCCAGGCGTCGATCACGGGCAGGCAGGCCATGATCGCCGCCAAGCCGACGATCCGCGAGCTCCAGCAATTCGCCAAGCCCACGCCGGAGCTGGCCAAGAACCTGTCGATCGTCCTGCCGGACCTGGACACACAGAAGAACGCCACCGAGCCCAACTCGCGCAGCCCGGGCGGCAAGGGCTACAGCGGCCTGGAGGCCCTGTTGCAGTTCGTGTTCAACCTGGCCGGCTCCACCAGCTACTACGGCCCGTTCGGCCATCAGCTGGCCGTCGACGCGTTCGCGAACACGGACTGCAGTCCGTATGCCAGCCCGCAGTCGATCGCCAACAACCTGGCCACGAACCCGTCCGCCACACGCGCCTGCTACTCGTGGCTTGGCCCCAACCAGCCCGGCGTGAACGAGACCGACCCGTCCGACCCGAGCGCCTGCGTCCCGGATCCGGGCGGAGCGCCTCCGGGCCGCAGGGGCCCGAGCACCAGCGCCTGCAAGCTATCGGCCCTCCCGTCGGGGCCCACCATCCCGTCGGCCGCGAAGAAGGCGGGCACGAAGTCGAGCTCGGGCTCGAGCTCGGGCTCGGGCGCCACCAAGAAGATCACATCCACGCTCAACCAGATCACCAAGCAGCTGAAGAACGGCGGCAGCACGGTCAAGAAGAAGCTGAAGAAGGCGACGAGCACGCTGAACTCCCTGCTCGGATCCGCCACCAGCGGCAACACCTCTTCCACCACCAGCCAGGCCCAGCAGCTCCTCAACTACCTCCTGTCCCCGTGACCGCGCGCCCATGAGAACCCGTAGCAAATCTCCCTCGGCGTTCGCCAACCCGGTGCTGGTCGGTGCCGTCACCGTGCTCGTACTGACCGTGGGGATGTTCCTGGCCTACACCGCCAACGTCGGGCTGCCGTTCGTCCCGTCGCGGGAGCTGAAGCTTGATATCGCCAACGGCTCCGACCTGGTGAACGGGAACGATGTGCTGGAGTCCGGGTTCCGGATCGGATTCGTGAAGTCGATGCGTTCGATCGTGCTGCCCAACGGGCAGCCGGCGGCGCAGCTGATCCTGGATCTGAGCGCGACGAAGGGGAAGATCCCGGTGGACTCGACCGCGACGATCAATTCGCGGTCGGTGCTCGGCCTGAAGTACGTGAACATCACCGTCGGGCACTCGTCGCACATCTTCCGCGACGGCGGGACGATGCCGATGAGCCAGACCACGGTCCCGGTCCGGCTGGATCAGATCTATGACTCCTACAACGGGCCGACACGCTCGGCGGTGCAGCAGAACCTGGTGGGGTTCGGCAATGCCCTGGCGGGGCGGGGTCCCGCGATCAATGACACGCTGGCCTCGCTGCCCTCCCTGTTCGGGAATCTGGCCCCGGTCGCGCACTACCTCTCGCAGCCGAGCACCGAGCTGACCCGGTTCCTGCGGTCGCTGAACGCGTTCACCAGCGCCGTGGCCCCCGTGGCACAGACCAACGTGCAGCTGTTCTCGGATATGGCCACCACGTTCCAGGCGATCTCCAGCAGCCCGGCCGACCTCCAGCAGACGATCAAGGAGTCGCCCCAGACGCTGCAGGTCTCAACCCAGTCTTTGAAGGTGCAGACGCCGTTCCTGGGCAATCTGGCCACGCTGGGCACATACATGACGCCGGCGACCCAGCAGCTCAAGCAAGCTCTGCCGAACCTGAACCCGGCGATCGAGGCGGGCACCAGGACGCTGATCCGCACGCCGCCGCTGGACCGGCACCTCCAGCAGCTGATGAGCGCTCTGAAGTCGCTGGCGCAGGCGCCGAGCACGGGTGTGGCGCTCAACGGTCTCACCAGCACCGTGGACGTGCTCAACCCGGCCGTCAGGTATCTGGGCCCGTATGTGACGGTGTGCAACGACTGGAACTACTGGTGGACCAACCTGGCCGGCGACGTGGACGAGGAGACCAACTTCGGCTACGCCCAGCGCGCGCTGCTGATGTTCGGCAACGCGCCCGAGCACAACAACGTCGGCTCGCAGGGCGCCACCGCGCCGGTCAACGGTGGTGCCCCGCCCGGCACCACCCAGGAATACGCCCACGGCCCGACCTACGGCGGCGGGGTGTCGCCCAGCGGTCAGGCCGACTGCGAGACCGGTCAGCGCGGTTATCCCAAGCGCCTCAACGCGCTCGACCCGCAGCACCGCAACTTCGACACCGATTCCCACACCCCGGGTCTGCAGGGCCCGACCTGGACCGGCCTCACCCACGTCCCCAAGGGCGAGACGTTCACCCGCGTCCCGCAGCTCGGATCCAAGCCCCCCTACGTCGCGAGTAATCCATGAGATTCCCGCGTCTCAACAAGTTCCAGTCCGGCCTGATCGGGATCATCCTGATCGCCGCGATCACCTACGGGTGCTACACGAAGTTCGCCAACCCGTTCTCCAACCCGTTCACGGTCAACGCCACTTTCTCCTCGGCCAACGGGCTGATTCCCGGCGCCCCGGTGCGGATCGCCGGCGTCCAGGTGGGGACGGTCAGCTCGGTCAATTCGATCGGCAGCGCCAGCGATGGCCATCAGGGCGCCGAGGTGACCATGTCGATCGAGTCAACCGGCCTGCCGATCCACCGCAACGCCACGTTCTGGATCCGGCCGCGAATCTTCCTGGAGGGCAACTTCTTCGTCGACGTGATGCCCGGCACGCCGGAGTCGCCGACAGTCAAGAGCGGCTACAGCTTCCCGATCCAGCAGGGCCGTGAGCCGGTGCAGTTCGACCAGCTGCTGACCTCGCTGCAGTCGAGCACCCGCCAGAACCTCCAGACGCTGATCAACCAGTACGGCAAGGCCGTCTACCTGGGCGGCAAGTCGTTCAACTCCTCGATCCAGTACTGGGCCCCCGCCTACAAGTACTCCTCGATCGTCAGCCACGACTTCCTGGGCAAGCGGCCGGGCGACCTCTCCACCTGGATCGACAAGGGCGGCGCGGTGGCGGCCGCGCTCTCGGCTCACCCGCAGAACCTGGAGAACCTGATCACCGACTTCAACACCACGGCCTACTCGTTCGCTCGCGAGAACACAGCGCTGCAGTCGGCGGTGGCCGAGCTGCCCCGTACCCTGTCTGCGGCCATCCCCGCGTTCCACGCCCTGAACGCCGCCTTCCCGCCGTTCGAGCGGCTGGCCACGGCGCTGATCCCGGGCGTCCAGTCCTCCGGCCCGACGATCGACGCGAGCCTGCCCTACCTCACCCAGCTGCGCCTGCTCGTCCAGCCCTCCGAGCTGCGCGGCCTCACCGCCGATCTGGCCGTGGCGATCCCGGCCCTGGCCAAGCTGACCAGGGAGACGATTCCGCTGATGAAGAACGAGGTCCGCCCGACCTCGAGCTGCGCGGCCAACGTCATTTATCCGTGGTCCCAGCTGACCATCAACGACCACGTGTTCTCGGGCACCTCGGGCTTCCCGCTGCGCAAGGTGTTCCAGGAGGCGGTCGACTACCTGCCCGGCCTGGCCGGCGAGTCACGCGACTTCGATGCCAACGGTCCCTACATCCGCGTGCTGGGCACCGGCGGCACGCTGACCTACTCCCTGCAGCCGGGTGTGTTCGGTCAGTCGCTGGAGCCGATCGACGGCACCCAGCCCGGCCCGGCCCCCTACGGCCAGATCCCGCCGCTGCGGCCGCACACCCAGTGCGAGACCCAGGCGCCGATCACCCAGTCCGAGCTCAACACGGCGCCGAAGGGCCCGGCCCCCAATAAGGAGTCGACCAGCCTCTCCAGCCCGGTCGCCACCAGCCAGTGGGACGCGGCCGTGACCGCCGCGCTCGCCGTCATCAAGAAAGAGACGACCCAGGCGGGCCTGAAGTTCAACGCCTCCGCCGTCCAGAAGCTGCTGCCATGAGACGGGCGATCAAGAACCACGCCGGCGACTTCACCGCGATCATCGTCCTGCTCGTGCTGGCCGTGATCGTCTCCGGCTACGTGCTCAGCCACCAGGGCTTGCGCTTCCCGCTGATCCAGTCGTCGCCGTTGACCGACTACGTGGTGCTGCAGACTGGCCAGGCGGTCACCCCCGGCCAGGGCCAGACCGTCCGCGTGTCCGGGGTGCAGGTCGGCACCATCGGCGCCATCCAGCTCCAGGATGGCCGGGCGCGCGTGGCGCTGGACATCCTGCCCCAGTACAAGCACCTGATCCACACCGATGCGACCGCCCTACTGCGCCCGCGCACCGGGCTGGACGACATGTTCATAGAGGTCAACCCGGGCACCAAGTCCTCGCCGGTGGCTCACGAGGGCTTCACCATCCCGATGGGCAACAGCCTGCCCGACGTGACGCCCGACGAGGTGCTGGGCGAGCTTGACTCCGACAGCCGCGCCTACCTGGATCAGCTGGTCACCGGCGCCGGGCTCGGCCTGAAGAACCGCGGCGACGAGCTGGCTCAGGTATTCGAGCGCTTCGAGCCGACCCACCGGGACCTGGCCCGGGTCAACCAGGCGGTGGCCGTGCGCGGGCGCGATCTGCAGCAGCTGGTCAACAGCCTGGCGCGCCTGAACACGGCACTGGCCACCAAGACGCACCAGATCACCCAGCTGATCGACTCCAGCGAGACCGTGTTCCACGCGTTCGCCAGCGAGGACAACAACGTCAGCCACGCAGTGGCGCTGCTGCCGGGCACCCTGCGCCAGACCACCCAAACCCTGGAGAAGGTGCAGGCGTTCGCCCAGCAGCTGGGGCCGGCCGCCGAGAGCCTGCTTCCGGCCGCCAAGGCGCTCCCGGCCGCCAACGCCGCCCTCAAGGCGCTGGCCATCCCGTCCACCCCGATCATCAAGAACCAGATCCGGCCGTTCGTGATCGCCTCCCGCCCGGTGGTCCGCTCGCTGCGCCCGGCCGCCGTGGACCTGGCCAAGGCCACTCCGAATCTGGCCACCTCGTTCAGGGTGATCAACGACTTCGTGAACATGCTCGGCTACAACCCCGGCACCAAGATGCACGGCTACCTGTGGTGGATGGCCTGGGTCGACCATAACGCCCGCTCGCTGTTCTCCAGCCAGGACGCCAACGGCGACTTCCGCAACCTGTTCCTGCAGACCAGCTGCGCCAGCGCGGCTCAGATCCTCAACCAGTCCCCGGCCGAAGCCGTGCTGCTGGACCTCAGCCCGATCCTCACCGACACCAGCCTGTGCCCGAAGCAGGCCGCTGCGTCCTCGGCGGCCTACTCGCTCGAGAAGGCGGGCAAGCTGCCCAAGGCCGACCGGAACACCAACATGAG
>DASZMP010000015.1:0-3657 GCA_035551795.1 Solirubrobacteraceae bacterium | reverse complement strand
GCTTTGGCCGCGCGCTGATCGCGACGGTAGTCGGAGTTCGTGCGCCTCGGCTGACCGTGAGCCTGCTGCCCGTCCGTCTCCAGGATCACCCTGGCCTCGGGCCAGGCAAAGTCGGCCTGGATCATCGGCTCGCCGTCGCCGAGGTCGATCCAGTGCTGGACCTTGGGCTCGGGTAGATCGGTGGAACGGATCAGCGCCAGCATCTCCTCGCCGAGCACGCCGTCGGTGAGGGTGCTGCCGGCGCGATGCTCGTTAAGGGCCGTTTGGAGGCGGGCGCAAGCTTTTGCTCGGCCACGGTTGTGTTCGATCTGTTCGTCGAGGGCCGCTCCGTCGAGGACCTCCTGGTATGCCGCTTCGTCGAGCAGGTGCTCCAGCTGGCGCGGCGTCAGTACGCCGGCCATGTCGAAGATCGTGCGGGCCAGAGTGGTGCAGGGGATCCACTGCACGAGCTCGATGTCCTGCGGGCGCAGCGTGGTGGACCGGTGGATGGCGATGCCCTGGCGGTTTCGGCCGCCTCTCGTCGGTACGGTGACGTCGATCCTCGAGCGGCTGGAGTCTCTGAGCCCGCGCAGCTTCAGTGACGCGTGGTGCGAGAGGCCCGCACCCGGGCCGCAGGCAAGCACGGCGGCCATGCGGCGGCCGTTGGGAGTGAGGAGGGGTTCGGGAACGAGTGCGTAGACGCCGTCGTGGATGCGGTGGAGGCGGTGGCGCTCGACCCGGCTCCACACGCCGGAGGGCGAAAGGCCGATCGCTCGGATCTGGCTGAGGCGGAACACACCCTGCTGCGCTCGCGCGAGCCTGACCAACGCCAGGTCCACCTCGTGTGGGTCGAAATTCCTCTCACGCTGAGATGAATTTCGTCCCACACGTCCTAGAGGGTCCGAGACGGCAATAGTCACCCCGGGCCCCGAGTACCCTTCAGACAGGATGAGCGCCACCCGTTCACGGTCCAATCCAGGCGGCATTGCGGACGTCCTGACCGTGCTCGGCCCCGACGTGCAGCCGTACAAGGGCCGCAAACCGCCGTGGTTCAAGGTCCCGGCGCCCGGCGGCCCCCGCTACCGCGAACTCCAACAGCTGATCTCCTCGGAGAATCTGCACACCGTCTGCCAGGAAGCCGCCTGCCCCAACATCGGCGAGTGCTGGCAGCGAGGCACGGCCACGTTCATGATCCTGGGCGACACCTGCACGCGCCGGTGCGGCTTCTGCAACGTCAAGACGGGCAAACCGACCTGGAACGATCCACTGGAGCCGGCGCGGGTCGCGCGCTCTGTCGCCCGGATGAACCTCAGACATGCCGTGATCACCAGCGTCGATCGCGACGACATGCCCGACTACGGCGCCCACGCCTTCGTCGGCGTGATCCGGCAGATCCGCCGCCAGTCGCCGCAGACCAGGATCGAGGTCCTCACCCCCGACTTTCGCGGTCAGGAGATGCCCCTGGCCAAGGTGATCCACGAACGCCCCGACGTGTTCAACCACAATGTCGAGGTGGTCCCCCGCCTGTACCCGGTCGCCAGAAGAGGCTCCACGTGGCAGCGCAGCAACCGGGTCCTCAAGACCGCCAAGGAGATGGGCGGTGACGAAGTCACGACCAAATCTGGACTCATGGTGGGCCTGGGCGAGACGTTCGAGGAGATGGTCGAGGCGCTCGGAGAGCTGCGCGAGAGCTATGTCCAGGTGCTGACGGTCGGTCAGTACCTCCGCCCCACCGAGAACCACCTGCCGATCGTCCGCTACTGGCACCCGGACGAATTCACCGCCCTGGAGCGAACCGCCTACGACCTCGGCTTCGAGCATGTGGCCGCAGGACCGCTGGTGCGTTCGAGCTATCACGCCGACCAGCACGTCCCCCAGACCGAGCCCGGCGTCGGGCCGCTGCGAGCCGCATCAGCATGACGAAGCCCGGCCGTCGTCGCCTCCTGATCGCCATTGCCCTGGCCCTGGCCCTGGTCGCGCTCGCCGCCCTGATCGGCGCGCCCGCGGCGCTGGCCTCGGCCGGTGGTGGCACCGGCTCGTTCAGCGGTGGCGGTGGCGGTGGGGGTGGCGGCGGAGGAGGAGGCAAGGGCTTCGCGCTGTTCATCCTGCTTCGGCTGATCATCCAGATTGCGTTCATCGGGCACGGCCTGGGGCTGCTGTTCCTGATCGCCGCCGGCCTGATCTACTGGTTCATGCGCAACGGCGCCCCCAAGATGGGAGCGGCATGGCAGGCCCGTCGCGAGTCCGGGCGGGCTCAGCGACGGCGGACCGAGCGACGGCAGCGCAAGGTCGAGCTGGCGGCCGCTGAGGCTGCCGACGAGGACGAGCGCTTTGATCCCGAGCATGTGCGGACCGCGGCCGCGGCATTGTTCACGCAGATTCAGTTCGCCTGGGACGCCGGCGACCGGGTCCGTCTGCGCGGCCTGGTCGGGCAGAGCCTGCTCACCGAGTGGGAGCGACGCCTGGATGAGCTCGACCGCCAGGGCTGGCGCAACCGCGTGCAACCGCTGGAGGAGCCCAAGGTGGAATACGTGGGTCTGGCCCGGCGGGGTGACGACGCCGATGACCGGGTGGTGGTTCGAATCGAGTCCCGCATGCGGGATTACGTCGTCGACGCCTCCGGGCGCCACATCAAGCGCCGGGGCCAGTTCACCGAGACGGTCCGCTTGCGCGAGTACTGGACCCTCCAGCGGCGCGATGAGCACTGGGTGCTGGCATCGATCGAGCAGGGAGCGGAGGGAGCTCACGCGCTCACCGACAAGATCGCCCAGACCGAGTGGGCGGACGAGGGCGCCCTGAGAGATCAGGCAATCGTGGAGCAGGCCGCCGCCGAGGCGGTGTCCGACCCGACCATGATCCCTGAACTCGCCGACCTCCAGTTCACTGGCGATGCCCGCGGCGCGGCCAACGACCTGAGCCTCGCCGACGGCCGGTTCGCCCCCGACGTGCTGGAGATCGCGGCCCGCCAGGCGGTGGTCGCCTGGGCCGAGGCCGTGGACGGTTCGGACCAGAAGCTTCGGGCGATGGCGGAACCGCCTGCCCTGGCCGAGCTCCTCTACGCGGGCGACCACAGCGGCCGCCGGCGCGTGGTCGTGCGCGGCCCCGAGATCAGGCAGATCCAGATCGTGGCGCTGGACGCCGCCCACCAGCCCCCGACCATGACCCTGGATGTGGCCATCCGCGGCCGGCGCTACATCCAGGATCGTGACACCACCCGAGTCGTGTCCGGCAGCTCCACCCGAATGGTCGCGTTCACCGAGCGGTGGGTGCTGGAGCTGACGGACGATCCGCAGCGACCATGGCGGATCGCCGCGGTGCAGACGCCCGCCGCAGCCTGAAGCGGCGCCAAGACGGCCCCCGGCCGCCCCGCCGACTACCCTCCGGCACCGTGACCAGCCGCCGTCTCATTCTGGTCGTCACCCTGCTGTTCATCACCGGGCTCGCCGCGCTCACCGTTCTGGACATGATTCGCAATGGCCTGAACGCCCTGAGCATCGTGTCGTTCGTGATTCTGCTGTTCTTCTGGGTGGCGATCGGGGGAGCGCTGCGGGCTACCGATCGCCGATGAGTGAGCTAAAGGTTCTCTACAGCACGCTGGATGACCGGGGCGGACGCGAGGCCAGGCGCCGGCACCGCCGCCGGCGCCACCTGATCCGCCGGACCGTCGCCGTACTGGTA
>DASZMP010000014.1:0-14455 GCA_035551795.1 Solirubrobacteraceae bacterium | reverse complement strand
GGCCGGCGATCTCCACTGCCAGCTCCAGCGCATCGTCGGCCAGCCTTCCGTCCTGCGCGAGTGCGTTGACGAGTCCCCAGGCTCGGGCCGTGCGGGCGTCGATGCGCCTGGCGGTGAAGAACAGCTCTCGGGTTCGAGCGGCGCCGATCGTGTCGATGAACTTGCGGATCCCCGTGTGGGAGTACACGAGACCGAGCCGGGCCGGCGGCATTCCCACGGCGATCGTGCCCACCGCGATGCGCAGGTCGCAGGACAGCGCGATCTCCAGCCCCCCGCCGATGGCGTGGCCGTTGAGGGCGGCCACGGTCGGGAACGGATAGGACTCGATCGCCGCCAGCGCCGCCGTGTACGGGTGGGCGACCAGGTGCTCGGCCTCGTCGGCGAACATCCTTGAGCCGGGTCCGTCGAGGTCGGCGATGTCATATCCGGAGGAGAAGGTCGTCCCCTCTCCGGTGATGATCAGGCAGCGTGCATCGAGCCCGGGCAGCGTTCGCGCGAACGAGTCCAGGATCGCGTGGTCCAGCGCCCCGCGCTTGTCCGGGTTGGAGATGACCAGGCGGGCCACGCCCGGGGCCGGCTCATCGACGATCAGGCGCCCAGGACCGTGATCGGCCGGTGGGCCGGGACTACTCGAGGACAACGAGCGGATCGCCCTCGGAGACCGACTGGCCCTCCGCGACGAGGATCGCCTTGACCACGCCGCCGTCCTCGGCCTCGACCGGCATCTCCATCTTCATCGACTCGAGCACGACCACCGTGTCGCCCTCGTCGATGCTGTCGCCGACCTCCACCTCGATCTTCCACACGGTGCCCGTGATGTGGGCCTCGACCTCGGACAACTCACGACCTCCCCAGGAGCGAACGGATGCCGGACGCAGCATAAGCCAGCCCGCAGTTTGCGGCTTCCGTCCGGACCAGCCGCTTGACTTACAGTTCCCGGAGGAGTCCGATAGCGAGAGAGAGCCATGGGTAACTCGAGTCCGTTTGTGAGCTCGTGCACTCGTCGCCAGTGGGCCAGGCGACGGAGTAGTCGGTCCCGCCGATCCTGGATGTGGATACCGACGCCCTTCGCCTTGACGATCGTCGTGCTGGCCGCCGGCGTGGCGGCCGTCCTGGCTGGTCGCGGCGCCATTTGATCCTGGCCATCGACCAGGGCACCACCGGCACCACGTGTCTGGTGTTCGACGAGCAGGCCGAGCCGGTCGGCCGAGCGTCGCGCGAGTTCCGTCAGATCTTTCCCCGTCCGGGATGGGTGGAGCACGATCTGGACGAGATCTGGCAGGTCACCCAGGCGGTGGCCGCTGAGGCGCTCGACGACGCCGGGCTGCGGCCGGGCGAGCTCGAGGCGGTGGGGATCACCAACCAGCGAGAGACCGTCTGCGTCTGGGATCCGGACTCCGGCGAGCCGCTCCACCACGCGATCGTCTGGCAGGACAGGCGGACCGCCGACCGCTGCCGCGAACTGCGTGAACAGGGTCACGAGCCGCTGATCCGGGAGCGAACCGGTCTCGTGCTGGACCCCTACTTCTCCGCCACCAAGATTGCCTGGCTGCTGGACAACGTGGACGGCCTGAGGGAACGCGCCCGGGCGGGCGGTGCCGTGTTCGGCACGATCGACAGCTGGGTGATCTACAAGCTCACGGGCGAGCTGGTCACCGATCAGACCAATGCTTCTCGCACGATGCTGTGCGACATCCGCCGGGGCGCATGGGACGAGGAGCTGATGGATCTGCTGGGCGTGGGCGGGGTGCGTCTCCCGGAGATCCGCCCCAGCTGCGGAGTCCTGGCCACGACGAGCAGCGACGCTCTGGCCGGCCACGCCGTGCCCATAGCCGGCGTGGCCGGAGACCAACAGGCGGCCCTGTTCGGGCAGGCCTGTGTCGACCCGGGTCTGGGCAAGAACACCTACGGGACCGGGTCGTTCGTGCTGATCAACCACGGTTACTCCGCGCCGGCGCCGGCCGACGGGCTGCTGAGCACGATCGCCTGGGGGATCGGGCCACGGCTGAGCTACGCGCTGGAGGCCTCGATCTTCGTGACCGGGGCGGGCGTGCAGTGGCTGCGCGACGGGCTCGGGATCATCCAGCGCGCCGACGAGACCGAGGACCTGGCGGCGTCGCTTGAGTCCAACGACGGCGTGTACTTCGTGCCCGCGCTGACCGGTCTGGGCTCCCCTCACTGGGACCCGTACGCCCGGGGCACGATCGTCGGCTTGACCCGGGGAACCACGCGGGCGCATCTGGCCCGAGCCACGCTCGAGGCGATGGCCTACCAGACGGTCGACGCGGTCCGCGCGATGGAGGCGGCCGGGGAGCACTCGCTCAGCCAGTTGCGGGCCGACGGAGGAGCCAGCGTCAACTCGTGGCTCATGCAGTTCCAGGCCGACCTGCTCGGAGTGCCGGTCGTGCTGCCGGAGGTGCCCGAGACCACCTCGCTGGGCGCCGCCTTCCTGGCCGGCGTGGGCATCGGGCAGTGGACGATCGACGACGTGGCCAGCGGCTGGCGTGAGCGCCGTCGGTTCGAGCCGCGCATGGATCAGGATGAGCGCCAGGCGCTTCTGCGTCAGTGGGCCCGAGCCGTTGATCGCGCGCGTGGTTGGGACCAGTAGCCTTCGCTTCTGTGGGATCCGAGACAGAGCGTGGGCCCGGGTTCGAGCTGGTGGCGGCCTCGCTGCGTGCCGATGCCGGCGACGTGGCGACATTCATGGAGAGCCTGGCCACCAAGCTCGAATCGACACTGCCCGGCTCGGTATCGGTGTCCCGCCTGAGGGGCCGGATGTTCGGGCCCAAGCCCGTGGGCAAGATCGTGGTCGACCTGGGGGGTGAGCGGCTGGAGCTCGGCTACGCCCGGGGCGCCGGTCGGGTGGAGGCCAAGCGCGCCCGCGTCTCGGGCGGGATCACGCTGAGCACCGAGAGCATCAGCATCGACGCCTGGATCGACGTGCTGTCGCGCGCTCTGAGTCAGCAGGCTGAGCAGAACGGGCAGACCCGCGAGGCGCTGGAAAGACTTCTTCTGGGTTGAGGGGACGACACCAATGATCGGAGAGACATGGGATTCCTGAAACGAGACGACTCGCCCGATCAGGGCGACCAGGCCGCGGCGCCGGGCGCCGCTGCGGTGTCCCCGCAGGCCGCGCAGGGCGGCGAGTACCGCGCCGGGTCACTGGAGGGTCTGCCCGAGTCGGGCCGCGAGCGCCTGGAGCGGATGAAGCACGACATCGAGCGCGGCTTCTTCACATCCGATCTCTCTGTCAACGAGTTCCTGCTCGTCAAGGAGGCCGGGTTCGAGCCGCTCGGGCTGGTGCTCGGCAGCTCGATCTACCACATCGGCTTCCAGCAGGCCATGTGGAACCAGAGCGTGGAGATGACCGTGCTCACGCAGGCCATGTACCACGCCCGGGAGCTGGCCATGACCCGCATGGAGGAGGAGGCCGACCAGTTGGGTGGCGACGGGATCGTCGGCGTCCGTCTGACGATCGGCCGCTATGACTGGGGCGCTGATCTGGCCGAGTTCATCGCCGTGGGCACGGCGGTCAAGCACCAGGGCGGCGAGCTGCACCGCGCCCCCGGCGGCCGTCCGTTCACCTCGGACCTCAGCGGCCAGGACTTCTCCACGCTGCTCCGGGCCGGCTACCGCCCGGTCGGGCTGGTGATGGGCAACTGCGTCTACCACGTAGGGCGCCAGGGCATGATGGCCTCGCTGCGCCAGGTCGGGCGCAACGTCGAGATGACCAACTTCACCCAGGCGCTGTACGAGGCGCGCGAGCTGGCCATGGGCCGGATGCAGGCCGAGGCCGATGGGGTCCAGGCCGGCGGGCTGGTCGGGGTGCAGCTCAAGCAGGCCTCGCACGGGTGGGGGTCGCACGTGATCGAGTTCTTCGCGGTGGCCACGGCCGTGGTGCCCACCCGGGCCAACCACGAGATCGAGAGGCCGACTCTCGTCCTCCCGCTGACCGGCTGATCCAGACTGCACATGGCCGACGACGCCAAGATCAAGGCTCAGGTCTACAAGGACCCGCGGCCGTCCGAGGCGTTCACCGTCTACCACGAGCGTGTCCGTGACCACGGACCGGAGTGGATCTACGAGGTCGTGCGCGTGCTGACGATGCTGAACGCGCTGCTCCTTTTCCGCGCGCGCGGCTTCGGCTCCGAGCTCGTGCCGGACGGGGCGGTGATCATGGCTCCCAACCACGCCTCGTTCATGGACCACTTCTTCTGCGGGGCGTTCGTGCGCCGGCACATCCAGTTCATGGCCAAGTCGCAGATGTTCGGGCGGGGGCCGCTGTCCTGGGTGTACACGCACGGCGGCGTGTTCCCGGTGCGCCGCGGCCACCACGACGAGGACGCGTTCGTGTCGGCGTTCAAGATTCTCGAACGCGGCGGCGTGGTCGGGATGTACGTCGAGGGTGGGCGGTCACGGACCGGAACGGTGGGGACGGAGGCCAGGCCGGGGATCGGGCGGCTGGCCCTGGAGTCCGGTGCGCCCGTCGTGCCGGTGGCCATCCTCGGCTCCCATCAGGTCCGCAACTGGAAGCGTGGGCGGCTTCCTCGAGTGGTCATTCAGTACGGCCCGCCGTTGGCCTTCGATCCCGTGGAGTCCTCTACGCGTGAGCAGCAGCAGCGGGCGGCGGACGAGATCCTCTCGCGCATCCAGGCCATGCACGCCGAGATGACCGAGCTGGGCGCCAAGGCGACAACGCGCAAGCTGGCCGAGCGGGCTCGTGAGCGTCAGCTGCGGTTCGAGATGGGGCGCCCGCCGGCGCCCGCACCCGGGTCCGCGGACGAACGCCCCGGACGTGTTCCGGTCAAGCGGTAGCGATCGCCGCCGCCTGCTCCAGACCCAGCTCGGAGATAGCCGTCTCGCGCATCTTGAACTTCTGCACCTTGCCGGTGACCGTCATCGGGAAGCCGTCCACGAACTTGATGTGGCGCGGCACCTTGTAGTGGGCGATCTGCGCCCGGCAGAACTCGCGCACGTCGTCCTCGGTCAGCGAGCTGCCGGAGCGCGGCACCACCCACGCCATCAGCTGCTCGCCGTACTTGGCGTCCGGCACGCCGATCACCTGCACGTCGGCGATGCCGGGGTGGGTATAGAGGAACTCCTCGATCTCCCGTGGGTAAATATTCTCGCCGCCGCGGATGATCATGTCCTTGATCCGCCCGACCACCCGGACGTATCCCTCGTCGTCGATCGTGGCCAGGTCACCGGTGTGCATCCAGCCGGCGGCGTCGATCGCCTCGGCGGTCCGCTCCGGGTCGTTCCAGTAACCGAGCATCACCGGGTACCCGCGGGCCAGAAATTCCCCAGCCTCGCCCCGAGGCTGCACCAGCCCAGATCTTTCCCCACCCACCGCGACGATCTTGATCTCCGTATGGGGCATCACCTGGCCGACGGTGGCGCACCGGTGCTCCAGGGTGTCATCGGAGCGCACCACGGTGGTCACCGGTGAGGTCTCGGTCATCCCGAAGGCAATCGAGATCTCGTCGATTCCCATCTCCGAGGCCACCTGGCGCATCACCTCGATCGGACAGGGCGAGCCGGCCATGATGCCGGTGCGAAGCGAGCTCAGGTCGTACTCGGCGAACCTGGGATGGCCCAGCTGGGCGATGAACATCGTCGGTACTCCGTACAGGCTCGTGCAGCGCTCCTGCGCGCAGGCTCGCAGCGTCGCCTCGGGATCGAACGCCTCGGCCGGATAGACGATGCACGCACCGCTCGAGGTGGCCGACAGGTTGCCGATCACCATCCCGAAGCAGTGGTACAGCGGCACCGGGATGCAGATGCGATCGCGCTCGCCGTACTGCAGCATCGCACCGAGGAAGTAGCCGTTGTTGAGGATGTTGTGGTGGGTGAGGGTGGCGCCCTTGGGAAAGCCGGTGGTGCCGCTGGTGTACTGGATGTTGATCGGGTCGTCGAAGTCCAGCCCGGACCTCGCCCGGCGCAGCAGGTCGCCGTCAGGCTCCGTCCCGGCCAGCTCATCCCATTCGGGGCTGCCGAAGAACACCGCCCGCTCCAGGCCGGGCACATCGGTTCGCACATCGGCGACCATCGCCTCGAAGTCCGTGCCCTTGAACTCCGAGGCGGCGAACAGCCAGCGGCAACCGGACTGCCCGAGCACGTACTGGAGCTCGCTGGTCCGGTAGGCCGGGTTGATGTTCACCAGGATCAACCCGAGCTTGGCCGTGGCGTACTGGACCACGGTCCACTCGGCCCGGTTGGGGCTCCACACGCCCACTCGGTCGCCCTTACCCAGCCCGGCGCCGTGCAGGCCGGTGGCCAGCGCGTCGACTGCCTGGTTGAACTGCGCGTAGGTGAGCCGGACCCCCTGATGGCAGGAGACCAGCGCCTCGTGATCGGGCAGCCGGGCGGCGGTGTTCTCCAGGTTCTGCCCGATGGTGTCGGAGAGCAGCGGCAGCCCGCTGATTCCCGAGGCGTAGGACGTGCTCATCGATCGGCTCCTCTTCCGGTGATGGTGAGGGCGATGCTACCGGCGCCGGTCAGGCCGATCTATAGCCTCTCCGCGGATGAGCGAGGTTCTGCGATCCGGCCTGTTGGACGGGCTGGCCGTGCTGATGGACCGCCCCGGTTCCACGCCCGACGGGCGTCTGGCCGAAGCGCTGCGGCGCCTCGGGGCGGAGATCTGCCGGCCCGAGGAGCGCGAGACGCGGTTGGCCGGCGGCGCGGATGCCCTGGTCCTCGACTGCTCGGCCTGGTCGCCCCCGGAGGGCGAGCCGGGCGCCGAGAGCGCCGAACCGCTCCTGGATCTCCTCGATGGGGTGTGGGCGCTGGTCCTGGCCGTGGCCGTCGAGGGTTTCATCCCGCGCGGGCAGGGCGGGCGCATCCTGTTCATCGCTCCCGCCGATGGCACCCGCACCGGCGCAGGGGCGGCTGCGGCGGCGCTCGAGAATCTGGCCCGCACGCTCTCGGTGGAGTGGGCGCGCCATTCTGTGACCGCGGTGACGCTGGTGCCCGGCGCGGCCGCCGAGCTGGAGGATCTGGCTGCCGTGGTGGCCTATCTCCTGTCGCCCGCCGGCGCGTACTTCAGCGGCGCGCGCCTGGACCTGGGCTCGCTCAGCCGCTGACGGTCTGGGCTGAGTGGGCGGAGTGTGCGGCCAGCCAGCCGCACACATCGTCCAGCACCCGCTCGCGCTCCGGTTCGTTGAGGATCTCGTGGTACAGGCCGTCGTAAGGCTTCGTGGTCAGGTCGGTGGCGCCGATTCGCTGGGAGACGAGCACGGCTCCCTGCGGGGAGCAGAGCCCGTCCTCGGTGCCGTACATGAGCAGCGTGGGCAGACGGACACGGTCGACCTCGCCGGGCAGCGTCGCGGCATAGCGCAGGAACTCGGAAACGGTCGCGGCCGGCAGCGGCTGATGGAACACCAGCGGATCCTCGATGTAGGCACGTACCACGTCGGGATCCCGGCTGATCAGGTTCGGGTCAAGACGGGCCAGGGGGAGGTTGGGGACCAGCCGCCCCAGCACCCGTCCCAGCAGCTGCGCGGCGGCCCGCCCCTCCACCTGCACGAGCGGACCGGACACGATCAGGCCGGACAGGCGGTCCGGGTGGGCCAGCGCATAGCGGAGCGCCAGCGCCCCGCCCATGCTGTGGCCCAGCAACACCACCGGCAGGCCGGGTCGGCGCTCGACGGCGAGATCGACCAGACGGTCGATGTCGGCCACCGCCTCGGGGAACGAGATCCGGCCGCGCGGGCCCTCCGAGCGTCCGTGGCCATGATGGTCGAGCGCGACCACGGCCCAGCCATCGCGGGCGAGCCGGTCGGCCACATGGTCGTAGCGGCCGCTGTGCTCGCCGAAGCCGTGGACGATGGCGATGATGCCACCGGCTGACCCAGGGTCAGCCGGCTCCCAGCTCGTCCAGTGGATCTTCCGGCCGCGCGTTCCGGCGAACGTCTCGGACGTCATCCCTCGTCAGCCCAAGGAACCACCACGGCGTCCTCGGTGGGTGAGTCGCGGGCCACCACGTACTCGGCGGGCACGCTATCGGAGGGGTTTTCCAGAATATGAGTCTCCCGGGGTGGCACGTACAGCATGTCCCCGGGCTCCAGGGCGATCCCCTGCTCCAGGTGATCGCCCCAGCGGACGATCATCTGCCCGGACAGCATGTAGCAGGCGCTCTCGCAGTTCTCGTGGTAGTGCGGCCGCGACCGCGCGGCCGGTGGCACCCGGAAGATGCCCATGTAGATGTTGGATGCTCCGGCGGTGACCTGAGAGATCTCCGCGCCTCCGACCACGCCGCGCGGGACGTCCCGGTCCTCCCCTGGCTTGACGACCTTCATGGTTCGAGTCTAAGCCCTGGTGTGCCGACGGGTTCCGCGATCACGTCCCGGCGATTCAGTTCAGCGACGGATCTGCCGGCATCCGGGCGATCAGTGCGTAGCTGCCGCCCTTGCGGGTCAGAACGTCAGGCCAGAGCTCGGCGGGTTCGGCCGCGAACGCGTCATTGCGCCGAGCCGGCTCGACGATCCAGTCGCCCCGCTGCACCTCGTCGTCCAGCTGACCCGGGCCCCATCCGGCATGCCCAGCGAAGGCCCGGGCGGCGCGGACGCCCGCCGGATGCTCGATGACCTCTGAGGTCGTGCCCACGATCCCCACGTGCTCGAACGCGATCATCGCCGCCTCGGCCGGGTCCTCGAACTCGGCCAGCACGATCACTCCGGACTGCTGCACCGGACCACCGACCAGCACGTCGTCGCCAGGATCGACGAGCTCGGCCAGCTGAGGCACCGCCTCGCCGACGGTCGTCTCGGAGGGCCGGTTGAGCACCAGGCCCATCGCCCCCTCCTCGTTGTGCTCCACCACCAGCACGACGGTGCGCCAGAAGTTGGGGTCGCCGAGCGTGGGCCCCGCGATCAGCAGCTTTCCTCGGATCGAATCCACCGGCATTGATCTTCCCACGCGCGCGGCGGGCGTCACAGCGCTGCCGGCCATGCCGGTCACGGCCGGCAGCGCCAGTGCTCCAGGGCTACAACCCGTAGGAGCGGCCGATCACGTCCAGCATGATCTCGTCCGTGCCGGCCCCGATCCGGTTCAGGCGCAGGTCACGCCAGGCGCGTTCAACGCCGTACTCCTTCATGTAGCCCGCGCCGCCGTGGATCTGAATGCATTCGTCTGCCACCTCCACGGCCATCCGCGCGGTGTACAGCTTGGCCATCGAGATCTCGCGAACCGGGTACTCGCCGTTCTGAAACCGCCAGGCGGTCGTGTAGACCATCTGCCGCCCGGTCTCGATCTTGGTGGCCATCTCGGCGAACTTGTGGCGGATCACCTGGAAGTGGCCGATCTGGCGGCCGAACGCCCGCCGCTCCTTGGCGTACTGGAGCGTCTGGTCGAACACGCGCTGGGCGCCGGCCACGCAGCCGGCGGCGCCGATCAGGCGTTCGCCCTGAAGCTCCCACATGATGTGGTAGAAGCCCTTGCCGATCTGGCCGAGGACGGCCGACTCGGGAACGCGAACGTCCTGGAAGGCCAGCAGCGCCGTGTCCGAGGCATGCATGCCGAGTTTCTCGAGGCGCTTCTCGCGGACCACGCCGGGTAGGTCCATGGGCACCAGGAACAGCGTGAATCCGTCGTGGGTGGGCGGGGTTGAATTCTGGTCCGTCTTGGTCACGAGCACGATCGCGTCGGCCCGATGGCCGTTGGTGATGTACGTCTTGGAACCGTTGATCACGTATTCGTGGTTGACCTCGTCGTACACGGCGCGTGTCTTGATCCCGGACACGTCCGAACCAGCGTCGGGCTCGGTGATCCCCAGACACAGGATCTTCCTGCCCGCGATCGCCGGAACCACCCACTCCTGCTTTTGCTCCTCGGTCCCGAAGGCCAGGATCGGGGGCATCGCCATGTCGGTGTGGACGGCCAGCCCCATGGCCAGGCCGCCGGAGCGCGAGTGCCCGATCTCCTCGGCCAGGACCAGCGAGGTGTAGTAGTCGCCGCCCTGGCCGCCGTACTGCACCGGCTTGTCCAGGCCCAGGAAGCCCAGCTCGCCCATCCGCTGAAACACCCAGTTCGGGAACGTCGTCTCCTCCCACTCCTCGGCGTGGGGTTGAAGCTCCTTGATGACGAACCGGCGGATCGACTCCCGCAGCTGTTCGTGCTCATCGGTGAAGATGAAGTGCCTGCGCTGCGTGGCGTGGTCGGGCTTCAGCACATCTGCGGCGGCCATTTCGCTCCCTCCGGACGGTGGTCAAAAGTGAACAGTAGTGCTTCCTACTTCTTACTGTCGCTACAGATCGGTAGGCTTGCGCCGCGATGCCCTTCGCCACCCTGCGCTACGACGTGACCCCTGGCGGCGTGGCCACGATCGCCCTTGACCAGCCGGACACCCGCAACGCCCTGTCGACGGAGCTCCTCACAGACCTGCGCGACGCGCTGCTCGAGGCGCGCCATGACGATGCGGTGCGGGTGGTGGTCATCACCTCCACCCACGAGCGGGTGTTCTCCTCGGGGGCCAACCTGGCCGGCTTCAGCGGCGATGAGTCACCCGTGGAGAAGTACCACGGGATCGACCTGCTCCCGAGCATCTTCCGGCTGCTGGGGGAGCTCGGCAAGCCCTCGCTGTGTGCCGCGGGCGGGCACGTGCTGGCCGGCGGGCTCGGCCTGGCGCTGGCCTGCGATCTGATCATCGCCTCCGAGGACGCTCGCTTCGGGACGCCCGAGATCAACGTCGGCGTGTTCCCGTTCATGATCATGGCGCTGATCTACCGCAACGTCCCGCGCAAGAAGTGCAGCGAGCTACTCCTGCTGGGGGAGCAGATCTCGGCGGCGGAGGCCGAGCGGATCGGCATCGTCAACCGGGTGGTGGGCGCGGATGAGTTCGACGCCGCGGTGGCCGACTGGGCCGAGAAGCTGGCCGCCAAATCGCCGCTGATGATGCGGCTGGGCAAGGACGCCATGTGGCGCCAGCTCGATATGGGGCTGGTCGATGCCCTGGACTACCTGCGTGGCCAGCTCGGCCTGGCCTTCACCACCGAGGACATCGCCGAGGGTGTCAGCGCGTTCTTCGAGAAACGGGACCCGCAGTGGAAGGGACGCTGAGTTCAGCTCCCCTGGCCGGCCAGCCCGGGGAGCTGGGCGAACCGCTCGACTTCCATCCGCCCCGGTCCCTGGATCGCGCCCCGCTCCGGGGCCGCTTGGTAAACCTGGTGCCGGTCGATCCCGCGCGTGACGCCGAGCGCCTGTTCGCCGTATCGCATCCGCCCGCCGGCGACCCCGCGATCTGGACCTACATGTTCGACGGCCCGTACGAGGACGTCGCGGCCCTCCGGGCGGCGCTGGAGCGCAGCGCCACCTCCGAGGATCCGTTCTTCTACACGGTCCTGCGCGAGCCCGAGGGTGATCCCCAGGGCATCGTCTCCTTCCTGAGGATCACGCCCGAGCACGGCGTGATCGAGATCGGGAACATCTGGTTCGGGGTGCCGCTGCAGCGCACCGCCGCGTCCACCGAGGTCATCTACCTGCTGGCCCGTCACGCCTTCGACGAGCTCGGCTATCGCCGCCTGGAGTGGAAGTGCAACGCTTTGAATCAGGCGTCGCGCCGGGCAGCCGAGCGTTTCGGATTCGCGTTCGAGGGCGTCTTCGAGCAGCACATGGTGGTGAAGGGCCGCAGCCGGGATACCGCCTGGTATGCGATCACCGACCGCCGGTGGCCGCCCGTGCGAAGCGCGTTCGCGGCCTGGCTGAGTCCGGACAACTTCGACGCCGGCGGACACCAGCGCCGGTCGCTGGCATCGTTGCGCGAGGCGGGAGCATGAGCAGCCTGCTCCGGCCGCTGGCCGAGGATCTCGCGCGCCGGCGCGAGCAGATCAAACGGGGCGGCGGCGAGGAGAAGATCGCCAAGCAGCACGAGGCCGGCAAGCTGACGGCGCGGGAGCGGCTGGCCCTGCTGATCGACGAGGGCACCTGGGTCGAGCTGGGCATCCATGGCCGACCCCATTTCTCCCAGGCCGCGATGGCCGGCCGGGAGGCCCCGGCCGACGGAGTGATCACCGGGTATGGGAAGTGCCAGGGTCGGCTGGTGGCGGTGGCCGCCTACGACTTCACCGTGATGGCCGGCTCGATGGGGATGACGGGTGAGCTGAAGGTGGGCCGCCTGCGGGAGCTCGCCGTCACCAAGCGGATCCCGATGATCTGGCTGCTCGACTCGGCGGGCGCCCGGATCCAGGAGGCCGTCGGATCGCTGTTCGCCGGCTCCGGGCACCTGTTCCGAGAGGAGGTCGTGATGAGCGGCGTAATCCCACAGGTCGCCGCTCTGATGGGACCCTGCGCGGCGGGGACCGCCTACATCCCCGGCCTGGCCGATTTCGTACCGATGGTGCGCGGCCGGGGGTCGATGGCGCTGGCCGGACCGCATCTGGTGCGGGCGGCGATCGGCGAGGACGTCACCCAGGAGGAGCTGGGCGGCAGCCGTGTGCACTGCCGCAGGTCCGGGGTCGGCGATCTGGAGGTGCCCGACGATCCCGCGTGCATCCAGGCGATCAAGGACTACTTGAGTTACTTCCCGTCCAGCTGCGAGGAGCCGGCGCCGGTCGTGCAGTCCGCCGATCCGATCGACCGCGGCGATGAGGAGCTGCTCGATGTCCTGCCGGAGTCCAACCGCAAGCCCCACGACATGTACGAGGTGATCCGGCGGATCGTCGACGACGGCGTCTACTTCGACCTCAAGCCCCAGTGGGCCAAGACGATCATCACCTGCCTGGCCCGGTTCGACGGCCGGCCGGCCGGGATCGTGGCCAATCAGCCCCGGCAGCTGGGCGGCATCCTCGACAACGACTCGGCCGACAAGGCCGCCCGGTTCATCAACCTGTGCAACGCCTACGGGATCCCCCTCGTCTATCTGATGGACGTGCCCGGGTTCATGGTCGGCACCAAGGTCGAGGAGGCGGGCATCATCCGCCACGGGGCCAAGATGCTCTACGCGACGGCCAACGCCACGGTGCCCAAGATCACGGTGATCCTGCGCAAGGCCTACGGCGCCGGCTACTACGTGATGTGCGGGCGGGCCTACGAGCCCGACCTGATCGTCGCCTGGCCCTCGGCCGAGATCAGCGTGATGGGCGCCGAGGGGGCGGTCGAGATCATCTTCCGCAAGCAGGTGCAGGAGGCCGACGACCCGGCGGCCAAACGCGCGGAGCTGATCGAGAACTTCCGCAAGATCATCGACGTCTACATCGCCGCCGGCAACGACATGGTCGACGATGTGATCGATCCCCGCCAGACGCGGGCGACGATCTGCCGGGCGCTGGAGATGGCGGCCTCCAAGCGCGTGGAGCGGCCCTGGAAGCGAAACGGCGTGGTGCCGGTATGACCGTTCGCGCTCCGGCAACTCTGGGAGCGTTTCTTGTCACTACGACAAGTTTCTCTCCCAGAGTCGCGTTCAGCGGGGCCCTTGAGCGAGGGTTTCGATGAGCGTCGAGGATCCGGTCGTCATCACCTGCGCGATCTCCGGGGCGCTGGCCAACCGAGACCAGTGCCCGGCGATCCCGTACACGCCCGCCGAGTACGGCGCCGAGGCGCGGCGGATCGTCGACGAGGGCGGGGTGCACATCCACATCCACGCCCGGACACCGGACGGCACCCCGTCATTTGAGGTGCAGGACTTCCAGGCGATCCGCGACGCGATCGTGTCCGAGGTGGGCGACGCCGCCATCATCAACTTCTCCACGGGCACGGTCGGCGTGTCGGTGGACAAGCGCGTCGCCTACCTGGAGGCCTGCCGCCCTGAGGTGGCGGCGCTCAACATGGGCTCGCTGAACTACGCCAAGTACTCCAAGCGGCGCCAGGACTTCGTCTTCCAGTTCGTGTTCGCCAACCCGTTCGACGAGATCATCGAGTTGCTCGAGGCGATGAGGCGGCTCGGGATCAAGCCTGAGCACGAGTGCTTCGACGTTGGCCACGTGGCCTCGCTGGATCCGCTGGTCGACATGGGGCTGCTGGAGGCACCGCTGCATGCGGACTTCGTGATGGGGGTGCTCGGTGGCGTGCCCGCCACCGTGCTGAACCTGGAGGCGATGGCCCGAAACATGCCCGCCGGGCCTCATCACTGGGGGGTGATCGGCATCGGCCGCATCCAATGGCTGATCGTTGCCTCTGCACTAACCCTGGGAGGATCGATTCGGGTCGGCCTGGAGGACAATTTCTACCTCCCGGACGGCAGCGTCGCCGGGTCCAATGGGGAACTGATCGCCAAGGCGCGCCAGATGACTGAAGACGTCGGACGCCGGCCGGCCACGGTGGGCGAAGCCCGGCGGATGCTCGGGATCTCCGCGCCGGTCCGATGACCGCCACGAACGGCCTCCTCAGGATGAGCGAGCTGGCCGAGCGCTCCGGGGTGAGCGCCGGCACGATCAAGCACTACCTGCGAGAGGGCGTGCTCGGCGAAGACGTCGAGGTGGTGCGCACCAGCCGCAACATGGCCTACTACCCGGAGGAGTTCGTC
>DASZMP010000013.1:0-18879 GCA_035551795.1 Solirubrobacteraceae bacterium | reverse complement strand
CCGCGATCAGGGGCGGTTCGACGTCGTCCACGCACACTTCGGACTGAGCGCATGGCCGGCGCTGGCCGCGCGTGGCGGCGCCCACGCGGTGACGCTGCACGGCACCGACCTGGCGCATCCCCGCTCGCGCGTCCTCACGCTCGCCGCCCTGCCGTTCCTGAGACTGGTCGCGGCGGTCTCTGAGCCGCTGCTCGACGAGGTGCCGCGATGGGCGCTGCGCGCGAGCACCGCGGTGCTTCCCGCGGGCGTCGATCTGCACCGCTTCAGGCCGCTTGCCCGGACGCAGGCGCGGGAGCGGCTCGGCCTTGACCCGGACGGGCCCTACCTGTTGTTCGCGGCCGATCCACGCCGGCCCGAGAAGCGCCACGATCGCGCCGCTGCAGTCGCCGGCGAGGTGCCGCTCCTGTCGCTGGGGAGCATCGATCCGGCGCAGGTACCGCTGTGGGTCAACGCGGCGAACGCCGTGCTCGTGCCCTCCGATCGGGAGGGGTTCGGTCTGGCCGTGCTCGAGGCGCTGGCGTGCGACGTGCCCGTGCTCGCGACGCCGGTGGGGATCGCTCCGCAGGTGCTCGACGGCGTCGCCGGCACGCACTGCGCGCCGTTCGACGCGGCCGCCTGGCGCGCCGCGCTCGAGCCGCACCTGGCGGCCGGCGATCCGCGCGTCGCGGGCCGCTCCCACGCCGAGCCGTTCTCGACCGACCGGATGGCCGCGCGCGTCCTCGAGGCGTGGCGGCAGCTGAAGGCCTAGCCTGAGCCGATGAGCCGCCTGCTGGATCGGATCGTCGAGCGCCGCCGCGCGTCAGCCGGGATTCGCCTCGGGCCGCCGGCCCCCACCCCCGGCCCGGATTCACGCGCCCAGCCCCAGGGCAACGGCGGCCCGCCCGCGCAGCCGGTGCCCGCGGCCGCGGGACTGAGGGGACGCGCGCAGATGCGACGGCGTGCCCGGTATCTGCGCAAGCTGCGCGAGCTGCAGCTACGCGACATCGGGGGCTTCGTGCTCGAGCTGCACCGCCTCGGTGAGGAGCGCCCCGAGCTCGTTCAGGCGAAGCTCGCAGGCGCCGCCGCAACCGAGCGCGAGCTGCGCGCGCTCGAGCACGCTCTGGGCGAGCGGCGCGCTCTGCGCGAGGTCCGCGAGCCCGGGATCGGCGGCGCCTGCGCCGCCTGCGGGACCGTGCACGGGTCCGGCGACCGCTACTGCTCGTGGTGCGGACGGGCACTCTGAGCCAGGAGGCCGACGCCAGCGAGCGCTGCCGGGGATGCGGTGGCGCGCTGGCGCGCGATCAGGAGTGGTGCCTGCAATGCGGCGCCGCGCGGACGATGCTCAGACGCCCCCCCGACTGGCGCATCCCGGTCGCGGTCATGCTCGTGGTGATCGCGCTCGTCGTGATCGCGTTGCTGATCGCGCTGGTCGGCCTCTCGATCCAGGCCAACCGCGGCTCCTAGCCCACGACGCCGCTACGCGGCCAGGACCGGCCACCAACCAGCCAGCCGCTGCCGCGCGTCGCGGGCGAGCGGCGCGAGCTCGACGTCGTCGTCCCGCTCCCCCGGTGGATCCGCCGCCAGCTGCTCCATCGTCGCCGCCACCGAGCGCGCGAGCGCGCCAAGCGCGTACCCGCCCTCCAGCACGCAGCCGAGCGGCGCTCCCACCGACGCGCAGGCTTCACGGATCGAGCTCGTGATCGCCGCGAACCCCTCCTCGGTCACCGTGCAATCCGCCAGCGGGTCGTCGCGGTGGGCGTCATACCCGGCGGAGACCAGCACGAGCTGCGGCTCATACGCGTGTACCAGCGGCGCCGCCACGTGCTCCACGAGCGAGCGGTAGATCGCGTCGCCCGATCCGGGAGGCACCGGCAGGTTGGCGGTGAACCCCTCCCCGGAGCCCGATCCGGCGTCGCTGGCGGGACCGGTTCCGGGATACAGCGGCGACTCGTGAATCGAGACGAACAGCACCCGCTCGGTGCGATGGAAGATGTCGTTGGTCCCGTTGCCGTGGTGCACGTCCCAATCGAGGATCATCACCCGCTCGAGCCCGCGCCGGTCGAGCGCAAAGCGCGCGGCGACCGCGACGCTGTTGAACAGGCAGAAGCCCATCGCTCGCGTCGGCGTGGCGTGGTGACCGGGAGGCCGGTGCGCGCTGAATCCATACGGCGCCTCGCCGTCGAGCAGCAGCTCGACCATCCGCACGGCCCCCCCGGCGGCGTGCAGCGCGGCGTTGAACGAGCCTGCGCTCGCGACCGTGTCGAGGTCGAGCGCTCCGCCCCCGGCCGCCGACACGCGCTCGATCGCGGCGATGTACGGCTCCGGATGAACGGCACTCAGGACTGCGCGCTCGACCGCGGGAGAGGCGAGTCGGTCGAACCCGAGCCAACCACGTGCCGACAGCTCGTGCTCGATCGCGGTGATCCTCGCCGGCTGCTCCGGATGCGAGCCGGTGTCGTGCTCGAGCGAGGAGGGATGCTCCAGGAACACGCTCGCCATTCGCGAGTACCGTACTGCCATTGGACCCGCTCGAGACCCAGGTTGTCGTGGTCGGCGCGGGCGCCGCGGGCCTCTACACCGCCCTGCGCGCGGCGCGCCAGGGCACCAGCGTCACGCTGATCTCCGCCACGGCACTCGCGGAGTCCTCGACCTACTGGGCGCAGGGCGGCCTCGCCGCCGCCCTGGCTGACGGCGACAGCCCCGCGCTCCATCTCCAGGACACGCTTCGGGCCGGGCGCGGCGCGGTGCGCGAGTCGGCCGCGCGCGTCCTCTCCGACGAGGCCGCCGGGGCGGTCGAGGACCTGGCCGCGCTCGGGGTGTCGTTCGACGCCGATCGACACGGACGCTTCGCGCTCGGGCTCGAGGGCGGCCACTCCGCTCGGCGGATCGTGCACGCCGGCGGCGCGGCCACCGGCCGGCGGCTGATCCGCCAGCTCAGCGCGCTGGTCGCCGAGGAGCCGTCGATCGAGGTCCACGAGGGCGCGCGCGCCGTCGCGTTGCTCGTCGCGGGCGAGCGCTGTGTCGGGCTGGCGCTGGACGACGGGCGGCTCGTCGCCGGCGGTGCAACGGTGCTCGCCACCGGTGGTGCGGCGGCCCTGTGGTCGCGTACGACCAACCCGGTCGGCGCGGTCGGCGGTGGTTTGCTGCTCGCGTTCGCCGCGGGCGCGGCGCTGGCGGACCTGGAGCTGGTGCAGTTTCACCCGACCGCGGTTGCGGCCACCAACGGGGCCGACGGGTTCCTGGTGACCGAGGCGGTTCGCGGCGAGGGCGCGCGCCTGCTCGACGCCGCTGGGCGGCAGTTCGTCGATGAGCTCGCGCCGCGCGACGAGGTCGCGCGAGCGGTTCAGCGGCAGATGGCGCTGACGGGCGCGCCGTCGGTCAGCCTTGATATGCGCGACGTCAACCCGGCGCTGTTCCCAAACGTAGTCGCCGCGTTGCGGCGGGCCGGGATCGATCCGGAGCGCGAGCTGGTTCCCGTCGCTCCGGCCGCGCATTACATGATGGGCGGGATCGCGACCGATCTGCACGGGCGCGCGACGCTGCCGGGGCTGTACGCGGTCGGCGAGTGTTCTTGTACGGGATTGCACGGCGCCAACCGGCTGGCCTCCAACTCGCTGACCGAATGCTTCGTGTTCGGCGCCCGCGCCGCCGCCGCGGCCCTGTCGGAGGCGCCCCTGGTGCCCGCCGCGGACGTGGTCCTCCCGCCGGCCGGGCGCCCACCCGAGCTGACTCCCGCCAGCCGCGAAGCCCTGTGGCTGGGCGCCGGGCTGTCCCGCGACGGCGCCGGTCTGCGCCAGCTGACGAGCAACCCCCACCCGCTCGTCCGGCTGATCGCCTCCGGCGCGCTGGCCCGGACCGAAAGCCGCGGCGCCCACCGCCGCCGGGACTTCCCGCAGCCCGATCCCGGTTTCGCCGATCGGCACGTGACGCTGCTTGGGAACCAGGGTCCGGTGATCGCGGAATGGCTGTAACCGTCCCGTTTGCCGCGCGGCGGCGGAGAATGGGACAGATGCGTCCCGACCTTGACGAGCTCCGGCGGCTGCGCCGGGCCCGCGATCGGATGGACCGCGAGTACGCCCAGCCCCTGAACGTGCCCGCGCTGGCCCGCACGGCGCTGATGTCGCCCGGGCACTTCAGCCGCCGGTTTCGCGAGGCGTACTCCGAGACGCCGTACTCGTATCTGATGACCCGGAGGATCGAGCGCGCCAAGGCCCTGCTGCGCCGCGGCGACCTGAGCGTGACCGACACCTGCTTCGCCGTCGGCTGCACGAGCCTGGGCTCGTTCTCGGCCCGCTTCGCCGAGCTGGTCGGCGAGCCGCCCTCGACCTACCGCGCCCGGGACCACGACGCCCTGCGCGGAGTCCCAGGGTGCCAGACGATGATCCTCACCCGGCCGCGGAAAGTGGCCGGGCGGGGGCCAGAGGAGAAGAGCAGTTTTGAAGAAGCGCCCGCCGCCGGAGGTGCCTAAGGTCGCGTCATGACCATCTCACTGAGCACAGTCCACATCCTGGTCGACGACCCCGACGCGGCGCTGGGCTTCTACCGTGACGGGTTGGGCCTGAGTGTGCGCAGCGAGATCGCCCAGGAGGGCTTCCGCTGGATCGTCCTCGGCAGCGAGGACCAGCCCGACATCCAGATCGTTCTGTCTCAGCCCCATGCCGGGCGCTCACAGGAGGATGGGGACGCGCTGGCCGCGCTGCTGGCCAAGGGCGAGTTGCGCGTCGTCCACTTCCGCAGCGACGATCTCGATGCCACCTTCGAGCGGATCCTCAGCGCTCCCGGCGTCGAGGTCCTGGAGGAGCCGGCCAGCCGGCCGTGGGGCGCCCGCGACGCCGCCGTCCGGGACCCCGCCGGCAACCTGGTCCGCATCGAGCAGGCCTAGCGCCCGCGCCGGTCCGGATCTCGCCAAAAACGCGGACGTTCAGACAATCCGCAATTTCTACGGACTCGCGTCCGTATTTTCTACTTAATAGGTGCTTAATAATCCCCGCAGTCGGGAATTCACCTTGAGTGGAAATACTGCCCGCGCGGACGCAGAGGCAGACGGCAAGGTGCCGAAAGGAGAGAGGTCAGAGATGTACCGCTTCAGCAGGGCGATCTACCGGGAACTCGCCGGCGACATCATTGAGGACGCGTACAGCGAGAACCCGTACGCCAACCATGAGCGCGTGCTGCGCGCCTGTGAGGGGGCGATCGAGCGTTTGGCCACCGACCGGCATTACTTCGCCCGTCCGGCACGCAGCCTGTTCTGCGATATCCGGATCTACTTCCCGATGTGCGCCCAGCGCCGGGTGCTCGCGGTGGTCGAGCGGTACATCGGCTTCGCGGACGAATTCCTGCGCAGCCGTCCGCAGAACGGCTTTGACGCCTACGGCAATCCGCTGCAGTGCCGGGCCAGCACCCGCAAGGGCACGCCGTGTCAGCGGATGCCGCTGCCCCACAACGGCTACTGCCCTTCGCACCAGCACCTGGCTGAGACCGAGGAAGCGGTCCCGGCGTACGCGGCCGCCTGATCTGCTTGAGAGGTGAGAGCTCCGCATTCGCGGAGCTCCGCGGCCCCGCCGGGTAGCGTGCGCGGGCGGCGTGTAGCGTGCCGCAAATGCTCCTGGGCGTCGACGTCGGCGGCACGTTCACCGATGCGGTGCTGGCCACCGACGGCAAGATCTTCACCGCCAAGTCGCCGACCACGCCCAAGGACCAGTCCCAGGGCGTGATGAGCGCCGTCGAAGCCCTCCTGGAGAAGGCCCGCGCACGCCCCGAGCAGATCACCGCCTTCTCGCACGGAATGACGGTGGCCACCAACGCGCTGCTCGAGGGGCGCAGCGCGCGGACGGCGCTGATCGCCACCGAGGGCTTCACGGATCTGGTGGAGCTGGCGCGGCAGAACCGAGCCGAGCTGTACCGCCTGTGTGCCGCCGGGCCGGCGCCGCTCGTGCCCGCAGAGCTGCGTTTCGCCGCCCGCGAGCGGATGGGACCGGAGGGTCCGCTCGAGCCCCTGACCGAAGAGGACGCACGTGCTCTGGCCGACCGGGTGGCCGCCGCCGGAGCGGAGTCGGTGGCCGTGGTCCTCCTGCACTCCTACCGGCACCCCGAGCACGAGCAGCTCCTCGGGCAAGCCCTCCAGCAGCGCGCGCCGGACGTCTCCCGACATTTATCCCATCAGACGGTCGGGACGTTTCGGGAGTACGAGCGGGCGGCCACCACCGAGGTGGACGCCGCCCTCTCGCCTCTGCTCGCCGGCTACCTGCGCCAGCTGCGCTCCCGATGCGACGAGGCGGGCCTGCCGGACCCCTCGATCATGCAATCGGCGGGCGGGCTGATCGACCTCGATCAGGCGGCCGAGCACGCCGCTCTGACCGTCCTCTCCGGACCCGCCGGCGGGGCGGCGGGGGCCGCGTTTGCCGCCCGGGCCGCCGGCTGTCCGGACGTCCTCTGCTTCGACATGGGGGGCACCTCGTGCGACGTGTGCGTGGTCGACGGTGGCCAGGTTCAGGAGCAGTCCTCGGGAGCGATCGGATCTGACCCGCCCCGGCCGGTGGCCTTGCCGATGCTCTCAATTCACACGGTGGGCGCCGGAGGTGGCTCGATCGCGTGGCGGGATCCGGGGGGCGCGCTCCGGGTCGGGCCCCGCTCGGCGGGGGCCGACCCGGGCCCGGCCTGCTATGGCCGCGGGGGGACCGAGCCCACGGTGACCGACGCCAACCTGGTGCTCGGCCACCTGGATCCCCAGGTCCCGCTGGCCGGCGGCGTCCAGCTCGACGCAGAGGCCGCCCACGCGGCGGTGGCCCGGCTGGCCCGGGAGATCGACCTGGACGAGCGCGCGTGCGCCGAGGGCATCCGCCGGGTGGCCTGCGCGGAGATGGCCCAGGCCCTGCGGGTGGTGACGGTCAACCGCGGTGTCGATCCCCGGCGCTACGCGCTGATGGCGTTTGGAGGAGCCGGGCCGCTGCACGCCACGGATATCGCCGATCAGCTGGGCATTGACCGGATCCTGGTTCCGCGGGCGTCGGGAGTGCTGGCGGCGCTCGGGCTGGTCGTGTCGCCTCAGCGCCGCGACGTGCAGCAGAGCGTTCTGCTGACCGGTCCCGACCTCACCGCGGAGACGATCAACCGCCAAGTGGACGAGCTGACCACCCGGGCCAGTCAGGAGCTGCGCGCCGAGCCCGCGTCGGTCAGCGTCGTCTACGAGATCCGCTACCGGGGACAGTCGTTCGAGCTGGCGATCAGCGCGGCTCCGGAGGATCTGCGCGAGGCGTTCGAGACCGAGCACGAGGCCCGCTACGGATATCGCGATCCCGACCGGGACCTGGAGCTGGTGACGATCCGGGTGAGCGCGCGCCTCGAGCCACCGCCGCTTGAGCTGCCCGAGGCACCTGAAGCCGAGAAGATCACCGGACCCGCGGTCGTCCGCCTGCCCGAGTCGACGCTGGTGGTCCCACCCCTGTGGGAGGGTACGTACGACTCCGGCGGAACTGTCCACCTCAGGCGGACGGCCTGATGGATGCGGTCGATCTGCAGCTGATGGCCGGCGCCCTGCGGGCGGCCTGCGAGGAGATGGGCGCGGTCCTGATCCGCTCGGCCCACTCGCCGAACATCAAGGAACGGCGCGACGCCTCCACCGCGCTGTTCGACGCCGGAGGCGAGATGGTCATGCAGGCCGAGCACATCCCCGTGCACCTGGGGGCGATGCCGGCCGCCGTCGCTGCCGTGCGCGATCTGGACATCGCTCCCGGCCGCGCCTACATCCTCAACGACCCCTATCGGGGCGGCACCCACCTTCCTGACATCACCGTGATCACCCCCGTGTTCGCGGAGGATCGCCTGCTGGCGTTTGCCGCCGCCCGCGCTCACCATGCCGACGTGGGCGGGCCGACGCCGGGGTCTATGCCGGCCGACTCCACCACGCTGTCTGATGAGGGAGTGGTGATCGAGCCGCGGGAGCTGAACGACTCCTGCATCCAGGACCTCGTCGGCCAGATGCGAGCACCCGGCCAGCGGCGGGCCGACCTGCGCGCACAGCTGGCCGCGTGCCGGACGGGCGAGCGCCGGTTGAGCGAACTGCACTCGCGACTGGGCGATCGCGCCGTGAGGGAGGCGTTCGCAGCGGTGCTCGACTATGCGGAGCGCCGCACCCGGGCCTGCCTGGCCGCCATGGAGGACGGCATGCGCACGGCCGAGGATGTGCTCGAAGCCCGTGAAGGGGATCTCCCGATCAAGCTGAGCGCTCGCCTCGAGCAGGACCGTCTGATCCTGGACTTCTCCGGCTCGGCCGACCAGCACGAGGGCAACCTCAACTGTCCGCTGGCCGTGACCCAATCGGCCTGTTATTTCGCCGTACGCGTGCTCAGCGATCCGGACATCCCCGCCAGCGCCGGCGCCTACCGGCCGGTGGAGGTGATCGTCCCGGAGGGCTCGCTGCTCAACGCGCGGCGCCCCGCGGCCGTGGTGGGCGGCAACGTGGAGACCTCCTCCCGCGTGGCCGATGTCGTGCTGGCCGCGTTCGGACATGCCCTGGGCCAGGGCACGATGAACAACCTGACGCTGGGCAGCGACCAGGTCGTCTACTACGAGACGATCGGCGGAGGTCAGGGTGCCTGCCCGGACGCCGACGGTCCCTCGGGGGTGCACGTGGCGATGAGCAACACGCTGAACACCCCGGTCGAGGCACTGGAGCTGGAGTTCCCGCTGCGCCTGGTGCGCTACGAGCGGCGGCGGGGGTCGGGCGGCGCCGGCCGTCACCGGGGCGGCGACGGGGTGATCCGGGAGGTGCAGGCGCTGGCGCCGCTCACCTACTCGCTGATCACCGAGCGCCGGCGCGTCGCGCCGCCGGGCGCCGCCGGCGGCCAGCCTGGAGCCCGGGGCCGGAACCTGCTCGACGGGCGTGAGCTGCCCGCCAAGTCGATCGGTCAGCTGGAGCCGGGGCAGCGGCTGCGGATCGAGACGCCGGGCGGCGGCGGGTACGGCGAGCCCGAGCGTCGGTAAGGTCGGGGCGATGCGAATCGCGTTCTTGGGTCTGGGCATCATGGGCTCCCGGATGGCCGCCAACCTCGCCGCCGGGGACTTCGAGCTGACGGTGTGGAACCGCACGGCCGCGCGTGCCGAGGAGTTGGCGACGTCGCACGCAGGCGTGGAGGTGGCGGCGAGCCCGCAGGCCGCCGCCACCGACGTCGATGTGGTCGTCTCGATGGTGGTCGACGGTCCCCAGGTCGAGGCGATCCTCCTCGGTGAGGACGGCGCGGCGGCCGGGGCGTCCCCGGGGACGACGTTCGTCGACTGCTCCACGATCGGTCCCGAGGAGGCGCGCCGGATTGGTGCCGCTCTACAGGAGCGCTCGCTCACCCTCCTGGACGCGCCCGTGACGGGCTCCTCCCCGCGCGCCGAGGACGGCACGCTGACGATCATGGTCGGCGGTCCCGATGAGGCCTTTGCGCGGGTGCGCCCAGTGCTCGAGGCGATGGGCGAGCTGATCGTGCACGCCGGGCCGCTGGGCCAGGGTCAGCTGGTCAAGGTGATCAACAACGCCGTCGCGGCCAGCAACGCCGCCGTGCTGGGCGAGGCCCTGCTGATGGCCCAGGCCGCCGGTGCCGACCTCGACGCGCTGATTGAAGTGATGGCGGCCGGGTCGGGAGGATCGGCGATGCTCACCCTGAAGGCCGAGCCGATGCGCCGCCATGACTACACGACGCTGATGAAGCCCGGGCCTGACGGTCGTGAGGAGGTCCGGGCATTCTTCAAGACCGACCACATGCTCAAGGACGTTCGCCTGTGCCTCGAGGCCGCCAGGGAGGCGGGCATCGAGTTTCCGGCAGGAGAGGCAACCGAACGGATTCTGGCCACGGCTTCCGAGCTCGGTCATGGCGAGCACGACTTCGCCGCGTTGATCACCGCTCTGGAACGCCAGACGGGCTCTCAGCTCTGAGGAAGGAAGGTGCTCTGTGACTCTGCCCTCGGTTGAACAGGATGTCGGCCGCGCGTTTGCCCAGGCACTGGGGCGCAAGGACTTTGCCTCAGTCCGCGGATTGCTGGCCGACCGGATCGACTTTCGCGGGCTGACGCCGGGACGTACGTGGGAGGCCTTGGATCCCGATCAGCTGGTCGACCAGGTGTTCCGGCAGTGGTTCGAGGAGAGCGACGAGGTGGAGGAGATCGTCTCCATCCAGACCGACTCCGTCGCCGACCGCCGGCGTGTGGCCTACCGGTTCCGGGGCCGCAACGCAGATGGACCATTTGTCGTCGAGCAGCAGGCGTACTTCCAGGAGGACCTGGGCCGGATCACATGGATGCGGGTCCTCTGCTCCGGCTTCCGGGCGACATAAAAACGCTCCTGTAGCTTTCCAAAACTCCCTGATTTGCAGGATCATTTGGGGATTTCGAAGAACTCGCCTAGAATCACGGCCAGCCCAGTGCCGCGGTTGCCAATCACGCGCCGGGCCTGCCTCGCCAAACCCCGATCTCCCCCTGATACATGCCGATTGCTTTCAAAGAATGGGCCGTGACCGTGCGGGCTCTCGCCGAGGGTGAGCAGCTCCTGACCCTTCGTAAGGGCGGGATCCGCGAACCCGAGAAGCACTTCAAGCTCGAGTACGACCGGTTCTTTCTATATCCCACTTTTGACCACCAGCGGACCGATCTGGTCCGCGAGTCGCACCGCCCCGAGCTGGCTCGGGCGCTGGAGGAGGGCGTTTGGAGTGACGGCGAGCCGTCACCTCATGCGATGCTCCGCGACCTCGAAATCAACCAGCCCGACCGGGTGCGGATTCGCGCCTGGGCCGAGGTGGCCGCCCACTTCACGGTCACCGACCGGCGGGCCGTGGATGCGCTGTCGCCGTTCTACGTGTGGACGACCGACTACGCCGAGAAGCGGCTGGCCTGGAAGCGGCGCCATCCGCTCCACGTGATCCTGCTGCGCACCTACCGCATCCCCCGGCCGGTCACGGTCAAGGTGCGGGACGAGTACGGCGGCTGCCGCTCCTGGCTGGAACTCACGCGCGAGCTCCCGTTCGAGGGCACACCGGTGCTCTCCGACGAGGAGTTCGAGCGGGCCTACGAAGAGATCGCGTCGATCGCCTCCGACCGCCAGCCGGTCCTCGTCTGAACCAGATTCCCGGGCTCGGGTCGGCGCGTGGCGCCGGCCCGGTCCCTGAATCGTCCGCGAGAAAATGCCCTGGGTCGAGTCGAGCTCGGCTTCGTTCAGCTGCCGGTACTCATCCGAGCAGGCCGACGATGCCGGTGGTGTCCTGGATCTGCTGGAGCGCACGCGCGACCGGCTGGACGAGCTGTTCCCGCGCACCGTGGGCGATCTGGCGATCGTCCTGCACGACACGCCCGGGTCGCTGGTGCTGGCTCGGCCGTTGATGCCCCTGCGGTGGCGGTTGGCTGCCCCGGCGGCGCGCAGGTATGTGACCGGGTGGAGCGGCCGCCGGGAGATCCACGTTCTGTCGCCGGAGGCGCTGCGGGCACGGGCGTCAGGCGTGGAGGGCTCGGCGCAGATGCTCGCGCTCACGCCGGCGTCGCTGTACACCCTCAGAGTGATCGCCGAATGCAATCAGGAGCTGCGCCGGGCGCGAGGTCCGCTGCGCTCCGTGATGGCCATGCGCTGGGGCTGGCTTTTGGAGGGAGCTTCGCGCTGGCTCTCGGGCGAGACCGACCACTCCCGGGCGGCCATCGGCCGCCGCCTGCGGGAGGGCGGGCGCCCGAGCTTTCCCCCGGGACCCCGCGACGCTCCGGTGCTTGGCGGAACGGTCATCGACCTGCTGGCCCGCGAGCAGGGTGAGGCGGCGGTCATCCAGCTGGCCAGCCGCCTGCATGCCGGAGGTCCGCGGGACGCTCTACGTCGAGCGTTCGGCGGGCGCGCGCTGGTGCACACCGAGGGAGCCTGGCGCTCGCACCTGGCCTGGCTGGCGGGCGGGCGGCGCTGACGGTGGTCTCTAACTCGTGATGTGGTGGGAAACGCGCGCGGCCGTGGATCCGTTGCAGTAGGCGGTCTGACCCGTGAACACGAGCTTGGTGGAGCAACCGGCCCCGTCGGTGACCGTGAGCCTGACCTTGTGGCTCCCGGCCGTCCTGTAGGTGTGGGTCACCTTGGCCTTGTGTGTGGTCAGCCGGTGCCCGTCGCCGAAGTTCCAGTGGTAGGTGGACACCAGCTGTCCCGGTGAGGCTTTCGACCGGCGGGCGTCAAACCGGACTCGTTTGCCGTGGCGGGTGTGGCTGAACGAGGCCCTGGGAGCCTGATCAGGCCGGGTCACGATCGACTGTCCGTACTCCGGGCCGTTGAGGCCACTGCACCCGCCAGTGCAGGCGATTGGGCTGAGCACTCCGCCGGCCCGCACCGAGAAGGGAGAAACCGTGCTGGAGCCGTCGCTGGCGGCATACAGGAAGTCTCCATTGGGGGACATCGTGAGAGCCACCGGGAACGACCCGGTCGCGCAGCTGCTCGGCGTACAGCGCGCAGGGGTCAGCGATCCGTTGTGGTTGATCGTGTAGGGCGAGATCGTGCCGCTGTCGAAATTGGCCACGTAGACGTGGTGGCCGCTCGGACCGACGGCCAGCCCGTAGGGGGTGTTCCCGGTGGCGCACCCACCGCAGCTCACCCGGGACAGGGTGCCGTGCGAACCGATGCGGAAGGCCGACACCAGGTTCGACAACCAGTAGGTGGTGTAGAGGAAACGGCCGTTGGGGGTGATCGCCGCCGTCCAGGGGTACTGGCCAGGCGTTATGCAGCTCCCACAGGGCATCGATGAGAGCTTTCCGTCCTTGTGGATGGCGTAGGGGATCACCTTGTCCGAGGCACTGATCGGAACGTAGAGGTACCTGCCGTTCGGTGTAATAGCGGGTTCCTCGGCCCCGGGGGGCGTGTTACACCCGGCTCCGCAATGGATCCTCTTCAGCGAGCCATCGCGTCTGACCCGGTAGGCCGACAGCCTGGTGTCCTCGTAGTTGCCCACGTACATAAACCTGCCGTCGGGCGTGATCGCCAGCCAGTAGGGCCCGCTGCCGGTGGCGCAGTTCGACCCGCGGCAGGCGATCGGTCGGATGGCACCGACCAACCCGATCCTGAACGCCGAGATGTTGCTCGAATCGGCGTTCACCGTGTAGAGGAACTTGCCGTTCGGGGTCACGGCGACGCCCTGCGGACCGCCGCCAGTCCGGCAGTTGGTGCCGGAGCAGCCGACCTGAGTCAGGGACCCGTTCGTGTTCACGGTGAACCCAGAGATCGTGTCCGAGCTGCCGTTGGACACATAGATGTTGGTCGCCCCGGCCGAGGCCGGAACCATCAGCATCAGCAGGGTCACTGCCGCCAGCCAGAAACGGCCTGACGGCGGCGGTCCCAGGCCGGCTAGCCGGCCAGCAGCAACATGTCCGGCGCTAATTTGACCTACCACGGTGGAACTCCGGCTCGGGTGGCCCTCATGGCCACGGGCCCCGAAGCTAATCGCCGCCGGAGCCTCCGTCAAGCGCACTGGACGAGATGAACTGACCTGATCTAGCCGCTGAGGCCGTCTGTGGCGGCGGCGCCGATCGGGCCGGTGCCGGTCCATGAGCTGAAGCCGTTCTTGTCGATCGTGATGTTCGCGGCTTCGATGAACGCGGCGTAACTGGTGTTGCCGCTGAGCTCAACGGTTCCGCATGGGGCGTAGATCGACGCGTTGAGGCTGAGGTCGTTGCCGGCCAGGTAGATGTTGTCCGGGGAGCTGACGGCCGCGCTGGGATTGACGAGGTTGGTGGTCGGCATCAGACATGGTGCGGCAGCCTGGGCGGTTCCATAGATGATCGGTGCCGAGGAGCTGACGGGGGTCACGCTGCCAGACAGGGACTGGTTGGCAACTACGCAAGGGCCGGCGAACTCGAACCCCCCGCTGGGCGCACTACCACCTGCGAGCTGGCCGACGTAGATCGAGGATATGGTGTCGTCGATCGCAGTTCCGCCACAACTCGAACCGCCGTAGGTGGTGGCGAGGTTGCCCGATGAGTCGGTCACGCAGTAGATGCCGGGCCAGTAGATCGCGTGTATGCCGGCACCGTCGGTGGAGAAGTAGCTCGAGGCAAACGTGCACGTGCCCGGCGTCACGGCCGGAGCCGAGGTCGGCTCGGCTGAGGTGTACGTCGAGCCGGCGACGACCGGCTCGCTGTACCGCACGGGGTAGGCCTTCTCGGCCTGGGTGATGATGGTTGTGTTCTTTGTCTGCCAGCTGTTGGTCCCGCCAGCACTTCCTGAACCGCACTGTGGTATGGCGCCGGTGCCGTACGCGCCCCCGGAGTAGTTGGCCGAGCCGCTGTTGTCGTTGTTGTTGATCACACCGTCGCTGAACAGCCCATTGAGATTTGCGCTCCCACCTCCGTTGCTGAGGATCTGTATGCCCGAACCGGCCGTGCAACTGGTATTGCCGGCAAAGATTGCGTAGGGGAGATCTGGAAGGCTGAAGCTGGCAACTGACCTGGCGGTCACCGATGGATTGAGCCCGACGAGCCCCGCGAAATCCACGGGCGGGGTTTCCCCCGCCTGAACGGTGACGCTGTGGGAGGCCGTGTTGATGCTGACCTGAGTTGTCGAGGTCAGGACCATGCCGTTGGCCCGGGCGATCGCCGTGGCCACCGCGGCGGCGTCAGCGGTATCGGTTACCGACGTGCACTGGTTCGCGCTCTTGCCATTGATCAGGCAGTTGGCGGCACCCAGCGCCGCGGCGTCAGCCGCGACCTGCGCCTGATGGTGCCGCTGGTACATCGTGGCCAGATCGATCGCGAACGCCGCCATCAGCAAGACCACCAGCATCGACACCGTTGCCAAGACCAGCGCCTGTCCGCTCTGCGACGGACCCAGCCTGCCGCGTGGCGATAACCGGGTGAGGGCCCGGGCAGAGACGATGCGGTGGTTCTGAGATCGGGGAGCTGTCATCGGGACCTTGCCGGACCCGCGGCAACTCCCCAGACCCGCGGACCCGTCCACCCCGTCACAGGAACTAGGGGGCTGGTGCTTATGTCGACCCCTGGACATTTGACCGAGAGGGAAAACCCGCAGAACCCGATCATTCGTCTAGGTACTCCGGCACGTCGGCAAACCCCGAGGAGGCACTGGTCCGAGGCGCTGGCGCCCTTCACTCGGGCAGCCGAGGACTTCCGGGAACGCAAAGCGATCTCCGGAGGCGAAGTTCCGCAGGTTGCCACCGCGCGATAATCCCTCTATGGCCTACGACGAGGATCTGGCCAACCGCATCCGAGAGCTGATCGCCGATCAGGCCGGCGTGGTGGAGCAGAAGATGTTCGGTGGCCTGGCCTTCCTGATCGGCGGACACATGTCGGTCGCGGCTTCTAACCAGGGTGGCCTTCTGCTTCGGATCGATCCACAGCAGACCGAAGCGCTCGTGGCCGAGCCACACGCGGAGGCGTTCGTGATGCGCGGACGGGCGATGGATGGTTGGCTCAGAGTCGAACCGGAGGGCGTGGAGACCCGGGCGCAGCTCGAGCGATGGGTCGCGCAAGGCGTGGCCTACGCGAAATCCCTGCCTCCCAGGAGCGGAGCTCAGGACCCGAGCAGATAGCGCCGCACCTCCCGGGCGTCGCGCTCCACGGCGACCAGGCCGGATTCGGCCAGGGGCCCGAACGGCTCCAGCTCAACCTCGCCGCTCAGTGAATCGCCTGGGACAGCAGCCACACCAGCAGCGCTCCCAGCGCCAGGGCGATCAGCAGCCCGGCCAGGAGCCGAGCCGGCGGCGTGCGCCAGCCGCCGGGTGCCGGCGCCGAGATGATCTCGGCGGCCAGCAGGACCTCACGCGCTGTGTCCACACCGGAAGCCGCCACCAGCACGTCCCGGGGCCCGGCGGCCAGGAAGTCCGGCACGTCGAAGCCGGCGCTGCGGCGAAGCAGGCTGGGGACCCCCTCCTCGAGCAGCAACCCCTGGATGAACTCAGCCTCGGGCTGGTTGCCGGCGCGGGCCACGGTGACCAGTGGTCCCTCGGTCAGCTGCGGCTTGATCTTGCGGACGCGGCCGTGGCGGTCGCTCACCTGCAGATCGGGAGCGTCCAGGACCAGCGGCAGGCGGCAGGCAGCGCAGAAGCGCTCCTCGCTGTCGTACGCGGCGCCGCAGCCGGGGCACACGAGCCGCGGCGAGGCAGCCGGCTCGCCCATCACACGACTTCCAGCTCGGCCTCTGCGACCTGGCCATCACGGATCGCGTACGCCGGGTATTCCGGCTCGTCGCCGGCCAACCCGATGATCACGTAGACCGGGTCGGGCCAGCCGACGGCCAGGTTCACGTCGGTCTGGGACGGATATGGGCGGCTGCGGGTGTGGGAGTGGTAGATCGCACCCAGCTCACAGCCCCGGTCCTCGATCTCCATGTAGACGCGCAACAGCTCCTCGGGGCTGATCTCGTAGCGCAGAGGGCTGGCATGGATGTTCTGGGCCGGATACACGCGGACGGCCTCGCCGTCGCGCGTGGCCACCACTCCGCAGCACTCGTTGGGTGCCTCTGCGAGAGCGTGGTCGATCATCTCCTGGACGAGCCGGCGGGCGATCCTCACGCGCCGAGGCTACCAGTCCGCACCGCGCCGCCCAGTCGTCCAGAACGCGTCAAACACCCCTGCCGCAGTGCCGATACCAAAAAAGTGACTGATGATCAGCGGACGCTCAAACAACTGATTCTGGAAGGTATGTATGTCGTCGACGAGCGTTCGGTGGCGGGTGCGATCGTCGCCCGAGCCAGCGCCCGCACGGCGGTGGCCCGGACCAGCTTTCGAAGCGACCCGCCGCGCGGCGAGCCGCAGGGGCCGGTGTTCGGGAGCTATCCCGGGGCGGGCTCATTTCGCCTGAGCGGCCGAGACGTCCCCGCAACCTGAGCGGCGGGGCCAGCGCCTTCGGTTGGGCAGCTAGTCACCCCGCCCCTTGATCTGCCCTTCCGCCACGTCCAGCTGGATGTCCTGGGGGTTGCGGAAGCTGAACAGCAGGGTTGAATGCTGGGCCTCGGTGGCCATGATGCGAGCGGCCAGGGCGGCGTGGGGTCGGATCGTCAGACGGCCAAGCGCCTGGAAGTAGACACCTTCGAGGACGCGCTCCAATTCCTCCAGCAGGGTGAACCACTGCCGCTCGCTGCGCAGGACGCTGAGGGTTACGGTGATCCCGTGCGTGGCCAGGGCCTTCTCGGCCGCGAGCGGCGAGAGCGCCGGCTCGGCCGGCGCGGGTTGCTTGGCCAGCCGGGCCAGAGCGGCCGCGTGGGCACGCTCCTGGAGTCCCAGCCGCCGGGCCAGCTCCTGTCCGGCCGGCGACACAGGTCCGGCCGTGGCCGCCATCTCGTATAGCTGGACCGCCAGCAGCTCGGTGCTCAGGAGCTCGAGCAGCAACCGGCGCTCCTGCGCGGGGCTGAGGGCGCCCAGGAAATCAGCCACAAGCTCGCGGCGCGAGCGGGTGATCACGGACGGAGCGCTCATTCGCTGGCCGTGAGCAACGGGCCCGGGAGGGCGGTGATGCCCTGCTGAGCCCGCAGGACGGTCACGTGCTGGGCGTCGTTGGCCAGCACCGAAGCCAGCGTCTGGCGCAGGAACGGCGTGCTCATCCGGGGGATGGCATGCAGGTAGGCCGCGATCTGCTCGCGTTCCAGGTCATGGAGCAGCGCCAGGAGATGACGGCGCCCGCGGGGGTGGCCAAAGTCGTAGTGACCGAGCGGGTTGTGCGGCCGACCGCCGGCGTCGTGGACCAGCTTGCGCAGGATGCCGGCGTGCAGGAGCTCCTGGGACAGGAACTGGCCGGCCATCTTCTGGCCGAAGCCGCCCAGCAGCGGTGCCGCTGCGGTGTAGGCCGCGATCGCGCGCTGCTCGATGGCCAGCACGCCGTTGAGGAGATCGGCGTCGGCCGCCCGGCCCTGCCGGATGGCCTTGACCGGGCCGGCTCCGCCACAGCCACCGGCCAGTCCCGCCGTGGCGATCCCGCCAAGACCGGCCACCGAAGCCTTGAGAAGCGTCCGGCGGGTGGCCGCCCCCGCAGGGGCTACCACCAGACGGTGGCGTCCAGATTCTCGATCTCTTCCAGCGGCCGGGTGTAGATGCCCGACGAGAAGTACTTGGAGCCGTCATCGGCCACGATGAACACCACGTTGCCCTCGTCCAGCTCGCCGGCGATCCGCACCGCCACCCGAGCGATCGCTCCGGAGGACACCCCGGCGAACAGCCGCTCCTCGTCGAGCAGCTTGCGCGTGAACGTGATCGCGTCGCTGTTGGTGACGAAGATCTTGCGGTCGAGCATGTCCAGATCGATGATCGGCGGGATGAACCCGTCCTCCAGGGACCGCAGCCCCTGCACGGGTTCGCCCTGCATCGGCTCGGCAGCCACGATCTTGACGCTGTCTCCCAGCTCCTCCTTGAGACGCCGGCCGTTGCCCATCAGGGTGCCGCCCGTGCCCAGCCCGGCCACGAACGCGCTCACCTCGTCGAGCTCCTCCAGGATCTCCAGCGCGGTGCCGTTGTAGTGGGCCTCGGGGTTGGCCTGGTTCCCGTACTGGTAGGGCATGTAGTAGGAGGCGTCGCGCTCGGCCATGTCCAGGGCCAGCTCGACGGCGCCGTTGGAGCCCTTGGCTCCCTCGGAGTACACGATCTCGGCTCCGTACATGCGCAGAAGGGCGGTGCGCTCGGGCGTCACGTTGTCGGGCATGACCACCTTGAGCGGGTAGCCCTTGCGCCCGCAGATCATCGCCAGCGAGATCCCCGTATTGCCGGAGGTCGGCTCGAGGATCGTCTGGCCGGGCCGGATCAGGCCCTTGCCCTCGGCATCCTCGAGCAGCGCCTTGGCCACGCGATCCTTCACCGATCCCGTGGGATTCCGGGACTCCAGCTTGCCCCAGATGCGCACGCCCGGCTTCGGGCTCAGGCGCTTGAGCTCGATCAGCGGCGTGTGCCCGATGGACTGGACGATGTC
>DASZMP010000012.1:0-17229 GCA_035551795.1 Solirubrobacteraceae bacterium | reverse complement strand
TTTTCTGCCCGTGCTTGGATTAGGAGTCATGATTGGGTGACTACCCCATCGCGCCGCAGTTTCTCGCGGGGCATTGTGGGTAGGCATCGAATGCCGGTCCCGATACAGGAGACGCGAGATGACAACTTCTCTGGAGCAGCTTCGTGAGCACGGGCAGAGCCCGTGGATCGACTACATCGCACGAGACTTCGTGCGCGAGGGCGAGCTCGGGAACCTGATCAAGCAGGGCATCGTCGGCCTCACGTCGAACCCCACCATCTTTCAGCAGGCCATCTCCGAGGGCAACGCCTACGACGACCAGCTGCGTGAGGTGATCCAGAGCACCGAGGATCCGCGTGAGGTGTTCCTGGCCCTGGCCAGCACCGATGTGCGCGAAGCCTGTGACCTGATGAAGCCGGTCTTCGACCAGAACGACTCGACCCGTGACGGGTGGGTCTCTCTGGAGGTGGATCCCGACCTGGCCCACGACCCCCAGGCAACCGCTAAGGAGGCGCAGCGCATCCACGAGATGGTCGGGCGCCCGAATCTGTTCGTGAAGATCCCCGGCACCGAGGAGGGCCTGGACGCGATCGAGGAGACGATCGCCGCCGGGATTCCGGTCAACGTGACGCTGCTGTTCTCGCTGCAGCGTCATCGTGACGCAGCCGAGGCGTATCTGCGCGGGCTTCGACGTCTGCGTGACTCCGGCGGTGACCTGAGCACGGTCGCCTCGGTGGCGTCGTTCTTCGTCTCGCGCGTGGACACCGAGGGCGACAGGCGCCTGGATGAGATCGGCGGCCACGATGATCTGAAGGGCAAGCTCGCGATCGCCAACGCCAAGCTGGCCTACCAGACATACCTGGAGTTGTTCACCGGCTCGGACTGGGAGGACCTGGCCTCGGCCGGGGCCTCGCCCCAGCGCTGTCTGTGGGCTTCGACCTCGACCAAGAACCCCGAGTACCGGGACGTCCTCTACGTGGAGGAGCTGATCGGAGCTCACACGGTGAACACGATGCCGCCCGCCACGATCGAGGCCTTCCTCGAGCATGGCCGGGTCGATGACACGCTGGAGCGCGATGTCGACCAGGCCAAGCAGACGATGGAGCGTCTGGCCGAGGCCGGAGTGAAATACGACGACGTCGTGGAGACGCTGGAGCGCGAGGGCGTGGAGAAGTTCGCCAAGTCGTTCCGCGACCTGATCGAGGGCGTCGACGCCAAGCGTGAACAGCTGGTGGCGGCATGAGTGCCTCCGAGCAGACCACTCAGGGGGGCGGCCAGAGCGGCGAACTGCGCCAAGGCACTCCGGAGTTCCGACGCGAGCTGGGCCAGCAGCTGCGCGTCGACTCGGTGCGCTCCAGCTCGGCCGCGGGTTCGGGGCACCCGACCTCGTCGATGTCGGCCGCCGACCTTATGGCCGTCCTGATCGACGGGCACCTCAAGCTCGACTACTCAGAGCCCGACGATCCGCACCGTGACCATCTGATCTTCTCCAAGGGTCACGCCTCGCCGCTGTACTACGCGATCCTCAAGGCCGTCGGGGCGATCGACGACGAGGAGCTGCTCACGTTCCGCAAGTTCGGCAGCCGTCTGGAGGGTCACCCGACGCCGCGCATCCCGCCCACCGACGTGGCGACCGGCTCGCTCGGGCAGGGACTGCCGGTCGGCGTCGGCGTCGCCACCGCTGCCGAGAAGCTGGACCGGCTGCCCTACCGGGTGTGGGTCCTGTGCGGCGATTCGGAGATGGCCGAGGGTTCGATCTGGGAGGCCTTCCAGCACGCCGGTTGGGAGAGCCTGAGCAACCTCACCGCGATCATCGACGTCAACCGCCTGGGACAGACCCGCGAGACGATGCTCGGCTGGGACATGGAGGGCTACGCCACCCGTGCCCGCGCGTTCGGCTGGAACGCGATTGTGATCGACGGTCACGACGTCGAGGCGATCGACGCCGCCTACCGCGAGGCCGAGGAGACGAAGGATCGCCCCACTGCGATCCTGGCCCGCACCAAGAAGGGCAAGGGCGTCAAGGCGGTGGAGGATCAGCCGGGCAAGCATGGCAAGCCGCTGGATGACCCGGAGGAGGCCATCCGGGAGCTTGGGGGCGAGCACAACCTGCTGGTTGAGACGGCCAGGCCGGACACGAGCCAGGAGGTCCACGGGTTCCCGACCGAGGGCGGCGAGATGCCCAGCTGGGAGCTGGGTGAGGAGGTCGCCACCCGCAAGGCCTACGGGGAGGCGCTGACCGCGCTGGGCAGCCGTCGCGGTGACGTCGTGGCCCTGGACGGCGAGGTGTCCAACTCCACCTTCTCGGAGATCTTCCGGGAGGCGCATCCGGACCGCTACTTCGAGATGTTCATCGCCGAGCAGCAGCTGGTGGCCGCGGCGGTGGGCATCCAGGCACGCGGGTGGACTCCGTTTGCCTCGACGTTCGCGGCGTTCTTCTCGCGCGCCTACGACTTCGTGCGCATGGCGGCGATCTCCCGCGCCAACCTCCGCCTGGCCGGATCTCATGCCGGTGTCTCGATCGGCGAGGATGGCCCGTCGCAGATGGCGCTGGAGGACTTTGCCTCGCTGCGGGCGGTGCATGGCAGTGCCGTGCTCCATCCGTCCGACGCCAACCAGACATCGCAACTGGTGGCTGAGATGGCCGACCGTCCCGGAATCACCTACCTGCGGACGCTGCGCGCGGGCACCCCGGTGCGGACGCCGGCCGACGAGGAGGTGCGGATCGGCGGCAGCCGGGTCGTCCGTTCGGGCGACGAGGATGATGTGGCGATCGTGGCGTGCGGAATCACGGTGGAAGAGGCCGTCAAGGCCGCCGAGCAGCTGGAGGGCGAGGGTATCCGCGCGCGTGTGATCGATGCCTACTCGATCAAGCCGATCGACGCGGCCACTCTGCGGGCGACGGCCGACGCGGTCGACGCGATCATCACGGTCGAGGACCACTGGCCTGAGGGAGGCCTCGGCGATGCGGTGCTCGGGGCGCTGGCGGAGCAGGGGGACCGCCCTCCACTGGTGAAGCTGGCCGTGCGGGACATGCCGACGTCCGGCAAGCCGGCCGAGCTGATCCACGCGGCGGGGATCGACGCCGAGGCGATCGCTGGGGCGGCCCGCAGCCTGGCGGGGGCGCGGGCGGGGGCCTGAGCCATGCCGGGACCCCCCATCGGGCTCGGAACCTCGCTGTTCATGATCGCGGCCGGGGCAGTCCTGCGCTTCGCCATCACGGTCACCACGCACGCCGTCAACATCCAGACGATCGGCGTGATCCTGATGATCGTGGGCGGGATCGGTCTGATCATCTCGGTGTTCTGGCTGATCATGTCAACCGATCGCCGACCGGCCTATCCGCGCGAGGACGAGGTGCCGCCGCCTCGCTACCGCGACCCGGGAAGCCGCTACTGACCAGGTGCCGGGCGGCCGGCGAGGCCGCCGGGCCAGCCTTTGCCCGGCGCGACCGGGCCAAACGGACTGGTGACCGCACCTTACGTCCGCGCGCTGACCCATGGAGGGAACACGGGTTTCACGGTTTGTTAACACCGGGTAGGAGTGCACAGAGGCTGTTCCAGAAGAGAGGGCAGGGGTGTCAGCGGCTAGATCAAGTCTGGAGACGGAGGTGCTCTCGATCATGAGGTCTCTGCGCGAGCGGGGACAGCTCGAGCGCAATGCTCTCGCTCGCCGGTTGCAGACGGGACCGAGCGAGCAGCCCGAGCGGGTGTCCGCTCTGCGCGGGCCAGGCGACGCGCCCGGTCACGGCAGTGCGCTGGCGTCGGCCGCGCGGAAGGCCCCGGGCGGGCGCTGACCGGTCTGCCTGCTCGCTGGGCGGCCTCGGGGATTGACCGGCTGAGCGGCCGGGTAGCGCACGGATGTGTCAGCTCATGCGTCGCGCTTCGCAGCTCATCTCGCGGCGCTCATTTCAGGTGCGCTGGCGGTGGTCTTCGCCCTGACACTCCCGCCCGCGGTGTCGGCATGGATCGTGCTCGGGCTGGGTGCCGTGACCACGCTCGCCGCCCTGTCGGCGTTCGCGGTCGCTGACCAGGGAGGGGCGGCGCGGATCGTCGAGGTACTTCTCGCGCTCACCGGCGCGTGGACGATCGTCGCGAGTCGAGTGTTCTCAGATCCCCCGGTCACGAGGTGGCTGTGCTTCGCCGACGGGGTCGCGATCTGGGCCCTGGGCGGGCTGGGCCTGGTGATTCACGAGTGTCTGATCGAGGGACATGTGGCACAGATGGCCGAGCACGAGCGCTACCGGCCGGCGCTGATCCGTCCCCCCGCGCAGTCTCAGTCACGATTCGACCGGGCCGGGCGCTGATGCGCTTCCGCGGACCCTGGTCCGAGAGCTACGTGGCCGCCGCGACGATGGTCGTGTTCGCGCTCGTGCCCTATCTGGCGCTGACCGCTGCCCTGACGCCCCTCCAGACGGTTCTGTCCAAGAGCTTGCACCTGTCGGCGCAATCGCTCCAGCTCACTGGCGGGATGGCCAACGCCGCCTATGCGGTCGGCACGGTTCTGGCGGTGCAGTTCGCGCAGCACCTGCGCCAGCGGCGGATGTTGATGCTCTACGTGAGCCTGTTCGTGATCGCGTCGGTGCTGACCGCCTGGGCGCCGGTGCCCGGGTTGTTCATCGCCGGGCACATCGTGCAGGGGCTGTGCACGAGCCTGATGCTGATCGCGGCCGTGCCACCCCTGGTGACGGGCTTTCCGTCGGGTCGCATGCCGTGGACGGCCGCGATCATGAACATGTGCATCTTCGGAGCTGTGGCGGCCGGTCCGTCGATCGGCGGCGTTCAGGCGAGCGCCATGCAATGGCGGCCGCTGTTCTGGATCGTGGCCGCGTGCGGGGTGGTCGCCTGGCTGTTCGCGGTGCTCACCTACGAGGACGTGGAGCCTCAGGACCGGAGCGCGCCCTGGGACTGGGTGGCCATGGTGCTGGCCGGTGTGGGGTGCGCCGCGGCCTTCTTCGGTGCCTCAGAGCTGCAAACCCATGCGTTTCTGAACGTGATCACCTTCCTGCCGCTGGTCGGTGGAGTGATTCTGGTCATCACGCTGGTCGTCCACCAGTACGGCGCCAAGCGCCCGCTGATGCCGGTAAAGCAGCTGGCGACCACCAAGCCGGTGGCGGGGATCGTATTCGCCCTGACGGCTGGCGCCGCCTCCGTCGGCGCCATCGACCTGATCCTCACCGCGCTGCAGACCAAGGTCTCGCCCGGCCACATGGCGGTCCTGTTCCTGCCCCAGTTCGCAGGCGCGCTGTTGACCGCGGTGATCTTCGGCCTCCTGTTCCGGACTCGCTACATGGTCACGCTGCCCTTCGCCGGAAGCCTGGCGCTGGCCGGGGGCATCGTGGTGGTCACCGGCATCGCTCACGGTCCGAACGTTCTGGTCATCGTCGGCTCGGCGCTGATGGGGATCGGGGTGGGTTCAGCGGTGTCGCCGGCGCTGTTCGTGGCCGGCTTCTCGCTGGCCTCGGTGCAGATCCAGCGGGTGTTCGCGCTGATCGAGCTGCTCCGAGCTGTGGCCGCGTTCATGGTTGCGCCGGTGCTCCTCCACCTGGCCATGACCGTTAACGGCGGTCCGAAGCGGGCCGGTCTCGAGACGGGCCTGTGGATCTGCTTCGGACTCGTGCTGACCGGCTTCTCGGTGGCGCTCTACCTGTTCATCCTCGGCCGGGCTCGCCTGGAGGCTCCCGATCTCGACCGCTGGCAGGGTGGGGAGGCGGCCGCCTGGGACACCCCGTCTCTGGGCGCCGGCATCCGGCCCCGCCGCCACGTGTCCGATCTGCCCGAGTGGCGGGACGCGTCAGCGGTTCGCTGACGGCCTGTCTCTAAAGACCGGCCATGGACCGATTCGAGGGCCGGGCACGCTTGGTGGCATACAGGGCGTGGTCGGCGGCCTCGAGAAGTGATTCCGGCGCGTCGCCAGCCGCCGCCTGAGAAATTCCGGCGCAGAAAGCCGCCTCCGGGCAGGCTTCCTGCATCCGTTCCAGCACCGCCGCCGCGCTGGTCTCGTCGCAGCCGGCCAGCAGCAGAGTGAACTCATCGCCTCCCCAGCGAGCGAGCACGTCGGTGCCCCGCAGCTGGGATTGCCAGGCCGCCGAGGCTGACTTCAGGAGCCTGTCTGCCGCCAAATGCCCGTGAGTGTCGTTGTAGGCCTTGAAACCGTCGAGATCGAGAACCACAACCGTCAGGGCCAGCCCGGTGAGCTCGGCCCGGCGTACCTCGCGTTCCAGTATCGAACACCAGGCGCGGCGGTTGAGCAGCCCGGTCAACGCGTCCGTGTGGGCCAGCTCGGTCAATTCTCCGACCAGCGCCCGCACGCGTTCCACCAGCTGGAGGACAAGCACGCCCAGCGTCGCCGCGATCATCGTGAACAGCAGGCCGGCCCGCCAGTTCCCGGTTGGGTAGCGTGGCGGTCCGACCAGAATCTGGGGTAGGAGATATACGGCGGCCACGCCCGTGACTGCCACCGCGAGCTCCAGGCGCCGCCCCCGGAGAGCAGCCCACAGGACCGGCAGCAGGACCAGGGGTCCGAACCCCGCCTGCGCGCCGGCGGCGTCGCGAAGCAGGGCGACTGAGAACAGGTATGCGACGACGCTCATCACGCCGGCGATTCGTGACTCCGTGTCTCGAAGGTGATGACCCCACACCAGTCCGAGACCGACCGTCAGCTGAAGCGCCACCGCTGCGGCGACCTCCTGCCAGCGCACCGCGTCGACCGGTGTCAGCAGGAGCGCCGGTACCAGGCACACCAGTCCCACCCCGACCGACAGGCCGTCCACGGTGAGGACCGGTCGCCACTTCGATCCGCCGGCGACCAGGAGCTTGGTGCCGTGAAGCAGGCGAAGGGTTCCGGCGAGGGCCGGGAGGCGGTCATGAACCTCGGACACGGGCTGCGCTTCGGCCACGAAGACGCTGGAATCGACCGTAGCTTCCCGTAACGGTGACGAGCTGTCGCCCGGGACGGGTCTTCCGACCAGCTGGTCAGGGTGCTGACTGGACGGATGGACGAGTCGCGTGGGGCGCTCAGCGGCAGACGAGCAGCTGACTCAGCCGTTCCAGGGCGCCTTCGGGCTCTGCGGTGTGACGGCGCAGAACCTCCTCGAACACGTCTCCGTAGAGGTCGCGAACCGCCTCGAGCAGATCAGTGCTGCGCGTCGTCGTCTCCCCGCGCGATCGGACCGCGTGGTTGGCGTACGCCGTGACGGCGTCGACCGGATCCACATCCGGTCCCAGAGGTGCGGATGCCGCCGACCCCGATGGCCTCTCCGAGTTGCCGCCCGCGCGATCGCGAATGCCCGCCGCGTCCAGCACGAACCCCGCGTCGCCGTTTCTGGAGAGAACCTTCAGCCACCGCTCGACCTGGTCGACCGGACCTGCGGCAAACGGCATGGCGGTGGAGACGAGCCCGACCACGGTGGCGGCGTCCTCGCTCAGCTCGCAGGGCTCGGATGCGGTCTCGGGGAACGCCCCGATCCCGCCGCCCTGAGCCACCACATCAGCCTCGGGCGACGATCGCCAGACGACAACCGGCCGCCCCAACGGAGTCAGCTCATCATCGATCTGGAATGTCTGCTCGAGACCGGTGAAATGCAGCAGTCTGCGTGTCACGTCGGTCAGATTCCGCAGCCGCAGCACCGTGGGAGGCGTCAGGTGCTGCTGGAAGGCGATCAGGACGCTGACCGCGGTCGAGTCGATGAACGTGACCTCGGACAGGTCGATGACGACCGTCCGGGCCCCCGCGTCAGCATTCTGCAACGCCCGCTTGAGGATCGGGGCTCCCTCCAGATCCAGGGAGCCTGCGGGCCGCACGATCAGCGTCTGATCGTAGGCGGCGAGAGTTATAGACAACTTGTCTGTCATGCGGACACTCGTAGTGGAAACGCCCGCCGGGCTTCGAAGTTGGGTGTTTGCGCGCGGAATTGCGTCACCAATGACCTTTGCGTCGCAACCGTGACCCGAGACGCTGGCGTCTCCAGCCAGCGTTGCGAGGGGCCGGGGGATCCCCCACCGCCCCCCAGAAACGACACGCCCAGTGCTGCACTCAAAGGCAGCACTGGGCGCGGAAAGCGAATGTCAGCTGCAGCTCAGGTCTTGCGCTCGAGGTCGGCGACCTCGTCGGCCTTGCGGTCGGCCTTCTCCTCGGTGCGGGCCAGCTCGTCCTTGGCGTCGCCCTTGCGCTCCTCCTGGCGCCCTTCGCGCCGCAGTGAAGCGTCGCCAGCCAAGTCGCCGGCCGCCTGCTTGACCTTGCCACTTACTTTGTCGGTGATGTCACTCATGCAGTGCCTCCTTTGGGTGGGGGTACGTGCGGTTACTGCAGCTCGCGGCGCGTGTCGGCGAGCGCCTCGGGAGAGTCGGGGGCCGTGGCCGGTGAGCGGGCGAACGAGTGAGGCAGCTCAGAACCGCTCGTGCCGGTTTCGGTGTTGGCGCGGCGCTGGGCGCCGGGGGCGCCGGCCGCTCGGGCCGATATGGCCGCCCAGACCGCGCTGATCACCGCGATGATCGCCAGCGGGACCAGGATGATGATGAAGATTCCTCCGCCGACAGCGGCGGCGATGATGCAGAGGATGACCAGCGGGACGGCGATGTAGAGCAACCACATGCCTGCGCTTTACCCGCAGCGGCTGTTCTCCAACACGATTGGGTAGAAGGCGTCGGATGTCTGAGTCAAACCCCTTCGCGCGTATCGAGGATTACGGCCTGATCGGCGACTGCCACACCGCGGCGCTGGTGTCGTCGGCCGGCTCGATCGACTGGCTGTGCCTGCCCCGGTTTGACTCGGGTAGCGTGTTCGCGCGCCTGCTGGATGAGGAGCGGGGTGGCTTCTGCGCGGTCACGCCGGTCGAGATGAAGGGCCGCGAGAGTAGCCGCACCTACGAGGGCGACACGCTGGTGCTGCGCACCACATTCGACGTGTCCACCGGGAGTGCACAGCTGATCGATTTCCTGCCCGTCGCACCCGAGGAGGAGAAGCAGGCGGCCCACCGGCGGGTGATCCGGATCGTGGAGGGCCAGCGGGGAACGGTCGAGCTCGCCGTGCGCATCGTGCCGCGGTTTGACTACGGGGACGTCCGGCCGTGGATCCGCCGCCACGGGGACCGGCTGCACAGCGCGATCGGCGGCAACGACGCGCTGGTGTTCTGGTGCGAGGCCGGCTTGGACCAGGAGGGCAATCACGCGCTGACCGGGAGCTTCAAGGTCCGCGCCGGGGAGCGGGTGCGCCTGATGGTGACCTATCTCGCTCCCGAGCAGGTTCCGGCCGATCCATCCGAGCCCGATCCCGAGGAGCTCGACCAGGCGCTCCAGGACACGATCTCCTGGTGGCAGAAATGGTGCGGGCGGATCCAGGTCGGCTCCGAGAGCCTTGACATCCGGCGCTCCGCCCTGGCCCTCAAGGCGCTCACCTACGACCCGACCGGAGCGATCGTGGCCGCGCCCACCACCTCGCTGCCCGAGGCGATCCCCGGAGAGCGCAACTGGGATTACCGGTACTCCTGGGTGCGCGACGCCAGCTTCAGCTCGCGGGCGTTCGTCGAGGTCGGCTGCGCCGAGGAGGGGGACGCCTTCCGGCGCTTCATGATGCGCGCCGCGGCCGGGCACGCCGAGGACCTTCAGATCGTGTACGGCGTCGGCGGCGAGCGGCGGCTCGGCCAGTCGGCATCCACCAACCTGCGGGGCTACCGCGGCTCCGCGCCGGTGAACGTCGGCAACACGGCGGCCGGGCAGCGCCAGCTCGATGCCTACGGGGAGCTGGTCAACCTGACCTGGCGCTGGCACCGGCGCGGGCATTCGCCCGACGACGACCACTGGCGGTATCTGGTCTCGCTGATCGACCGGGCGGCCGAGCAGTACACCGAGCCGGACTGCGGGATCTGGGAGTGGCCGGGCGAGCCGGACCACTTCGTGCACTCCAAGGTGATGTGCTGGGCGGCGCTCGACCGCGGGATCCGGCTGGCCGACGAATGCATGCGCCGGGCGCCGACGCGGCGCTGGACCAAGGCGCGCGACCAGCTGCGCCGGACGATCGAGCGGCGCGGCTACGACCGCAAACGCGGCGTGTTCGTGCAGGCCTTCGACCGGCCGGATCTGGACTGCGCGCTGCTGCTGCTGCCGACCGTGGAGTTCGTGGACTGGGGAGACGAGCGCATGGTGCGCACCGTGGACGCGATCCGGGAGGACCTGGACGCCGGTGACGGGCTGCTGTACCGCTACCGGCGCAAGGATGGTCTGAAGGGTGACGAGGGGGCGTTCCTGTGCTGCTCGTTCTGGGCAGTCGAGTGCCTGGCCCGCGCAGGCCGGCTGGCCGATGCCCAGGAGGTTTTCGATCAGGCCGAGGCCGCGGCCAACGACCTGGGATTGTTCTCCGAGGAGCTCGATCCCAAGAGCGGAGAGCTGCGGGGCAACTTCCCCCAGGGACTGACCCACCTGGCGCACATCTCAGCGGCGGTCGCGCTGGCCGAGGCCCAGGCGGCCGTCGCGATCTAGGTCGAGCGCTGCCACGCCCGGGTTAGGGCTGATCGCGTCCGGGTACGTCAGAGAAGACCGAGCGACGTTACAAGGAAGGATCGAAACGGATGAGTGAAAAGGTCGCTGACTTTCTCCTCGAGCGGCTCACCACTTGGGGCGTCCGGCGGATCTACGGCTATCCAGGCGATGGCATCAACGGGATCCTGGGCGCGTTCGCCCGTGAGGGGACGAACAAGCGCCCAGAGTTCACCCAGGTGCGCCACGAGGAAATGGCCGCGTTCATGGCCTGCGCCCACGCCAAGTACACCGGTGAGCTGGGCGTCTGCCTGGCCACCTCGGGGCCGGGTGCGGTGCACCTGCTCAACGGTCTGTATGACGCCAAGCTCGACCACCAGCCGGTGCTGGCGATCGTCGGTCAGCAGGCGCGGGCCGGTCTGGGCGGCCATTACCAGCAGGAGATCGACCTGGTGACGTTGTTCAAGGATGTCGCCCACGAGTACGTGGAGATGGCGATGGTGCCGGCCCAGATCCGCCATCTGGTCGACCGGGCCTGCCGGATCGCGCTGGCCGAACGCACCGTCACCGCGCTGATCATCCCCAACGATCTTCAGGAGGCCCCGGCAGTCGAGACCCCGCCGCACAAGCACGGCACCGTGCACTCCGGTCCGGGATACCACTCGCCCAAGGTGGTCCCCAACGACGCCGATCTGGATCGTGCCGCCGCGGTGCTGAACGAGAGCTCGAAGGTGGCCATGCTGATCGGCGCCGGCACCCTGCATGCCGGGCGCGAGGTCGCCGAGGTGGCCGACCTGCTCGGCGCCGGCGTGGCCAAGGCGCTGCTCGGCAAGGCGGCGCTGCCCGACGATCTGCCCTGGGTGACCGGGGCGATCGGCCTGCTCGGGACCAAGCCGAGCTGGGACATGATGCAGGACTGCGACGCGCTGCTGATGGTCGGCTCGAGCTTCCCCTACTCGGAGTTCCTGCCCCAGGAGGGACAGGCCCGCGGTGTGCAGATCGATCTCGATGGCCGGATGCTGTCGATGCGCTATCCGATGGAGGTGGCCCTGGTGGGCGACAGCGCCGAGACGCTGCGCCTGCTGGCCGGGCGGCTGGCGCGCAAGGAGGATCGCTCCTGGCGGGAGTATCTGGAGAACGAGATCCGCGAGTGGTGGCGGCTGATCGACGAGCGGGCGCACATGTCGGCCGACCCGATCAACCCCCAGCTGGTCTTCCACGAGCTCTCCGAGCGCCTGCCCGACGGCGCGATCATCTCGTCCGACTCGGGCTCGTCGGCCAACTGGTTCGCGCGCGACGTCAAGGTACGCGAGGGCATGATGGCCTCCCTGTCGGGCACGCTGGCCACGATGGGCCCGGGTGTGCCCTATGCGATCGCGGCCAAGTTCGCCCACCCGGACCGGCCCGTGCTCGCACTGGTCGGCGACGGCGCCATGCAGATGAACGGGATCAATGAGCTGATCACGATCGCCAAGTACCGGCACCTGTGGGCCGATCAGCGGCTGATCATCCTGGTGCTCAACAACCGCGATCTGAACCAGGTGACCTGGGAGCAGCGGGCGATGGAGGGCAATCCGAAGTTTGAGGGCTCTCAGGACCTGCCTGACTTCCCCTACGCGCGCTACGCCGAGATGCTGGGCCTGCACGGGATCAAGGTGGAAACGCCCGAGCAGGTCGGGCCGGCCTGGGACGAGGCGCTGAGCGCCGGTGTGCCGACGGTGGTTGAGGCCGTGACCGATCCGAATGTGCCTCCACTGCCTCCGCACATCACGATCGAGCAGGCCAAGGCGCTGACCTCGGCGATGCTGGCCGGAGACCCCGATACGCCGGAGATCGTCCGCCAGTCCTTCAAGCAGAAGATGCAGGAGTTCCTGCCCGGTCGATGAGCTCGGTGACCCGGGCAAGCGAGGTTTCCATACAGGACCTGCGGGTGGGCGCCTACGAGGTGCCCACCGACGCGCCCGAGGCGGACGGCACGCTGTCGTGGGATTCAACGGTGATCGTGGTCGTCGAGGCCTCCGCCGGCGAAAGCGTGGGCATCGGCTACACGTATGCCGATGTCTCGACGGCCAAGCTGATTGATTCGAAGCTGGCCGGGATCGTCCACGGTTTGGATGCGATGGCGCCGCAGGCCGCCTGGCGCAAGATGGTGGGTCAGGTCCGGAACCTCGGCCGGCCGGGCGTGAGCTCGATGGCGATCGCCGCCATCGACACGGCCCTGTGGGACCTGAAGGCGCGGCTGCTCGAGTTGCCGCTCTGCCAGCTGCTGGGCGGGGGCCGCGAGTGCGTACCGGTGTACGGGTCCGGCGGCTTCACCGCGTACGACGACGCCCAGCTGAGCCGCCAACTGGCCGGATGGGTCTCGGAGGGCATTCCCCGGGTGAAGATCAAGGTTGGCTCGCATCCGGACGACGACCCGCGGCGGGTCCGGGTGGCCCGGGAGGCGATCGGCCCTGATACGCAGCTGTTCGTGGACGCCAACGGCGCCTACACGCGCAAGCAGGCGCTTTCGCTGGCCGAGCGTTTCCGGGAAGAGTCCGATGTGTCGTGGTTCGAGGAGCCGGTCAGCTCCGACGACCTGGACGGCCTTCGGCTGGTACGCGACCGCGCGCCCGCCGGAATGGACGTAGCCGCCGGCGAGTACGGATACGACGCCGTCTACTTCCGGCGGATGCTCGAGGCGGGCGCGGTCGATGTCCAGCAGGCCGACATCACCCGCTGCGCCGGGGTCACCGGGCTGATGCAGGTGGCCGGACTGTGCGAGGGCTTCCAGGTGCCGCTGTCGCTGCACTGCGGCCCGGCGATCCACGTGCATCCGGGGCTGTCCCTGGATCGGCTCGTGCACCTGGAGTACTTCCACGATCACATCCGGATCGAGTCGATCTTGTTCGAAGGGGGCGCCAGCCTTGAGGCAGGCGCCCTTTGGCCCGACCTTGAGCGACCAGGCAACGGGCTCCAGTTCAAGCGAGAGGATGCCGAGCGCTATGCGGTCTAGACGTGGTGGAGGTCCGGTGGGCAGGTGGTGGTGGAATGTCCGGTCGGGCCGGGCGCAGATGACGCTGGCGGCGGCGACGGCGGTCAGCGCGCTGCCGCTCGGACTGGAGATCTACTTCGAGCACTTCCGGGGGTCATTCGGAGACAAGTGGATGTGGACGCCCGTGCTCCTGAGCCCGCCGCTGACCCTGGCCGGGCTGGCCGGGATCCGCTCCGAGCGGGCGGCCCGGACGGTGCTGCCGGTCCTGTCGGGGCTGTACTGCCTGGACGGGATGATCGGGGTGGTCACCCACATCCGCGGCGTGGCCCGCAAGCCGGGCGGCTTTAGGGAGCCGCTCTACAACCTGGTCATGGGCCCGCCGCTGCTGGCCCCGGGCTCGCTGGCGCTGGTCGGCGGGATGGGACTGGCCGCGGCGGCGCTCGGTCGCGAGCAGTGAGCGGAGCGGCCTAGCCGATGCCCGCCCGCGACTTCTCGCTCCCGGACCATCTGCCCAACAAGCGCGAGGGCGGCCAGCCGGCCTCACCGGACGAGCTGCCCCGGCAACGCAACGGGATCACGCCGCAGATGCACGGCCGGTACCCGGACTACAACGTGCTGGACGAGGTCGACCACTGGGACGATCTCACCCGCCAGACGGTGATGAGCCGGATCGACGACGTACCTGAGATCCGTTTCTTCACGGCGGCGGAGGCCGCCTGCCTGGGGGCCTTCTGCGACGTGGTGCTGGCGCAGGACCGGGAGCCCCGGATCCCGGTGCTGCGCATGGTCGACGCCAAGCTGTTCGCCGGCCAGCTGGACGGCTTCGTGCACGTGGACATGCCGGATGACCGGGAGGCCTGGCGGCGAGTGGCGGCCGGACTGGACGTGGCCGTCGTTCAGCACGGAGTGACCGAGGGGGGCTTTGCCCATGCTCCGACCGACGTCCAGCACAAGGTCGTCCAGGCGTTCTCGGAGGGCAAGCTGCACGGGCAGGTGTGGGACGAGTTGCCATGTGCCAAGGCCTGGAGCGTGGTGATGCGGGCCGTGCTGAGTGCGTTCTACTCACATCCCTGGGCGTGGAACGAGATCGGCTTCGGCGGGCCGGCCTATCCGCGCGGATACGCGAGGATGGGCGCCGGCCAGCGGGAGCACTGGGAGAGCGGACCGGCCCAGAACGATGATCCGGTGCGAGAGGACCTGAGCGGATGAGCCGATGGGCGTGAAGCACACTCTGCACACGCTGGCCCGGGGGTCGCTGCGACCGCCCGAGAACGACTCGGCGTTCCTCCTCGACGTGCACCGGCGGGCGGTCCCGACCGAGCGCATGGCGCGCTACGACGACTCATTCGAAGTCGACCTGGCGATCATGGGTGCCGGAGCGGGTGGCGGGGTTCTGGCTCAGCGCCTGGCCCGTCAGGGCTGGCGAGTGGTGGTGCTCGACGCCGGTCCGTTCTGGGACCCCGACGCCGACTGGGTGTCCGATGAGGCGGGTGCGCATAACATCTACTGGACCGATCCGCGGGTGATCGGCGGCAGCGACCCGGTCGAACTGGGCAAGAACAACTCCGGGCGGGGCGTGGGTGGCTCGATGATTCATTACGCGGGCTACGCGCCGCGCTTCCATCCGTCCGATTTCGAGGTCCGCACCCGCGACGGGGTGGGGGAGGACTGGCCGATCTCCTACTGGGACCTGAAGTCCGAATACGAACGCGTGGAGCTGGAGCTGCCCGTGGCCGGCGAGCCCTGGCCCTGGGGGGATCCTCACCGCTATCCGCACAGCCCGCATCCGATCGCGGGCGGAGCGGAGATGGCCGTGGCGGGTGCTCGCAAGCTTGGCATCGAGACCAAGGTGGGCCCCGTGGCGATCGCCAACGGAGCGTTCGGGAACCGGCCCCACTGCATCTACCGGGGCTTCTGCCTGCAGGGCTGCAAGGTCAACGCCAAGGCCTCGCCGCTGGTCACGCACATCCCCGACGCGATCGAGCACGGCGCTGAGTTCCGGGCCAATTGCATGGTGGCCTCGGTGGAGCTCGACGAGGGATCAGGACGGGTGACCGGTCTGCGCTACTTCGACGGCGACGGGGCCGAGCGGATGCAGCGGACGGCCGCAGTCGCCGTGTGCGGATACTCGATCGAGACGCCCAGGCTGCTTTTGAACTCCACGTCGCGACAGTTCCCGCACGGGATCGGCAACTCGAACGACCAGGTGGGACGCTGCGTGATGGTCCAGGGGGCGCCACAGGTGGCCGGAAGGTTTCCCATGGAGCTGCGCATGTACAAGGCGCCGCCGCCGGAGTTCTGCTCTGAGCAGTTCTACGAAACCGACGAGACGCGCGGCTTCGCCCGCGGGTTCGCCATCCAGACGGTGGGTCCGCTGCCGATCGAGTGGGCCCAGCACGTGCAGGCGAGCGGGCATTGGGGTCACGCGCTGCGCGAGTACATGCGCGACTACAACCACTGGTACACGATCGGCTGCCTGTCAGAGCTCCTGCCGCTGCCCGAGAACCGGGTCACCGTGACCAGCGACGTGGTCGATCGCCACGGGCTGCCGGTGGCGCGGATGGATTACTCGCAGTGCGAGAACGATCGCAAGAACGTCGCCTACGCCAAGCAGACGCTGCGGGACATCCTGGAGGCCGGCGGCGCCCAGGACATCCTCGAGATCGACCGCTACGCCCACCTGGTGGGTGGCTGCCGCATGGGGAGCGATCGTGAGCGCAGCGTGGTGGACGCCGATCACCGGGTCTGGGACCTCTCCAATCTGTTCATCTGCGACGGGAGTGTGATGCCCACCCAGGGCAGCGCCAACCCGGCCTTGACGATCATGGCGCTCGCATCCCGGCTGGCCCGCCGGCTGGGGTCAAAGCAGGCGGGCGCTCAGTCGCCGCGCCACTGGTGGCGCAGGGCCTCGACGCCGGCCGAGATGGCGTCGTAACTCGAGGACTGGGTGGACCACATCGACCAGTACGGGAGCGTCGCGCTGGCGGGCCGGCGGTGGGGCGCGTCCAGCTTGATCCGCAGGGGCAGCAGGAGGGCATCGCCCACGACGATCGCCTCGCCGACATCCAGCAGCGGCAGCAGCCCGGTGATCGCGGCCAGGGTGCCGGGCACCACCCGGGAGACGACATCCTGGTCCTGATCGTTGGTCAGGCGCATGATCACGAAGTTGTTGCACTGGCTGAGGATCGTGCGGCTGACGTCGCTCGGGCGCTGGCTCACCACGGCCAGGCAGACGCCGTACTTGCGGCCCTCCTTGGCGATCGTCTCGAACGCCTCGAGCGCCACCCGGTGAACGGCGGAGTCCGAGCGGTCGGCCGGCAGATAGGTGTGGGCCTCGTCGCAGACGACGCACACCGGCGTGCGCTCGGAGGGGTCAATCCAGAACTGGATGTTGTAGACCAGGCGAACCAGCACCCCCGCCACCATGGGCAGGATCGGGGCGGGCACCTCGGAGAGGTCGATGATCTTGATCCCCAGATCCGCCGGGCCAGCTGACAGCAGCTTGTGGGCGGTCTCGAGCAGCCAGTCGTCGACCGTGGCGGCTTCGGGGGGCTGGAAGATGAACGCGTAGCGCGGGTCGGCCAGCCGGGCCTCGAGCCGGGAGATCAAGCCGCCCAGCTTGCCCGCGAACGGACCCGGATCCACCCGGCCACTCGGATGGCGCACGATGATCTCGACCTCGTCGCGGCGGGCCCAGTCGAGCAGGTGCTCCAGCTGGTAGGGGACGGGTGAATCGGCCGTGGCGGTGGTCAGCCCCGCCGTCGTGCCCTGCTCTGAGAGGGTGGAGCGCTTCAGCGTCTGCAC
>DASZMP010000011.1:0-6262 GCA_035551795.1 Solirubrobacteraceae bacterium | reverse complement strand
GTTCTGCGGCACGCGCAGCCGTTCCTCGCGCCCACAGCACGCTGCACCCGCTTGCATTGATGCTCCAGCCTTCACCGAGCAGATGCTGGTGCGCCGGCGATACCCCCACCGCGGCCGATCGCGAGAGAAACGCCGCAGCTCTGCCCGCAGCGCCGCGTCATCCCCGGCAACGACGCTCACGTCGGTGCGTCGACCAAGGCTGTCCGACATACCGGCACGCCCGCCGCTGCGAGATACCGAGACGATCCTGGACCATGACGAGCTGGTGTAGGTGAACCCCCGCATCAATATCACGCGGGAACAGTTCGTCCACCTAAAATCCACCGGCCGAGCCGGTGGAAGTAGAACCTGACGCTGACATTGGCGGTTCAATTATTCGGGCTCGCGTCTGTGGTCTGGGGCAGCTCGCCCAGTGCGGGGAAGGCGAACAGAGAGAGTGCGACCGTGTGAGGCCCAACAATAGTGTCCGTGACACCACCCCATGCACGCAAACGTTCCAGCGTCAGCCCGCAGCCCCCGACCACGATGCGCCGCGCGCAGATCAGGCGGCGGGCAGCCGCCGCGTTCTCGCTAACGCTCGCGGCCGGCGCTGTCGTTCTGGTGGCGCTTAGCGCTCCAGGCGGCGGCCACGGCGTAACAACAATCGGCCCAGGCTCTCACCCGCCCATCCGGCAGCGTCCGCCGCATGGATCGGTTGGAACAACCACTGGCCAGAGGGCTTCGTCGACGTACCGGATCAGGAAGACCGTGCTCACGTTGGACGAGCCGGCGGAGGCCTCGACTGCCACGGCGCATTCGCAAACGGAAGAGCCGATCCGCGTGCTCTCCACCGTGGTCCGGTATCCAGAGACCTCGGGTGCCCACGCAGCTGCAGCCGGGAGCGCGGGCAGCGAACCGACGGGTCGGTTCCCCTTGGTCGTCTTCTCTCAGGGGTTCGACATAGCCGCCGAGGCATATTCTGCGCTTCTTGCGGCTTGGGCCCGCGCGGGTTACGTGGTCGCCGACCCGACTTACCCCCTGACGGATCCGTCGGCGCCCGGCGGCGTCAACGAGACGGACATCCTCAACCATCCGGCCGACCTGCGATTTGTGATCTCCTCACTGCTGGCGGCGGCCCGGAATCCGCACAGTCCGCTATACGGCGTCCTGGACCCTCACGGGGTGGGTATCATTGGCCACTCCGATGGCGGTGATGTGAGCCTGGCCGTAGCCGCCAACTCGTGCTGCCATGACCCGAGAGTCAAGGCCGCGGTAATCCTTTCCGGGGCGGAGTTGAGCGCCTTCGGCGGCCGGTACTACGCATCCGGCAGCATTCCGCTGCTCGTCGTTCAGGGCGCCGGTGACACCGTCAACGTCCCTGGCTGCAGCGCGCAGCTCTATGACGAGGCTCCAGCGCCGAAGTACTACCTGGACATTCCAGGCGCCCAGCACGAGCCTCCGTATCTGGACCCGACGCCGGCCAGGACCGGGGTGGCGCGTGCGGTGATCTCCTTCCTCGATGCCTACCTCAAGAATCGGCCCGCGCGCCTGACGTCGCTGGTCCGAGTCGGGCGGATGCCGGCCGGTGAGACGATCACGTCAACCCGTGTGCTCGCCGGGGCGGGCACATACTGCCCCGGCGCTCCCTGACATCCCACGGCGAGGGGCACGCGGAGAATCTGGACGAGGTGATCAAGCGGGCCGCAATCGCCACGGCGCATCTGCGACTGAACTATTCCCGACGGGCCGTGGGAACTGGCCTGGGGGGCAGCTCATCCGGAGCGCTTTGTCAGGTCCACGTTGAAACCCCGGCTGCCGCCTAACCCTAGCTCAACTAACTTAACTAACTACCCCGGCATCAGCTGGCTGAGGTATGACGCACGCCGGTGCTGGGTGAGCCGTTCATGCTGTGGTACGACAGCCCGAGGTCTTCGCGCAGTCGCGAGGCGGCTTGAGAAGCTCGCCGGGCTGGCTGTCTCACGGGCACCCGGCGCCTGGTCTGGGACCAGACGCCAGACGGGTTCCGGGGGTCGTGTGCTCGGCGCCGTCCCAGCCTACGAGATGGGCTTCGTAGCCATCGAGCTCCATCACGCGGTGGAGTAGCTGGGGACCGGCGACCGCGATCGCCGTGGCTAGCGCGTCGGCCAGGGTCAGATCGGGTCCGAGAACGGTCGCCGAGGCGAGCGCCGCGCGGCGGGCGCCGGTGCGGGGGTCGATCAGGTGCTGTCCGCGCTCGTAGGTGCCGGAGGTGGCCACCGCGCCGCCGGCGCATTCGACGATCGCGGCAAAGGCATTGCCTCTCCAGGGATGACGGATGCCGATGCGCCATGGCACGGCTCCCGGCGGGGAGCCGAAGCAGGCGATGTCGCCGCCGGCGCTGATAAGTGCGCAGTGCACGCCCCCTTCGCGCAGGATCCTTCCGGCCCGCTCGGCGGCCCACCCTTTGACGAGGCCGCTCGGATCGACGCCGCCGGGCATCGCCCAAGCATCAAACCAGCCGGCGGTGATTTCCTTGGCCTCTCGGCAGCGCTCGAGAACCTCGGTTAGCTCCTGAGGGAACTCACCCGGAGCGAGCTCGCCGCGCCGCAACCGGCTGACTGCGCTATCGGGTTTCCACATGCTGAAGAGCTCGTCAATGCGGTGCAGCTCGGCGCACGCCGTCTCGAGGGTCTGGCGCGAGGACGGCGGACCATCGATCACTACGAAGGACACCACCGTGCCCATCACCTCCTCGTGATGTTCGAGCGCGACTCTTGCTCCCGGCAGTCGCTGATCGGCTGGCGGGTTCGGTGACGGGTCGCTCAACCGCTTAGGTGCTTCATCGCCCCTTGCAGCGAGGCGGCGAACGCCTCGCTGGTGTAGGTGGCGCCAGACACGCCGTTGATGTTGGCGCTGTTCGCCTGCAGCACCTCAGAGCGCAGCATCGGCACGACCTGCTGGGCGAGCGACTGCGAGTACTGCTCGGCCGTGCGCAGCCGCACCACGTCGACCGCGGTGATCTTCCCGCCTGAGACGCTGACCCTAACGGCCAGCTCGCCGTATCCGTAGGGGACGCGCGGGCCGGTGCTCTGGCGCGCCACCAGGGGCGTCGGAGCCGACACGCCGGGTGCAGAACTGACGGAGTTGCCGGACGAGCCGGGCGCAGCAACGGCCGTCCCACTCGCGTGGGAGTGGGGGCGCTTCGGCGCCGAGGCCGAGCTGGCCAGGGCGGGGTTGAGGCCTCCGAACGACCGGGAGTGGGCGTGGTAACTGATCACGCCGGCAAGCCCGGCAGCGGTCGCAGTCAAGACGAACGGGGTCCGGTGCATCGCAGTTGTCTCCTTGCTACCAGAGAGCGTAGGCCTCGTGGTGAATGGCGTGCCGGGGAACCTCGGCGTCGAGCAGGGCGGCGGTGATCTGAGTGACGAAATCGCGCGGGCCGCAGACGTAGGCGTCGCGGCTCTGCAGGTCCGGCACGAGGCTCCAAAGTTTGGCGCCGTCGAGCCTGCTCTTCTGCCGCGACCCGATCAACGTCAGCACCCGGCCGTCCCGTTGCTCAGCCAACTCCCCAATCTCGTCAAACAGTGCCAGCTCTCGCCGCCGCCCAGCCCGTAGGACGACCACCGGCCGGCTCGAGCGTGGCAGGTCCTCGAGCAGCGAGCGCACCGAGGTTACGCCGATCCCGGCGGCGATCAGGACCACGAGCGGGCGCTGGGCCCGCTCGGCGCGAAACGCTCCGTATGGGCCTTCGAAGGCGACCTTGGTGCCGGGGCGCAACGCCGCGATCGCGCTGGAGTGGTCACCCACCGCCTTGACCGTCAGTCGCAGCCGGGAGTCGCGGGGCAGCGCGGAGATGGAGTACGGGTGGGCCTGCCACCACATGTCACGCGCCAGAAAGCGCCAGAAGCAGAACTGACCGCCCGCTACCGGGAGCCGGTCCAGATCACGTCCGGAGCAGATCACCGAGACGACGCCCGGAGCCTCGGGTCGAACTTCGACTACCTCGAGACGATGGCGGAGGCTGCGGGCCAGCGGCAGCCCAACCCGATACGCGATCGCGGTGCCTGCGGTGGCCAGCCAGATCACCACCCATACGAGCTTGGTCAGCGGGTGGTTGACGAACGAGGGGCCGAGCGCGATCACGTGCGCGATCGACAGGGCCAGCGCGATGTACATGTACAAGTGCAGGACCCACCAGGTCTCGCGGCGTAGCCGTGAGCGGATCGCCCTGATCGAGAAGATTCCGGCGAGCAGCATCAGGCCGAGCGCCACCGTCGCCGCCAGCATTCCGGCGTAGCCGGAGACAAGCTGTCCGATCTCTCCCACGAATCCTGTCCGGGTAGCCTGAGCGTATCCGAGCGTTACAGCGACGGCATGGACCGTGAGAAGCGTGAGCGGCCAGATCGCCAGCCGTTGATGCCAGCGCAAGATCGCGTCTTGCCCGACGGAGCGCTCGAGGGGCCCGATCCGGCTGACCAGCACCAGCATCACCAGCGCGAGATACGCGCCCACCATTCCGGTCAGGCTGCCGAGGAAGGTCGCGGGCCCCCCGACCGCAGAGAGCTGTGACCAAGGCTGGTCGATAAGCGTCAAAGCGACCACCGCGACGAGCCCCGCCGAGGCGATCGCCAGCACTACGCTCGGGACCCAGCGAAGCGGGGCGGCCGGCCGGCGCTGGACGAGCAACGGCGTCTGGGCAATCACTCGGGGCAGTGCGCTCACGTTGACGAAGAGGTCACAGCCAGCCCTCGAAAGGACAGCTGAGGGGCCAACAGATGCTGCGTTGTGTCCGAAAGAGCCATGTAAGGATCGCCTGGCAGGTTTCTCATTCGTGACCGCAGAGATGTGCTTAGGGCGGCAGGCGATTACGCAGCGGGCCGGCGATGCGGCAGAACGATCTCAGGCCTGGCAGCCGTTGGAGCGTCACGTGCTGGAGGCTTGGTGGCCGAGAGCACGCACGCTTCTGCAACCACCCGGCCTGTCTGGATCTCCGCAAAACCCGCCTCGCGGGCGAGCTGCTCCCACCTCGCAACAGGCAATGGCTTCTCGCCCAGTCGCAATGAAAACCGCCAGATGTTCTTGGTCAGCCGCCACCAGCCGGCTGGACCCCGACGGATCATGACGCGGACCTTGGTGGCGATGATCGCGCGGTCTACTGGGTCAGCTCCGCGGCTGAACATCATGTCTCCGACCACCAGACGGCCGCCGGGGCGCAACCACCGGTAGCTGCGTCGCAGCACTTCGGCCTTGTCTTTGTCTCGGAGGTGATGCAAGGCATAGTTGGAGACAATCAGGTCCACGCTGGCCGATGCCAGCTCCAGCGACTCGATCGGATGAACGACGGCCTGGATGTTCTCGATCGAATCGGCTGCGCTTTTCGCCTTCAACAGGGCAATCACACGGGCGCTGACGTCTACAGCAAGCACGCGGCTGCAACTGGGAGCGAGGGGAATGGTCAGCTGCCCCGAGCCACATCCGAGATCGACAGCGATCCCGCCGGCGGAACGCTCACATTCCTTCAATACCGTTTCGACGATCTCGGTCAGCCCCGCCGAGCCATCACTGTCCCATCTCTCCGCGCGACGATTCCAAAGCAATCGCTCCCGAGTGATTGCCACCATCTGGCGGAGCGAGAGACGTCGCGACGTACCGACAGTTAGCTCGTGAGGATTGTTTTGCCTGACAACCATGAGAGCTTTGCCTCCTCCGTGTTTGGCGCCACGGTCTCATGACTCATTGGACTGGGGGAGAGAGTCAAAGCGGGGTGTGTCATCAGTTACCTTTTCGAATGCAGCGGTGGCCGGCACCACAACAACAAGGGAGCTTCCGCCGGTTATCTCAAGTTCGCTTTTACTTCCGATAAGACGCCGTTCATTAACCCTCCCGCTGCAACAGAACCTTGTAAGAAAGGCAGCCCGGGTGCCAACCGCGCTCTGACGAGCCGATCGAGCACGTCGACGACCCTGTCGCCGGCGATGCGGCGCTCGGCCTCCATCGCGAGCGCTTCGCGGGGTGAACTCGTCCACCACGTAGAGCAGCTTCTCCGCCCGTCCCTCGTCGGTCACGTCAAACTGAAAGTCAAACGCCCACACGTGATCAGGACGCTCGGCGCGCAGCCGATCGCCCGGGACCGTCGATTCCCCACGCCTGGGGCGTTTGCGACGTTCTGCGGCACGCGCAGCCGTTCCTCGCGCCCACAGCACGCTGCACCCGCTTGCATTGATGCTCCAGCCTTCACCGAGCAGATGCTGGTGCGCCGGCGATACCCCCACCGCGGCCGATCGCGAGAGAAACGCCGCAGCTC
>DASZMP010000010.1:0-3866 GCA_035551795.1 Solirubrobacteraceae bacterium | reverse complement strand
AGCGCCCGCGCGCCGGTGCGCGAGCAGCGCCCTGATCTCGCGGACCACCCCGTCCAACTCGTGCATCACCCGGTGGTCGCCGAAACGCGCCACCGTTCTGCCGCCAAGCTGGAGCTTCACGTCCCGGCGCCGATCCTTCTCCCGGGCAGCCGGCGTCCTGTGCCAGAAGTCGCCGTCCACCTCGACGGCCAGCCCCTCCGGCCGCCAGTACAGATCCACCAGTTCGCCTTCGACCATCGTGTTGACCTGCGGCTCGGGCACGCCGGCGGCTCGCAGGCCGGCGAGTAGCCGCCGCTCCAACTCCGACTGGGTCCAGGGTGGCTCGTCCGCCACCTGACTCATCATCGCGCGCAGGGTCCTGGTGGAGCGGCCGGGGTTGCGCGCCAGCATCGCTTGGTAGCGGGCGGCGTCGAGCGCGTCCTGTCGCTGGGCAGCCTCAATCGCCAGCCGCGTCCACTGCTCGTCCGAGGTCTCGGCGTAGTCCAGGAGCGTCCGCTCCAACGAGGTGACCGGGATGCCGTCGATCATGGCGCAGTCCTCGGGATGGAGATGGCGGACGCTGTGGACGTGGATGCCGGGCCGCCCGGCCCGATGACCAGGCACCGTCACGTCAACGTCTCCTTTGGGAGCGGGTCGAAGGGCGTGTAGCGCCGCCGCCGCCCGGTGGCTCAGGACCGCGTTGGGCCCGCAGGCCAGAACCGCCGCCATCCACCGTGCTCTGAGCGTAAGGCGAGTGTGGCCGACCGCGTAAACACCTCGGTGAAGACGGTGGAGCCGGCCGGACGCCAGGTCTTCGGTGATCTGGTGTCGCGAGTACCCAATGACGAGCAACTGCCATCTCGCACAGACGCCATGTTGCATCGAAGCCAGCTTTGCGAGCCTCCACCGGGGTGACTCATCTATTGCCGCTATAGCCAGCAGTAGATGAGTCACCCCGGTCATTGATCAAGCGTCTCATGCCACCTTCATCGCGGCTGTCACACACAGCACCAACCCTGCACCAATCCACCAGCGCCTCTGTTACAACCGGAGCCGCGACCCCCGGCAACAGCACCTCAGCCCCAGCGGCGCCTCAGCCCAGCGCCACCTCAGTCCCAGCGCCAGGTCAGCCCCAGCGGCACCTCAGCCCCAGCGGCACCTCAGCCCAGCGGCACCTCAGCCCCAGCGGCACCTCAGCCCCAGCGCCGCCTAACCGCCCGCAGCGCCACCAGCCCGGCAGCCACCCCCAGCAGCCGCCCCCACGACCCCCGCCGGCCCCCGCCCCCCGCCGCATCCGGCGGTAACGCGTGGTGCTGGCCCGCCGGCATCGCGTACTCCTCGGCCGACAGGACGTCGTGCGGGGCGGGATCGTCGCTGTGCTCGTCGCGGGGCACATGCCGGCTGCCGCGATCGGCGGCCGGCATGGCAAAGGCCTCGGCGGCGAGGATGTCGTGGGCCGCCTCGTGATGCAGACCGGGATCGCCCTCGCCCATCGCGAAAGCCTCGGCGGCCAGGATGTCATGCGGCGGCTCGGAGCCGCGCTCGCGAGCCTCGTCCCGCTCACGGTCCATGGCGGCATGTTCGCACACGTTTCAGCGATACAGGACGCAAACCCCGGCACCGCGCAGCCGGGTTCGATAATCTCAGTCGTGCTGACTAAGATCCTTACCGAACCAGTGCTAAGCTGTTTGCTTACTTCTAATAAGCGCCTCTCGAAAGTGAAGCCTTGATGACCCGTCTTCTGCTTGTTCCCCTTGATGACGCTGTCGTCTTCCCGGGCATGTCAGTCACCCTTGCTGTCGAAACCGGGACCGACGAGGAGCGCGTTCTTTTGGTGCCTCGCCACGAGAAGGACTACGCCGCGATCGGCACGGTGGCTGAGGTCTCCGACCGCATCCGCCTGCCCGGCGGAGCTCGCGCGTCGGTGCTCAACGGCCTGCATCGCGGCGTCGCCGGTGCCGCGCACACCATGCCTGACGGCCGGCTGTTTGTGGAGGTCGAAGAGCAGCCCGATCCCACCGGTGGCGTGGCCGACGGCCGCACCCGCCAGCTCGAGCGCGAGTATCGCGCCGTGGTCGAGGAGATCCTCGACCTGCGCGGCGATGATGGTCGCGTCCAGGCCTTCCTGCGCAGCATCACCGAGTCCGGCGCCCTGGCCGACACCAGCGGCTATTCCCCGGACCTGTCCTACGAGCAGCGCGTCCAGCTGCTCCAGACGGTGGATGTGGCCGACCGGCTGGAGCTGGCTCTGACCTTCCAGAAGGAGCGGCTGGCCGAGATGCAGGTCCGCAAGCGGATCCGCGAGGATGTGGAGTCCGGCGCCGAGAAGCAGCAGCGTGACTACTTCCTGCGTAAGCAGATGGAGTCGATCCGCAAGGAGCTTGGCGAGGACGACGCGTCGGTCCTAGAGGAGTACCGGACCAAGATCGCCGAGGGCGGCATGCCTGAGGCGGTCAGGGAACAGGCCGAGAAGGAGCTGGGACGCCTGGAGCGTGTCGGCGAGCAGTCGGCCGAGTCGAGTGTGATCCGTACCTACCTGGACTGGCTGATCGCCGTGCCGTGGAGTCAGCGCTCCGAGGAGCGTCTGGATCCGCAGTACGCCCGGGAGGTCCTGGACGCCGACCACGCCGGACTGGAGGACGTGAAGAACCGGATCGTCGAGTACATCGCGGTAAAGAAGCTCCGCGAGGAGCGTGGCCTGCGCAACCAGAGCGATGCGCCGGCACAGAGCGACACGCCGGCGCAAACCAACGGGGATCAACCGGCCGGCGATGCCACCCCCTCCCCCGCACCACGCCGCCGCAATGACGGAGGTGCGATCCTGACCCTGATCGGGCCTCCCGGCACCGGGAAGACCTCGATCGGCGAATCGATCGCCCGGGCCACCGGCCGCAAGTTCGTGCGTATGTCGCTGGGCGGCGTCCGCGACGAGGCCGAGATCCGGGGCCACAGGCGCACCTACATCGGGGCTCTACCAGGCCGCTTGGTCAGGGCACTGCGTGATGCCGGAACGATCAACCCAGTGATCATGCTCGACGAGGTGGACAAGGTCGGCGCCGATTGGCGCGGCGACCCAAGCTCCGCCCTGCTCGAGGTACTCGACCCTGCCCAGAACCACAGCTTCCGGGACCACTATCTGGACGTCGAACTCGATCTGAGTGGCGTGCTTTTCATCGCCACGGCCAACGTGGCCGACGGCATCCCGGGGCCGCTGCTGGACCGGATGGAGGTGATCCGCTTCGACGGGTACACCACCTCCGAGAAGGTGGCCATCGCCCGCGGGTACCTGTGGCCGCGCCAGCTCGAGCGAAACGGCCTGCGCGCCGACGAGGTGGATGTCTCAGACGACCTGCTCCGGACCATCGTGACCGAGTACACCCGGGAGGCCGGGGTGCGCAACCTGGAGCGGGAGATCGGGACGTTGCTGCGCAAGACGGCGACGAAGATCGCCTCGGGTGAGCCGCAGGCGCCGATCGCTGTCGACCTGGACAGCGTCCGCTCCGCCCTGGGACGCCAGAAGTTCTTCCAGGAGTCGGCGATCCGCACGGCCGTACCTGGCGTGGCCACCGGTCTGGCGGTCACGGGCACGGGTGGCGAGGTGCTGTTCGTGGAGGCCACGGCCATGCAGGGCAGTCCCGGCCTGACCCTCACCGGCCAGCTCGGCGACGTGATGAAGGAGTCGGCCCAGATCGCGCTGTCCTATGTGCGCGGCCATGGCGACGACCTGCCCATCGACCACTCGGCCTTTGAGGAACGCACGTTCCACGTCCACGTGCCCGCCGGAGCGATCCCCAAGGACGGCCCCAGCGCGGGCGTGACCATGGTCACGGCGTTCGCCTCTCTGCTCACGGGTCGGCCGGTCCGGCACACCGTGGGCATGACCGGCG
>DASZMP010000009.1:0-2544 GCA_035551795.1 Solirubrobacteraceae bacterium | reverse complement strand
ACTGCGGCCAGGACCATATCCGAGAGCATCTCCACGTCCTCGGGATCAACCGCCTCCGGGTCGATCGTGATCGCCTTGACCACCTGGTTGCCGCTGACGGTCACCATGACCATCCCACCCCCGGCGGTCGCCTGGACCGTCTCGTCCTTGAGCGACTCCTGCGCGGCCATCATGTCGGCCTGCATCTTCTGGACCTGCTTCATCATCTGCTGCATGTTGGGCTGCTGAGGCATCACAAATCCTTGTCGTCGGGTTCCTGGATCTCCTGCGCGTCCAGCTCCTGCACGAAGCGGGCGATCAGCTCGTCGTCGCTGACCGGGGCCTCCGCCACCGCCACCGGAGCTTCGGCCGAGTCATCCGCCGCGACCAGCTCGTAGCGCAGCGCCAGCGCCTGCCCGGTGACGTTGCGCAGCGCCTCGGAGGCGGCGCGCCGGTAGTCGTCCTGCTCGGCCTTGCGCTTCATGAACGCCGCCTCGGGCGAGAAGGCCACGGTCAGCTCGCGCTCGTTCACCGCCACCGGCCGGGCGCCCTGCAGCAGCGCGGCCAGCATCGCGTTGCCGCCCCGCACCGTGTCGACCACCGCGGGCCACAGGGCCGCGATCGCCTCCAGGTCCCCGGAAACCGGCCCACCCGGGGTCACGGCCGCTGCCGGTCTGTGGGACTCGGCAGCGGCCGGCTGGGGCGCAGCCTCCGCCGGCTCGGACACATCCGCAACCGGCTCGGGGTCCTCCGGGGCCGGCTGGGGCATCGCCACGGTGTGCGCAACGGCTGGCCGAGCTGTGGCGAGGCCGGCCTCCAACCTCTCAATCCGCGCCTGCAGCGCGGCCACCGACGGGTCCACCTCTGGCGCCGCGGCCTTGATCAGCACGAGCTCGAGCTGGATCCGGGGCTGGGCGCCGTTGGCGGTCGCGTCGAGCGCAGCCGAGACCAGGTCGAGCAGGCGCACCGCATCGGGCTCACTGATCGCCTGGGCCTGCTCGGCCAGGCGCTGGTCGCGGTCCGCCGTCACGCGCAGCTCGGGGGGCACCTCGCCGAGCACCCGCACGGTGAGCAGCTCGCGCGCGTGGATCTCCAGGTCGCGCAGGACCTGCCCCGGGTCCCGGCCACTGGCCGCCAGCTGGGCGGCGGCGCGAAGGGCCTGCGCCGGATCGCGCGCGATCACCGCGTTGACGGCCCCGAACAGCTGCTCCGCATCGGCCACCCCGAGCACGGCCAGCACGTCGGCGGGCTGGATCCGCTCGCCGCCCGCGTAGGTGACGAGTTGCTCCAGCGTGCCCAGGGCGTCCCGGAAGGAGCCGGTGGCATGACGGGAGATCAGCGCGGCGGCGCCGGGGTCGACGTCGATCGACTCCCGCTCGGACACGCGACGCACGACCGAGGCGACCTGTTCGGCCGATGGACGGCCGAAGTCGAAGCGGTGGCAGCGGTCGACCACCGTGGGCAGCACCTTCTGGGCCTCGGTGGTCGCTAGAACGAAGATGGTGCGCGGGGGCGGCTCCTCGAGGGTCTTGAGGAAGGCGTTCCAGGCCTGCTGGGAGAGCATGTGCGCCTCGTCGAGGATGTAGACCTTGTGGCGGCCGGACACCGGTGCGTAGGCCACCTTCTCCCGCAGCTCGCGGATGTCGTCGACAGAGTTGTTGGAGGCGGCGTCCATCTCGATCACGTCCAGCGACGTGGCACTGGCGATCGAGACACACGAGTCGCAGACGCCGCAGGGGGTGATCGTCGGTCCGTCGACGCAGTTCAGGCAGGCGGCCAGGATCTTGGCCATGCTCGTCTTGCCCGTCCCCCGCGAGCCCACGAACAGGTAGGCGTGGTGGACGTTGCCCCGCTCGACGGCGTGGGACAGGGTGCGCACCACATGCTCCTGCCCGACCACGTCAGCGAACGTGCGGGGGCGGTGGCGGCGGTAGAGCGACGGGCCGGAGGACACGGGGCCGAGTCTAGTGGCCGCATCGGCCCGTTCGGGGGGCGCCGCTGCGGTAACTTGCACCCGTGACGACGTGCCGGTCATGTGGGGAGGGGCTCCGGCCGAACGCTAGGTTCTGCTCGGCCTGTGGCGCGCCCGCGGTGCCGCGCTGCGCGGCATGTGGGACCGAGCTCGACCCAACCGACCGCTTCTGCGCCGGGTGTGGCACCCCGGTGGCGGAGGGCGTTTCCGCGCCACCGCCCGCTCAGGCATCGGAGCGCCGGCTGGTTTCGGTCCTGTTTGCCGACCTGGTCGGCTTCACGACGCTGTCCGAGCACCGGGATCCCGAGGAGGTCCGCGATCTCCTGAGTCGTTACTTCGACCGTTGCCGGGTACTGATCGAGCGCTACGGCGGCACGGTTGAGAAGTTCATCGGCGACGCCGTGATGGCGGTGTGGGGAACACCGGTGGCCCGGGAGGACGACGCCGAGCGGGCCGTGCGGGCGGCTCTGTCGCTGACCGCGGCGGTCACGGCGCTCGGAGAGGAAGTGGGAATGGCGGATCTGCGCCTGCGCGCCGGGGTGCTGACCGGCAACGCAGCGGTGGAGCTGGGCGCCGAGGGGGAGGGGATGGTG
>DASZMP010000008.1:0-5277 GCA_035551795.1 Solirubrobacteraceae bacterium | reverse complement strand
GGTCTTTTTGCGGGTGTAGAAGTCGACGGCGTCGGTGCCGTGGGCGTGCAGGTCGCCGAGGAAGGAGTCCTTCCAGCCGGAGAAGGGGAAGAACGCGACCGGGGCGGCGACGCCGATGTTGACGCCGATCATGCCGGCTTGGACTTCGTGGCGGTAGCGGCGGACCGAGGCCCCGGATTCGGTGAAGATGCTGGCGCCGTTGCCAAATCGGCTGTGGTTGACGACTTGGATGGCCTGGTCGAGGTTGGGAACCTGGATGATGATCAGCACGGGGCCGAAGACCTCTTCTTGGGCGATGGCCATCTCCGCGGTGACATCGTCGAGGATGCTGGGGCCGAGGTAGGCGCCGGACGGGTCGGCCTGATCGCTGGTGATGCCGCGGCCGTCGACGACCAGCTTGGCGCCGTCGGCGACCCCGCGGTCGATCCAGTCAGAGATCCGCTCGCGGGCGGCGTAGGAGATGACCGGGCCCATGTCGGAGCGTTCGTCGAGGCCGTCGCCGACGGTCAGCGCCTCGGTGGCCTGCACGAGCGCGCCCATCAGCTGCTCGTGCGCGTCGCCGACGCAGACGACGACCGACCCGGCCATGCAGCGCTGGCCGGCGGCGCCGAACGCCGAGCCGATGATCCCGTCGACAGTCTTGCCGATGATGGCGTCGGGCATGACGACCATGTGGTTCTTGGCGCCTCCCAGTGCTTGGACGCGCTTGCCGGCCTTGGCGGCGCGCTCGTAGACGAGCCGGGCCACCGGCGCGGAGCCGACGAAGGAGACGGCGTCGATCCCGGGATGGTCCAGGATGCCCTCCACGACCTGGCGGCCGCCGTTGACGAGGTTGACCACGCCGGCGGGCAGGCCGAGCGCGTGGAGCTCTTCGAAGGCGATCTGCTGGGTGAGCGGCACCTGCTCTGAGGGCTTTAACACGAATGTGTTGCCGCAGGCGATCGCGAACGGCAAGAACCAGAACGGGACCATCGCCGGGAAGTTGAACGGGACGATCGCCGCGCACACGCCGACCGGCTGGCGCACCGTCTCGGCATCCACGCCCCGAGCCACGTCCTCCAGGATCCGCCCCTGCATGGTGGTGGGAATCGCGCAGGCCGCCTCGACCATCTCGATCATCCGAGCCACCTCGGCGCGGGCGTCGACCAGCGTCTTGCCCATCTCCGTGGTCACCGTCCGCGCCATCTCGTCGGCCCGCGCCGACAGGCGCTCGCGCAGCTCGAACAGCTTGCGCGCCCGGCCGACCGTCGAAACGCTCCGCCAGGCCGGCAGGGCCCCGCGGGCCGCCTGTACCGCGGCGTCCAGATCCGCCGCGCCCGACAGCGGCACTCGGGCCAGGGTCTGGCCCGTGGAGGGATTAATGACATCCAGCACCTCGGTCGCCCCGGTTACTGGCGTCCAGCTCCCGGCGATGTAGTTGTCGAGCAGGCGGGTGGCGGTGGATGACATCAGGCTCCTAGCAGAACGTGTTGGGGCGACGGTCGCCGTCGTGGTCAGGGAGGCCCAGCGAAGTCGCGGGCACGGGAGCGCCCTCCATGTTCAGGTCGCCTCGGGCGCGACGCCATCAAGCGTATCGCCGTCCCACCGCTGCGCCCAGGCGTATGTCAGGCGGTCAGCCCCGCCAGCGCGGCCACCCCCGCGAACGTCAGGGCGATCCCCAGGACCTGGGTGCTCTGCAGGCGCTCGCCGAAGAACAAGCGCCCGGATCCGGCGCCCATCACGCCCGTCAGGGTAGCCAGCACGGCGGTCACGGCGATCCCGTGCCGGGCTCCGGTGGCGTAGGCAAAGAAGCCCGCGACCTCACAGATCCCGGCCACCACGAGCGACGGCCAGAAACCCCGAGGCAGCCGGAGCCGCCCGCGCACACCCATCGGCAGCGTGACCGCCAGGACGCCGACCAGCCGGGGCGGCAGGACGGCCCAGGCCGCGGGCAGGAGATGCGATGCCCGACCGGTGGCGAACAGGCTGATCCCGAACGAGGCCGCCCCGGCGCAGGCCCAGGCGGCGGCCCGCCGGTCGCCGTGGCCGGTGGGCGTGGCTACCGCCCGCGGATGCTCGGACCGATCGCCCGCCGTCGCCGAGCCGGCAGGGCCGGGTGAGCGGGCCGGCGGCGGGCCGGCGGCACCAGGTGATGGCGCCCGCGAGTGCTTGGGCCGGCGGCGGACGATCGCCGTCATCATGACGCCCAAGACCGTGAGGACGAGCGCCAGGGCCACGCTGCTGCGGAGCGGCTCGCCGGCCAGGATCGCGATCAGCGCCGCGATGCCGCCCTCGGTGGTGACGATCGGCATCACCACGCCCAGCTGGCCGATCCGCAGAGCGTGGTACATGATCAGCAGACCGACCACGTTCCCGGCACCACCCAGGACCAGCCAGACTATGACCAGCGGCGTGAGATGCGGCGCCCCGGTCCAGGGGAGGATCAGCGCCAGCGCGACCAGGCCGACCAGCATCACCCAGGCCAGGGTGAGTCGCGGCCCGAGTCCTCTGGTGGCCCGAGAGGCGAACGTGGAGCCGGCCGCCCAGATGACGGCAGCTCCCAGGCCGCCGAGTACGGCTGTCATCGGGCCTGCGCTCCGGTCGGACGTGCTGGATCAGGAACCCGAGGAGCTATGCGTCCTCGGAGCCGGTCCGGCTACCAGCGATAGTGGGCGAAGGCCTTGTTGGCCTGCGCCATGCGGTAGATGTCGTCCTTGCGCTTGAACGCGTTGCCCTGCTGCTGCTGGGCATCCAGCAGCTCGTTGGCCAGGCGCTGGGACATCGTCTTCTCGCGACGCTGGCGGGCGAAGCTGACCAGCCAGCGCACGGCCAGAGTGCGGGCCCGCCGCGGGGGGACCTCGACCGGCACCTGATAGGTGGCGCCGCCGACCCGGCGGGAGCGGACCTCGAGCACCGGAGTGAGCGCCTTGATGCCCGCCTCCAGCACCTCCAGGGGGTTGCGCCCGGTGCGCTCGCCCAGGATCGCCAGCGCGTCGTAGACGATCTGCTCGGAGGTCGACTTCTTGCCGTCCAGCATGACCTTGTTGATCACCTGCTGGACCAGACGGTTGCGATGAACGGGATCCGGCTCGGTCGGCCGGATCTGCGCGGCAGCTCGGCGGGGCATTACTTCGACTTGACCCCGTACTGCGAGCGGGCCTTCTTGCGGTCCGAGACGCCGGCGGCGTCCAGGGTGCCCCGGATCACCTTGTAACGGAAGCCCGGAAGATCCTTGACGCGACCACCTCGCACGAGCACCACCGAGTGCTCCTGCAGGTTGTGCCCCTCGCCCGGAATGTAGGCGCCGACCTCCATGCCGTTGGTCAGCCGGACCCGGGCCACCTTGCGCAGCGCCGAGTTGGGCTTCTTGGGCGTGGTGGTGTACACGCGCGTGCACACGCCGCGGCGCTGAGGCGCGGCCACCTTCTTCTTGCGCCCCTTGCCGGACTTGAGACCGGGGGTGGCAAGCTTCTTGGCCGGCTTCTTGCGGCCCTTGTTGATCAGCTGGCTTGTGGTCGGCATCGGCTGGCGACGATAGCAGGGCAACCCGCGAGGAACCGTGGCGGTTGACAGCCCCGGCGGGGCGAAGCTAAACAGCCCACATGGACTGGAATGGGCTCCGCGACACCTGCCTCAGCCTGCCGGGCTCGGAGGAGACCTTTCCGTTCGGACCGGAGACCTCCGTGTTCAAGGTCGCGGGCAAGATGTTCGCCCTGTCCCGCCGGCGCGACGAGCAGCTTGCGATCAGCCTCAAATGCGAACCTCAGCTGGCTGAGCAGCTGCGCGCAGCCCATCCCGCCGTCACGGCGGGCTACCACCTCAACAAGCGGCACTGGAACACCGTCGCGATCGACGGCTCGCTGCCTGACCAGATCATCTTCGATCTGATCGAGGACTCCTATGACCTCGTGGTCAGCCGCCTGTCCCGCGCGCGCCGCGCCGCGCTCGGCTGGGACGGAGATCGGCCGCCGGCGCGGTAGGTCAGACATCCGGCACCCCCAGCCGGCATGCTTGCCCGGTGGAGGTCCGGGACGTGATCCGGCACCGCCGGATGGTCCGCTCCTACGACGAGAGCCGACCGGTTCCGCCCGACGTGATCGAGCGGCTGGTCCAGACGGGCCTGCGGGCGCCCTGCTGGGACATCGACACCGGCCTTGCCGCGATGCTGATCCTGCTGGCCGCAGTCGACGAGGGCTCGGGGCCTGCTTCTTCGGGATGCGAAAGGAACGGATCGACGTCTACCGTCAGGAGTTCGGGGTGCCGTCCGAGCTCTGGCCGATCGGCGCGATCTCCGTCGGCTACTCCGACGAGCCGCCACGGGACCTCAGCGCCCGCCGGCGGCCCACCGCCGACGTGGTGCGCCGAGGCCGCTGGGAACCGTAAAGTCCATCACCCCCACTTGGCTGCGGGGGTGGGCGACAAAACGGCGCCATAGCATCACAAACCTCCCCAACCCCTCCTCGGGACGCCGGGTGGTGGAAGTTAGTGACCCTACGGTGAAACAGAGCGGCCCGCGGCCCGGCGCAACGGGCTCCGACTGACCCGCAGGTGGCGTGCCCCAAGCCGCCACCTGCGCAGACAGCGTGCGGTCAGGCCGCGACCGCCGACAGAGCCTCATTGACGGTGACGTACGGCACGCCGGCCACATCGGCCACCGGCGCGTAGGTGACCTGCCCGGCGGCCACGTTGACGCCCAGCTTGAAGCCCGGGTTGGCCTCCACAGCGCCCCGGGCGCCCCGGGTGGCCAGGTCGATCACGTAGGGCATCGTCGCGTTGGTGAGCGCGTAGGTGGAGGTGATCGGCACGGCTCCGGGCATGTTGGCCACGCAGTAGTGCGTGATCCCGTCCACCTCGTAGGTGGGGTTCGTGTGGGTGGTCGGCCGCGAGGTCTCGAAGCAGCCACCCTGGTCAATCGACACGTCCACGAGCACGGCGTGGCGCTTCATCAGCCCCAGCTGCGCGCGGGTGACGACGTGTGGAGCCTTGGCGCCATGCACCAGCACCGCCCCGATCACCAGGTCCATGTCGGGCAGGCGCTCCTCGATGGCCAGCGTGGAGGCAAAGCAGGTGTCGGCGCGGCCGCCCATCGCGATGTCGAGCTCCCGCAGGCGGTCGATGTTGCGGTCGAACACGAACACCGTGGCCTCCATGCCCAGGGCGATGAAGGCGGCGTTCATCCCGACCACGCCGCCGCCGATGATCATCACGTTGGCCGCGGCCACACCCGGGACTCCGCCCAGCAGGATGCCCCGGCCGCCCAGCGGCTTCTCGAGCACGAACGCACCGGCCTGGGTGGCG
>DASZMP010000007.1:0-15142 GCA_035551795.1 Solirubrobacteraceae bacterium | reverse complement strand
GTGATGAGGAGGGTCGGCAGGGCGGCGATTGCGGCCAGGAACAATGCTCCCGGGAACGTCAGCCGCGCCAGGATCCGATCGAGGAATTCGGCCGTGGGTCTGCCTGGCCTCACCCCCGGGATGAAGCCGCCGTACTTCTTCAGGTTGTCCGCCTGGTCGACGGGGTTGAACGTCACCGCCGTGTAGAAGTACGTGAACAAGATGATGAAGACGCTCTCGCCGAGCACGTAGTGCCAGCTTTGGGGGCTGAAGAAGGTCGCCAGATGGGTCGCGAAGTTGTTGCGGTTCTGGCCGATCAGCTGGCCGATCGTCGGCGGGATCGCCATGATCGAGGCGGCGAAGATCACCGGGATGACGCCGGCCATGTTGACCCGCAGGGGCAGGTAGGTCTGGCCACCCTGGGTCATTCGCCTGCCGATCACGCGCTTGGCGTACTGAATCGGAATCCGCCGCTGGCCCTCCTGGACGAACACGATCGCCGCGACGACGGCGATCACGATGAACGGCATCACGACCTTGAACGTCTGGTTGGGGCTGTTCCACCACGACTGCACGCCGCTGGGGATCCGCGCGACGATGCTCGCGAAGATCAGCAGCGAGATCCCGTTCCCGATCCCGCGCTGGGTGATCAGCTCGCCCAGCCACATCAGCAGCACGGTCCCGGCGGTCAGCGAGACCACGATCAAGAAGACCTTGGCGAGGTTGAAGTTGTTGATCAGCGTGACATTGGCCTGGCTCTCGAAGCTGCGGAACAGGAACACGTACCCGATCGACTGGGCGAACGCGAGGCCCACGGTCAGGTAGCGCGTGTACTGGGTGATCCGCGCCTGACCTTGCTCGCCTTCCTTCTGCAGCTTCTCGAGCGAGGGCACCACCACGGTCAGCAGCTGCAGGATGATCGACGCGGTGATGTAGGGCATGATCCCCAGCGCGAAGATCGCGATCCGGCCGAGTCCGCCGCCTGAGAACAGGTTCAGCAGCCCGAGGATGCTGTTGCCGCCGAAGTTCTTCTGGATCGCGTTGACCGCCTGGGCGTTGATCCCGGGTGCCGGGATGTGCGTCCCGAGCCGGTACAGCGCGAGGATCCCGGCCGTGAACAGGACCTTGTTGCGGATCTCTCCGATCCTGAACGCACCGAGGATCGTGGAGATCATTCCGTTACTCCTCCGCGGAGCCTCCGGCCCCGGCGCGGGTCGTAACGATCACCTGACACGTGCCGCCGGCGCCCTCGATCTGCTCGCGCGCGGCCTTGCTGAACGCGTGGGCGTGCACGGTGAGCGGCTTGGAGATCTCGCCCTTGGCGAGCACCTTGACGGGGATCCCCTTGCGGCTGGCGAGTCCCTTGGACGCCATCGCCTCCAGCGACACCTCCTGGCCTGATTCGAACCGTGCCTCGAGGTCGATCAGGTTGACCGCCTGCGTCCGGGTGCGGAACCGCTCGAACGGCATCGACTTCTTCATGTGCGGGCCGCGCAGCTTGCGCATCCGCATGTGGATGGGCATCTGACCGCCCTCAAACCGGGTCCGCCGTTTGGCGCCCGACCGGGAGCCCCAGCCCTTCTGGCCGCGGCCGGAGGTCTTGCCGGTGCCCGAGCCCTCACCGCGGCCGACGCGCTTGCGCGGCCGGCGCGATCCGGGAGCGGGCTTCAGGTTGTGCAGGCCCACGCGCTCGCGCGTCTCCGCCTGCTCTTCAGCGGGCTCGCGCTTGGCGGCAGCGGGCTCGCGCTTGGCTGCAGCGGGCTCGCGCTTGGCGGCAGCCGGCTTGCGCTTGGCGGCCGGCATCAGTCCTGCACCTCGACGAGGTGGCGCACCTTGTGGAGCATGCCCCGGATCTGCGGGGTGTCATTGACCTCCACCGTCTGCCCGATCCGCCGCAGCCCGAGCGAGCGCAGCGTGTCCCGCTGGCGCTGATCGCTGCCGTTGCGAGACCTCCGCTGGGTGACCTTGATGGCCATCAAGCCGCGTCCTCGGTGCCAGCCGCGTCCTCGGTGCCAGCCGCGTCGGCCGGGTCGGCGATCGCCGATGAGTCCTCAGCGCCGCCCTCAGCCGGCTTCAGCTCAGCCTCGTCGGTGGAGTCGGCCGGAGCGTCCTCGGTTGAGGCCTCATCGCCGGCAACTGGCGCCGTCTCATCCCCGGAGCCGGCACCGTTGCCGTTGGAAGCGGTTGGCGCCGAGGGGGCGTCATCCGAGGTAAGCCCCAAAACGGCGTTGACCGACAGCCCGCGCAACTCGGCCACCTCGTCTGGGGTGCGCAGCGACTCCAGCCCGGCCATCGTCGCCTTCACAAGGTTGATCGGGTTCTGGGACCCGAGCGACTTGGAGAGGATGTCGTGGATCCCGGCCAGCTCGAGCACCGCCCGGACGCCACCGCCGGCGATCACGCCGGTACCGGGAGCCGCCGGCTTGAGGAACACGCGGCCGGCGCCGAACACGCCGGTCGTCTGATGGGTGATGGTGGCGCCGTGCCTGGGCACGCGATACAGGTTCTTCTTGGCCCGCTCCACGCCCTTCTGGATGGCCACGGGAACCTCATTGGCCTTGCCGTAGCCGATCCCAACGACCTCGCGCTCGTCGCCCACCACGACCAGCGCGGTGAAGGAGAAGCGCCGACCACCCTTGACCACCTTGGCCACGCGGTTGATCTCGACTACGCGCTCCTGGAGATCCAGGCCCTGTGATGAAACTGTGCGATCTCGTGCCATTTGACGTGTGAATCCAGAGTAGCGGGCTAGAACTTCAAGCCGCCCTCGCGGGCACCCTCGGCGAGCGCCTGCACGCGCCCGTGGTACTGGTAGCCGCCACGGTCGAACACCACGTCAGTGACGCCGGCCTGCTTGGCCCGCTCGGCCAGCAGCTCGCCGGCCTTTCTGGATTGCTCCATCGGGTCCAGCGAACGCAGGTCGCCCTCGGTCCAGTTGACCGCGGCCATGGTGCGGCCGGCCTCGTCGTCGATGAGCTGGGCGAAGATCCCGCGATTGGAGCGAAACACCGAGATGCGGGGCCGCTGCGCGGTACCGCGCACCTTGGCCCGTACCCGGCGCCGGCGGCGCAGGCGCGCCTGGGGCTTGGTCTTGACAGTCATGCGCGCTTACCAACCTTCCGGGCCACGTACTCGCCCTCGTAGCGGATCCCCTTGCCCTTGTAGGGCTCGGGCTTGCGCTGCTTGCGGATGTAGGCGGCCACCTCACCGACCAGCTGCTTGGAGGCACCGCGGACGGTGATGCGGGTCGGCTGGGGCACCTCGAACTCGATTCCGTCCGGCGCCTTGACCTGGACCGAATGCGAGTAGCCCAGGGCCAACTCGAGGTCCCGGCCGCGCAGCTGGGCTCGATAGCCGACGCCCTGAATCTCCAGTCGCTTCTCGAAGCCGCTGGTCACACCGGTGACCATGTTGGCCACCAGCGACCGGGTCAGCCCGTGCAGGGCGCGGTGCTCGCCGCGGTCGGTCGGGCGCGTCACCACGAGCTGCGGGCCGTCGCCGTTCTCGCCGTCGGTCTGCTGGACGGTGATGTCCCGCGGAATCCGCTCGGAGAGCTCGCCCTTGGGACCGCGCACGATCACCAGATCGGGCTCGATCATCACGGTCACACCCGTGGGCACGGGGATCGGTTGTTTTCCAATTCTCGACATACGTTCTCTTCGCTTGAGCTGACGGCTACCAGACCCTGGCCACCACTTCGCCGCCGACCCCCTGCTGGCGAGCCTCATGACCGGTCATCACACCCTTGGAGGTGGAGATGATCGCGGTCCCCATGCCGCCCTGGATGCGGGGGATGTGGGCGTGATCGACGTAGCTGCGCTGGCCGGGCCGGGACACCCGCTGGAGCCCGGTGATCACGGGACGCCGCTCGTCGGTGTACTTGAGCGTAACGGTGATCTGCTCGCCCGGCGTGTCAACGCTGGGCTGCACGTCGTAGGCCTCGATATAGCCCTGCTCCTTGAGGATGCGGGCCAGCTCCTGCTTGAGCTTGGAGGCCGGCATGGTCACGTCGTGGTGCTGAGCCTTGGCGGCGTTGCGCAACCGCGTGAGGAAGTCAGCGACGGGGTCGGTCATCGCCATGCGGTCACCAACTTGACTTCGTCATGCCGGGGACGTAGCCGTTGTGGGCCAGCTCGCGCAGGCAGATGCGGCACACCCCGAACTTGCGGTACACGGCGCGGGCGCGGCCGCACCGGCGGCAACGGGTGTAGCCGCGAGTCTTGAACTTGGGCGTCCGCTGCTGGCGGACTCGCTGTGAAACCTTGGCCATGTGTCCTCTAAGTCGTGGTCGCGGTCGCCTGCTGGCGACCATCCTTGGAAAACGGCATCCCCAGCGCCTCGAGCAGAGCGAAGCTCTCCTCGTCCGTGCGAGCTGTGGTTGTGATGGTCACATCCATGCCGCGCGTCTGGTCGACGTCGTCGTAATCGATCTCGGGGAAAATCGTCTGCTCTCGAAGGCCCAGGGAGTAGTTACCCCGGCCGTCGAACGAACGGGGATTGAGCCCGCGGAAGTCCCTGATCCGGGGGATCGCCACCGAGAACAGGCGGTCCAGGAACTCGTACAGGCGGTCGCCGCGGAGCGTCACGGACAGGCCGACGGGCATGCCTTCGCGCAGCTTGAACTGGGCGATCGACTTCCGGGCGCGGCGGATGTTGGGCCGCTGGCCGGTGATCGTCGCGAGCTGCTCGGTGGCAGCGTCCAGGACCTTGGAGTCCTGCTTCGCGTCACCAACGCCCATGTTGACCGTCACCTTGAGGATCCGCGGAGCCTGCATCGGCGTCGAGTATCCGAAGCGGTCGATCAGCGCTGGGCGGATCTCGTCCGTGTAGCGGGTCTTGAGTCTTGCTTGCGCCATCGTTATTCCTCAGTCAAGCCTGGTTTTACTCCGGCGGGCGATCCGGTAGCGCTTGCCGTCCTGGATCTCCACGCCCATCCGGGTGGGCTTACCGTCCTTGGGGTCGGCCACCATCACGTTTGAGAGGTGGACCGGCCCCTCCTTCTCAATCACGCCGCCGACCTGCTCGGCCCGCTGGGCGCCCGCCACCTGGCGGGGCTTCTCGTGGCGCTTGATCATGTTGAGTCCCTCGACGTAGACCCGCTGCTTGGCCGGATCGACCCGCAGCACCTTGCCCTTCTTGCCCCGGTCCTTGCCGCCCACGATGATGACCTCGTCGCCTGTCTTGATACGAGCCGGCATCAGAGAACCTCCGGGGCCAAAGAGACGATTCGCATGAAGTTCCGCTCGCGCAGCTCGCGGGCCACTGGGCCGAAGATGCGTGTACCGCGCGGATTGTTGTTGGCGTCGATCAGCACGGCGGCGTTCTCGTCAAAGGCGATGTAGGTCCCGTCATCGCGGCCATAGGCCTTCTTGGTGCGAACGACCACGGCCGTGACCACCTCACCTTTCTTCACGGAGCCGTTGGGGATCGCGGTCTTGACGGTGGCGGTGATGATGTCGCCCACCCCCGCGTAGCGGCGGCGATGGCCGCCCTTCACACGGATCACCAGGATCTCCCGGGCGCCGGTGTTGTCGGCGACGCGCAGGCGTGTCTCGTTCTGGACCATTACTTGGCCCGCTCCAGCACGTCGATGAGCCGCCAGCGCTTGCTGCGCGACAGTGGGCGGGATTCCCGGACGACAACGATGTCTCCGGTATGCGCGTCGTTCGACTCGTCGTGTGCATGCACCGTTGAGGAGGTGCGAACGATCTTCGAGTAGCGGCGATGCCGCCTGGCCACGTCGATCCGCACGGTGATCGTCTTGTCCGCCTTGTCGGAGACGACGATCCCCTGACGAGTCTTCTGATTGCCGGCGTCGTGCTCACGCGGGGCGGTGGCCACGCGCTCGTGCTCGGCCGCCTTGTACTTGGCCCGGGCGCGCTCGCGCTCATGGCGGCGGGCCTTCGCCTTGTCGGCTCGCTCCACGACGCGCTCGGCCTGGCGCTCCTCACCGGTCCGCGGTTTGCGCGTCGGGGTGGCAGCCGCCTTCGCGGCGCGTGCCTTCGCCCGCCGCTCCTTGGGCGGCAGCTGTGGTTGGCCAGACTGCGCAGCCGCTCTCGCCTCCTGCGCAGCTGGGGGAGCGGCGTCAGCCTCAGTATTCACGTTCTCAATTTCTTCGTCAGCCATTGAAATCAAATCCTCGTTCCCGGGCAATCGTCAACGCCCGGGCAATCTCACGTTTTGCCTTCGACAAACCAGCGGTGTTGTCCAGCTCCCCGGTCGCGTGCTGGAAGCGCAGCCCGAACAGCTCACGGCGCGCCGTGTCGGCGTGCTCGCGCAGCTCGGTCTCGGACATGTCCCGAAGCTCGGAGCTCCGCATCAGCCGTCCTCCCGCAGGATGAACTTGGTCCGCACCGGAAGCTTGTGTCCCGCCAGGCGCATGGCCTCCCGGGCCAGAGGCTCCGGCACGCCAGCGAGCTCGAACATGACCCGACCGGGCTTGACCACGGCGACCCATCCTTCGGGCGAGCCCTTGCCGGAGCCCATCCGGGTCTCGGCCGGCTTCTTGGTGAAGGGCTTGTCCGGATACACGTTGATCCACACCTTGCCACCACGCTTGATCTTGCGGGTCATGGCGATACGAGCGGCCTCGATCTGGCGGTTGGTAAGCCAGCCGGCGTCGAGGGCCTTGAGGCCGTACTCGCCGAACTGCACCTTGACCTGCCCGCGTGACAGCCCGGCCCGGCGGCCGCGGTGCTGCTTGCGGTGCTTTACGCGCTTGGGAGCGAGCATTTACGACTGGCCTCCCGAGGGAGCGCCGCCGCCGGCGTTGCCACCGCCGGAATTGCCGCCACCAGCGTTGCCGCCCCCGCCACCGTTGCCACGGCCACCGGGCCCACGACCGCCGCCGGGGCCACCCGAACCGCCGGGACGCGGACCCCGGCCGCCGCCGGGACGCGGGCCGCGACCTGGACCGGAACCGCCCGGACCACCGGGCCCGCCACCGCGAGAGCCACCGCTGCGGCCACGGCCGCCACCGGGACCGCCGGAGCCACCAGGGCCACGACCGCCACCGGGACCACCCGAGCCACCGGGACCACGACCGCCACCGAAACCACCGGAACCGCCGGGGCCGCCACCGCGACCACGACCGCCACCGGGACCACCCGCACCGCCGGGGCCGCCACCGCGACCACGACCGCCACCCGGACCTGACCGGTCACCCCGGCCACGTCCGCGGCCGTCGCGACCCTGGCGGCCATCGCGGCCGCCGCGGTCAGGTGCCTGCGGCGAGGGCTCGTCCATGCTCGTGAGGTCAGCGCCGGTATAGCCCTCGGGCATGATCTCGCCCTTGTTGATCCAGCACTTGACACCGATGCGTCCGAAGGTGGTGCGGGCCTCGTGGAAGCCGTAGTCGATGTCGGCACGCAGCGTGTGCAGAGGCACCCGGCCGTCCGAGTAGCCCTCGGTACGCGCCATCTCAGCGCCGCCCAGGCGGCCTGAAACCTGCACCTTCACGCCCTTGGCGCCCGAGCGCATGGCGCTGGTCAGCGCGCGCTTCATCGCCCGGCGGAAGGCAACGCGGTTCTGCAACTGCTCGGCGATCGACTGCGCCACCAGCCTGGCATCGAGCTCGGGACGCTTGATCTCCAGGATGTTGACCTTCACCTGCTTGCCGGTGATCCGGTGCAGGTCACGCCGCAGCTGGTCAACCTCGGAGCCGGACTTGCCGATCACGATGCCCGGCCGCGCCGTGTGGATGTTGACCTCCACCTCGGTGGCGTTCTTGCGGATCGTGATATCCGACAGCCCGGCGTGCGAGAGCCGCCCGAGGATGTGCCGGCGGATCTGCGTGTCCTCGTGCAGGTAGTCGGCGAAGTTCTTCTCGTTGAACCAGTTCGACTTCCAGTCGTGGATGTAGCCCACGCGGATCGCCTCTGGGTGAACTTTCTGACCCATGTATTAGTCCTCCGCCGGGCGTCCAGCCCGGCGTCTCGATGAGGTTGTTCGGCCTCCGGCGTCTCTTGTGTCTTTTGGCGTGAGCAAAATCGTCAGGTGTGCGGTGCGTTTGCGGATCTTGGTCGCGCGGCCCATGGCGCGCGGACGGAACCGCCGAATCGTCGGCCCCTCGTCGGCGCGGACCGCCTTGACGTAGAGGTCCTCCCCGACGAGCTCATGGTTGTGCTCGGCGTTGGCCACCGCTGACTCCAGCAGCTTGCTCCAGTCGCGGGCCACAGCTCGGGGGGTGTGGGCGAGGATAGCGCGAGCCTCATCCACGCTCTTACCGCGGATGTGGTCGCACACGAGCCGCGCCTTGCGGGCCGACGAGCGCACGTACTTGGCCTGGGCCCGCACGATCGGAGCCGGCTGGCCCGGCTCGCGCTGGGTGCGCCGCCGCCGCGGCGCCGGCGCGGTCCGCGCAGGCTTCTTGGCCGGCTCGGCCACTGCCTCGGCCTCCGCCTTGGGCTTGCGTGTGCGCCGCCGAGCGGGCTTCGGCGGTTCAGCCGGCGCTTCGGCCGGCTCCTCGACCACCTCAGGCACTTCCTCCTGAGCGACCACCGGCTCATCCGCTTCAGCTTCCACGGCCTCGGCGTCCAGCTCGGCCACCTCTTCAGGAGACACTTCCTCGATGTCCTCGGAGGCCACGTCTGACTCCGGGGTGTTCGAGGCCGTTACCCCGGGATCAGACGTGACCTCCGGGGACTCCAGTTCCGCTTCCTTCTTACCGCGGCGACGAGCTGCCGGACTCATCGTCTTCTCCCTGTGCCGGCATGACCGCGGTACAGCCGAGTGGGCGCGAACTCGCCCAGCTTGTGACCGACCATCGATTCAGACACGAACACCGGGACGTGCTTGCGCCCGTCGTGAACGGCGATCGTGTGGCCGACCATCTCCGGGAAGATGGTCGAGGTCCGGGACCAGGTCCTGAGCATGCGCTTCTCGCCCGAGGTGTTCATCGCCTCGATGCGCGCCATCAGCCGGTCTTCTACGAACGGGCCCTTCTTGCTGGAACGACTCAACGCTTCTTACCCCTTCTGCGTCCGCGGACGATGTAGCGATCGGAGGCCTTGCCCTTCTTGCGCGTCCGGTAACCGAGCGTGGGCACGCCCCAGGGCGTCACCGGATGCCGGCCGGGCGTGGTCGAGCCCTCGCCGCCGCCGTGCGGGTGGTCCACTGGGTTCATGGCGGTGCCGCGCGTCTGGGGACGCACGCCCATGTGGCGCTTGCGGCCGGCCTTTCCGACCTTGACGTTCTGATGATCTGAATTGCCGATCACGCCGACGGTGGCCCGGCACTCGGCCCGCACCATCCGCATCTCGCCCGAGGGCAGGCGCAGCGTGACGTAGTCACCCTCCTTGGCCAGCAGCTGGATGCTGGTGCCGGCCGAGCGCGCCAGCTGGCCGCCCCGGCCCGGTGTCAGCTCCACGTTGTGGACCACGGTGCCGGGCGGCATCGAGCCGAGCGCCAGCGCGTTGCCGACGCGGATGTCGGCGCCGGGGCCTGACTGGACGGTCATTCCCACCCTCAGGCGGGCGGGGGCCAGGATGTAGCGCTTCTCGCCGTCCGCGTAGTGCAGCAGCGCGATGTAGGCCGACCGGTTGGGGTCGTACTCGATGTGCGCCACCTTGGCCGGGACCCCGTCCTTCTGGCGCTTGAAATCGATGCGGCGGTACAGCCGCTTGGCACCACCGCCCCGGTGGCGTGACGTCTTGCGCCCATACGAGTTGCGGCCGCCGGACTTCTTGAGCCCCTCGACCAGCGACTTCTCCGGCCGGTCGCGGGTGATCTCGGCGAAGTCCGGATAGGTCACGAAGCGGCGGCCGGGCGAGGTCGGCTTGGGATTACGAATCGGCATGGCCTACTCCGCCGCCTCTCCGAGTCCCTGGAAGATCGGAATCGTGTCACCCGCACGCACCTGTACGTAGGCCTTCTTCCACCGCCGCGAGCGTCCGGCGGTCTGGCCCCGGCGCTTGGGCTTGGACTTGACCGAGGCCGTACGCACGTCCACCACCTTGACGTCGAACAGCTGCTCGATGGCCTGGCGGATCTGGGTCTTGTGGGCCTTCTCGTGCACCCGGAAGGTGTACTTGCCCACCTCGGCGAGCACGTAGGTCTTCTCGGAGACGACCGGGCGGATGATCACCTGGGAAGCGTCCATCTAGGCCTCCTCCCCCGCCGAACCGGAGCCTGCCGCTCGCTGGGCCAGCAACGGAAGCGCGGCCTGCGAGACGAGCAGCGAAGCGGCGCCGACGATGTCGGCCACGCCCGCCTCCTGCACCGGCATCACGCTCACCCGGGGCAGATTGCGGAACGACTTGCCCGCGAATTCCTCGGACTGGTGCAGCAGCACGAGCGTCGGGTAGTCCGCGCTCCAGTCGTCGAGCAGATCCAGGGCCTGGCTGGTCTTCGGCGCATCGAACGTGGTGGCGTCGAACACGGCCAGCGACTTTCGCTCGGCGTGCAGCGACAGCGCGGAGCGCAGCGCCGCCTTGCGCGCTTTGCGGTTGACTTTGAAGGTGTATCCGCGCGGGGTGGGACCGAACGCGGTGCCGCCTCCGGTCCACACCGGGGACCGGGAAGAGCCGGCGCGAGCCCGGCCGGTGCCCTTCTGCCGCCACGGCTTGGCGCCGCCGCCGGACACCTGTCCGCGGGTCTTGGTCGAAGCGGTACCGCGGCGCCGGGCGGCCAGCTCGGCGCGAACGGTCTCGTGCACGAGCGGCATGTTGAATTCCGATTCGAACGCGGTGGCGTCCAGCTTCACCGTGCCTCGTGGGCCGGGGGTGGTGGGGTGGGAAATGATCGTCGCGCTCCTAGGCATCGGTCCGCACCTCCACGATTCCGCCCTTGCCGCCGGGAACGGCGCCGCGGACGAGCAGCAGGTTCTGGCGGGGCATCACGTCGACGACGGTCAAGCCCTTCTGAGTGACCCTGTCGCCGCCCATGCGCCCCGGGCCACGGACGCCCTTGAACACTCGAGACGGTGTGGCCGAGGCCCCGATCGAGCCAGGGGCTCGGACGTTGTGCGAACCGTGCGACTTGGGGCCGCTGGAGAAGTTGTGGCGCTTGATCGTGCCGGCAAAGCCCTTGCCCTTCGACGTTCCGGAGATCTTCACCTTGTCTCCAGCGGCGAACGCCTCGACCGTTACCGTCCCACCGACCAGCAGCTCGCCGGCCTCGTCGCGGAACTCACGCAGGACGCGATGAGCCGATGCGTCGTTCTTCTTGAGGTGACCCAGCTCGGGCCTGGTGAGCGACTTCTCCTTGCAGGCGGCGAAGGCCAGCTGCACGGCCTCGTAGCCGTCGCGCTCGACGGTCCGGATGCCGGTCACCGGGCACGGCCCGGCTTCCAGCACGGTGACGCGCTCGACGCGCCCGTCGTCGAGGAAGCGCTGGGTCATTCCGATCTTGCGTGCCAGGATCGCGGCCATCACAAACGCCCCCTACGAGGCCAGGCGGATCTCGATGTCGACGCCGGCCGGGAGATGGTCCAGGCGCTGCAGCGAGTCCACCGTCTTCGGGGTGGGCTGATGAATGTCGATCAAACGCTTGTGGGTGCGGATCTCGAAGTGCTCGCGAGAGTCCTTGTCCTTGAAGGGCGAGCGGATCACGCAGTACACGTTCTTCTCCGTGGGCAGCGGCACGGGTCCGGAGACGCGCGCGCCGGTACGCGTGGCCGTCTCGACGATCTCCTTGGCCGCCGTCTCGATCGCCGTGTGGTCGTATGACTTCAGGCGGATCCGGATCTTGTTCTGGGCGATGGTCGCCACGTCGGTTTGAGCTTTCTTTCCTGTCTTTTTTCAGTGTTCAGGGCGGGACCGGGGGTCCGGTACCCGCCCTTTTCGTCGTATCGCTTGAAAACAAGGCGGGTGGCCTCGAGGCCACCCGCCCCAACAATTACTGAATGACTTCGGTGACGACCCCGGAGCCGACCGTGCGGCCGCCCTCCCGGATCGCGAACCGCAGGCCCTGGTCCATGGCGATCGGCTGGATCAGCTCGATCTCCATCTGGACGTTGTCACCCGGCATGACCATCTCCGTGCCCTCGGGCAGGTTGGCCACGCCGGTGACGTCGGTCGTGCGGAAGTAGAACTGCGGCCGGTAGCCACTGAAGAACGGCGTGTGACGTCCGCCCTCCTCCTTCTTGAGGACGTAGACCTCGGCCTTGAACTTGGTGTGCGGCGTGATCGAGCCCGGCTTGCACAGCACCTGCCCGCGCTCGATGTCCTCACGCTTGGTGCCTCGCAGCAGACAGCCGGCGTTATCGCCCGCCTGTCCCTGGTCGAGGTTCTTCTTGAACATCTCGACGCCGGTGACGACGGTCGTGGTCGTCGGACGGATGCCGACGATCTCGACGGTATCGCCGACCTTGATGATGCCCGACTCGATGCGGCCGGTGGCAACCGTACCGCGGCCGGTGATCGAGAAGACGTCCTCGACCGGCATCAGGAAAGGCTTGTCCAGATCTCGAACGGGCTCGGGGATGTAGGTGTCCAGGGCGTCGGCGAGCTCGAGGATCTTGGCCTCGTACTCCTTGTCGCCCTCCAGCGCCTTGAGGGCGCTGCCGGTCACGAACGGGATGTCGTCACCCGGGAAGTCGTACTCCGACAGGAGGTCGCGGATCTCGACCTCGACGAGCTCGAGGAGCTCGGGGTCATCGACCATGTCCGCCTTGTTGAGGAAGACCACGATGTAGGGGACGCCAACCTGACGGGCGAGCAGAATGTGCTCGCGGGTCTGCGGCATGGCGCCGTCGGCGGCCGAGACGACGAGGATCGCCCCGTCCATCTGGGCCGCGCCCGTGATCATGTTCTTCACGTAGTCGGCGTGCCCGGGGCAGTCGACATGCGCGTAATGACGGTTGGCGGTCTCGTACTCCACGTGAGAGGTAGCGATCGTGATGCCACGCGCCTTCTCCTCCGGGGCGTTGTCGATCTGCTCGAACGACTTCGCCTCCCCGGTGCCGAAATGATCGTGGAGCACCTTGGTGATAGCCGCCGTGAGCGTTGTCTTTCCATGGTCGATGTGACCAATGGTCCCGACGTTCACATGGGGTTTATCGCGCTCGAATCTGGCCTTCGCCACTTTGAGATGCTCCTTCTGCTTTCAGGTTTCTCCGCCCTGATTGAGGGCGAACCAAGTCAAGATACAAACTTCCGTCCGGCGGTGCTGATATGCGCCAGGCCGGAGGATGTCCTGCTATGCCGCTTCCTCCTCGCCGCCGATCTTGTCGGCGATGTTAGGCGGCACCTCGTCATACCGTTCGAACTGCATCGTGTACGTCGCCCGGCCCTGGGTGTTTGAGCGTACATCGGTGGCGTATCCGAACATCTCGGCCAGCGGCACGTGGGCAGAGATCACCTGTGCGTTGCCGCGCTGCTCCATCCCGCTCACCTGACCGCGCCGGCGGTTGAGGTCGCCGATCACGTCGCCCATGAACTCCTCCGGAGTGACGACTTCGACTGAGAACACGGGCTCGAGCAGGACCGGCTTGGCCCGGCGAACCGCATCCTTGAGCGCCAGCGATCCGGCCACCTTGAAGGCGATCTCCGAGGAGTCGGTGTCGTGGTACTTGCCGTCGGTCAGCGTGACGCGGACGTCGACCATCGGATAGCCGGCGCGGGGACCGTTCTCCAGGGCCTCCTCCACGCCCTTCTCCACGGCCGGGATGAACTCGGTCGGGATCGAGCCACCCTTGACCTGGTTGACGAAATCGAAGCCCTCGCCGGGCGCCGGCTCGACGTTGATGTAGACGATCCCGTACTGGCCCGAGCCGCCCGTCTGGCGAACGAACCGGCCTTCGACCTTCTCGGCCCTGCCTCTGATCGTCTCCCGGTAGGAAACCTGGGGACGGCCGACGCTGGCCTCAACCTTGTATTCCCGCATCATCCGGTCGACCAGCACCTCCAGGTGCAGCTCGCCCATCCCGGAGATCTCCGTCTGCCCGGTCTCCTCGTTGGTGCGCACCTGGAAGGTCGGGTCCTCTTCGGCCAGGCGGCCGAGAGCCACCGACATCTTCTCCTGGTCAGCTTTGGTCTTCGGCTCGATCGCCACCTTGATGACGGGCTCGGGGAAGACGATCGTCTCCAGCTGGATCGGCTTGTCCGGGGCCGCCAGCGTGTCGCCGGTGACGACCTGCTTGATGCCGACGGCGGCGGCGATGTCGCCCGCGTAGACCTCGCTCAGCTCCTCGCGCTCGTTGGCGTGCATCATCAGGATGCGGCCGATCCGCTCGGTGCGCCCGGTCGTCACGTTGAGGATGCGCGAGCCGGCGTTGAGCTTGCCCGAGTAGACGCGGAAGTAGGTCAGCTTGCCCACATAGGGGTCGGCCATGATCTTGAACGCCAGCGCCGCGAACGGCTCCTCGTCGGAGGCGTGACGCTCCGCCGGCCGGCCGGCGTCGTCTCCCTTGACGGGCTCTATGCCCTGAACCGCCGGAACGTCCAGCGGGCTGGGCAGGTAGTCGATCACGGCGTCGAGCAGCGGCTGCACGCCCTTGTTCTTGAAACTGGAGCCGCACAGGACCGGGGTCAGCTTGATCTGCAGCGTGGCCTTGCGGAGCGCCCGCTTGATCCGGTCCGCCGGGATCTCCTGTTCCTCCAGGATCATCTCGAGCAGCTCGTCGTCGAACTTGGAGAGCTCCTCGAGCATGTGCTCGCGAGCGACAGCGGCGTCGTCGGCCATCTCGGCCGGGATCTCTACGGTCTCCTGCTCCTTGCCCAGCTCGTCCTTGTAGAGGATCGCGTTGTTCTCGACCAGGTCGAGAATCCCGCGGAAGCCGGCCTCGGCTCCGATCGGGAGCTGGATCGGCACCGGATGGGCGCCCAGGCGATCGACCATCGTCTGCACGCCGCGCTCGAAGTCCGCCCCGATCCGGTCCATCTTGTTGATGTAGGCGATCCGGGGAACGTGGTACTTGTCGGCCTGGCGCCACACGGTCTCGGACTGGGGCTCGACGCCGGCCACCGAGTCGAACAGCGCGATTGCGCCGTCGAGCACGCGCAGCGAGCGCTCGACCTCGACGGTGAAGTCGACGTGACCGGGGGTGTCGATGATGTTGATGGTGTGGTCCAGCCACGACGTCGTGGTCGCGGCAGACGTGATCGTGATGCCGCGCTCCTGCTCCTGCGGCATCCAGTCCATCGTGGCCGCGCCATCGTGGACTTCACCGATCTTGTAGTTGATGCCGGTGTAGAAGAGGATGCGCTCGGTCGTCGTCGTCTTG
>DASZMP010000006.1:0-6528 GCA_035551795.1 Solirubrobacteraceae bacterium | reverse complement strand
CGACGGAAGGGGGAATCCGCGCCTGCGCAAGGCTCTTGCGGAACGACGCCTGATCGATGTCGACCTGCACATGCACACCGACCACTCCCCGGACTGCGCTACCCCGGTGGAGGTGCTGCTGGCCGAGGCGCGGGCCCGCGGGCTGGGAGCGATCGCGGTCACCGACCACAACGAGATCTCCGGCGCGCTCGAGGCGCGGGACAAGGCCGACGGCAGCGGACTCAGAGTGATCGTCGGCGAGGAGGTCAAGACGGCCGAGCAGGGCGAGGTCATCGGCCTGTTCCTGGAGCAGAAGATCCCCCGCGGCATGACCCTCCAGGAGACGATCGCCGAGATCCGCCGGCAGGGGGGTGTCGTCTACGTGCCCCACCCGTTCGATCGCCTGCACTCGGTGCCCGACTACGAGCACCTGCTGACCGTCCTGGACCAGATCGACGCGATCGAGGTGTTCAACCCACGGGTGGCCATCTCGGAGTTCAACGAGGAGGCGGCCCGGTTCGCGGCCAAGTACCGGATTCCGGCCGGTGCCGGCTCGGACGCCCACGTCCCGCAGGGGCTGGGCTCCGTGCGAATCCGGATGCGCGAGTTCTCCGGTCCGGAGGAATTCCTGGAATCCCTGCGGGACGCCGACATCGTCCGAAACCCGGCCAGCCTGCTGTACGTCCAGGCGCTCAAGTTCCTCCAGACGAAGGCGTTGCCGGAGTCCGCCCGGCGTGCCTCCCGGGACCGCCGGGTGCGCCGGGCCGCCCGCAACTCCTGATGCGGCCGGAAGGACAAGCATCGAGCGCGTCCAATCGGACATCGGTGCCCGCTACCGACGACGAGATCCGCGAGAAATACCTGGAGCGGGCGATCCGTGAGCTGAACTCATTGGCCCGCGACCTTCAGGCCTGCCCCCACTGCCCCCGCGGCCAGGTGATGCCGGTGCTGGGCTCGGGCCATCCGCAGGCCGACATCTTCCTGATCAAGTACTCCCCGCGCCCGTCCGAGGTGGAGGAGGGGGTGGCCTTCTACGGCCGCACGGGCAATGCGCTGATGAAATCGCTCAAGCGATTGGGCATCGATCCCCTGGCCGTGTACGGGACGCTGTGTGTCAAGTGCCCGGTGGCAGATCCGGCGATGGCCGACCCCGCCTGCCTGGCCCGGCTGACAGAGGAACTGGCCATCGTCCGCCCCAAGATCGTCGTGGTGATGGGCGAGGATGCACTGGCGGTGGTCAACGACCTGGACGTCCCGCTGCGCCGCGACGTCGAGGCCCAGCCGGGCGAGCTCCAGTCATTCACGCCTGCGACCGACGCGCTGTTCGTCCCCAACATCGACGAGGCCCTGGACGAGGACAGCGCCAAGCGGGATTTCTGGTCCGCCTTCCGGATGCTCGGGCAGTGGTGGTCCGACCTGCCGCCGTACTGAGTGTCGGGACCCCGTCGATGCGGGTAACCTTGCGATCGATGGGCCTGGAGGAGAAGACCCTGGAGAAAACCGGCGACCACTGCGAGGTCTGCGGCGTCAAGCTGACCCCGCAGGAGCTGCAGACGGTTCTGGAGAACGGCGGCCCGGCCCTGTGCACGATCCATGCCACCGAGGCTGAGCCGGCACTCGAGGCGGACGAGCCCGAGTTCGACGAATAGCGCCGCGGTGAACGAGATCCTGCCTGGGGTGGTCCACTGGCGGACCCGCCACCCGAACCTCCACTCGGAGGTCGACTCCTGGTGGCTCTCAGAGTCTGGAGTGCTGATCGACGCGCTGGTACCGCCCGGCGTGGGCCTGGATTGGTTCGCCTCGCAGGACGCGCCACCGATCGCGATCGTTCTCTCCAACCGACACCACTACCGAGGTGCCGCGGAGTTCCGGGAGCGCTTCGGCTGCAGTGTCCACGTGCCGCGCGCCGGGCTGAACGAGTTCGGCGCTGACCGCCAGCCCGTGGAGGCATACGACCCGGGAGACGAGCTGCCGGGAGGACTGGTGGTGCACGAGATCGGCTCCCTGTGCCCGGATGACATGGCGCTGCACCTGCCCGCGGCGCAGGCTGTGTTCTTCGCCGATGGGGTGGTGGGGGTGCGGGGTGACCGGTCGGGTCGGGTCGGCTTCGTGCCCGACTCGCTGATGGATGACCCGCCGCAGACGCGACGCGGGCTGCTGGACGCGCTGCGCCGGCTGCTGGACGAGGTGCCGGACTTCCGCCACGTGCTGATGGCGCACGGCGGGCCTGTGCTGGACGAGGGGCGCTCGGAGCTCGAATCGCTGGTCGCCGAAGGCGGACGGACGGCGTTCGAGTACTGATCTGTGGATGGAAATCGGGCTCTGGGCCGATTCGGATCCACAGATCCCCTACGTGGTCAGGATGATCTTCCCGAACTTCCCGCCCTCGGCGAACCGGTCGTAGGCCGCCCGGGCCTCGGCCAGCGGGAAGGTGGCCGCCACCGGCACGCTCAGGCAACCTCCGGCGAACAGCGGCAGCACCTGCTGCTCCATCAGGCGCGCGGTCAGCGCCTTCTCCTCGAGCGGGCGGGCCCGGAGCATCGAGGCGTAGATCTGTCCCCGCTTGGCCAACAGCGCGCCCAGGTGCACCTCAGCCTTGGCGCCGGCGCCGATCCCGATCACCGTGATTCGCCCCCTCATGGCCAGCGCCTGGAGGTTGTCCGGCATGTTCGGGGCGCCGACCAGCTCCAGGATCACGTCGAAGGGCCCGCGGTCCGCAAAGCCCTCGGGCTCGATCACTTCGGCCCCCAGCGCCTCCACCTTCTCCCGGCAGTCCGGGTTGCGGACCGTGGCCATCACCCGCGCGCCGGCCTCGCGGGCCAGCTGGATGGCGGCGGTGCCGACCCCGCCGGCGCCGCCGTGGACCAGCAGGCGCTCGCCCATCTTCAGCCCAGCCTGGGTGAACAGCGCGTCGTGGGCGGTGGTGAACACCTCAGGCACGCCGCCGGCGGCCAGCGTGTCCATCTCCTCGGGCACCGGCATCAGGACCCGCTCGTGGACGGTGGCCAGCTCGGCCTGACCGCCCCCGCCGACGATGCCCATCACCCGGTCGCCGGGCTGGAAACGCTGCGCACCCGGTCCGTTGGCCACGACCTCGCCGGCCAGCTCCAGGCCGGGGATGTCCGGAGGGGAACCCGGAGGCGCGGGGTAGCGGCCGGCCAGCTGGTGCAGGTCGGCCCCGTTGATCCCGGCGGCATGCACCCGGACGAGCACCTCGCCGGATCCCGGCTCGGGATCGGGGTGCTCCTGAACGCTCAGCTGTGTATCGCGGATCGTGACGGCTTGCACTCGCGCAGAGGCTACCCACACAGTCACGGCTCGTGAACGGGCTCAACCAGGTCAGCTTCATGACCGACGCCGACCAGGACCATGTGGTGCGGGCCTTCCGTCACGCGTTCTTCGACTACCCGACGCTGGCCGACCACTTCAAGCCCACCCCGCTCGGGCACTTCCGCTCGATGCTCAGGTGGGAGGCGCACGAGATCATCGGGTGTGCGGTCGGAGCCAAGCTCGTCCAGGTCAACCTCAACCGTACGCTGGAGGACTGGAAGCACTTCCGCTCCGAGATCGGCGAGACGGTTGGGCTGGACTGCGAGCCGGATTCCAGCGGGCTGGCCATTCGGCCGCTGACCCGCTCGCGGCTCGAGGCTCAGCCGCGGCGCTCGAGTTGCGCCACGCACTCGACGTGCGGGGTCTGGGGGAACATGTCCACCGGGCGCACCTTGGTCAACGTGTAGCCCGCCTCGACGAGTTGAGCGGCGTTGGGGGCCAGGGTGGTGGGGTTACAGGAGACGTAGACGATCCGCCGGGGGGCCGCCTCGATGATCCGGCGCACGACCTTCTGGGACAGACCGGCCCGGGGTGGATCGACGACCAGGATCTCGGGCCGGCCGGCCCGCGTCACCAGCTCCCGCAGAGCCAGACGCACGTCACCGGCGAAGAAGGACGCGTTGTCGATCTCGTTGTACCGGGCGTTGGCGATCGCGTCGGCCACCGCCTCCTCCACGATCTCCAGCCCCCACAGCTCGGCGATCCGGGGAGCCATCAGCAGCCCGAGTGTGCCGATCCCGCAGTACAGGTCATACACACGCTGAAAGCCCGTGAGCTCGGCGAACTCGATGGCCGTGGCGTAGAGCCGCTCCGCCATCTCCGTGTTGGTCTGGAAGAACGCCTCTCCTGAGATCCTCACCCGCAGCCCTCCGACCTCCTCCTCCAGACGATCGGCGCCGGACAGCAGCTCGGTCTGACCCCCGGCCGTGGTCTCGGCCAGACTGTCCAGCTGGGTCCACAGGACGCCGTCGGCGCTGCTGGCGGCCACCAGCGATTCGGTGTCCAGCTCCCCAGGCGAAGTCACGAGCCGAACCTGGATCTCACCGGTGCGCCGCCCCTCGCGCACCACCAGGTTGCGCAGGAATCCCTCGCGCGTCCGGCGGTCAAACGGCGGGAGGCCCGCCGATCGGCACCACTGAACCACCTCGTCGCGCGCCTGGTTGGAGTGTTCGGAGGCCAGCAGGCAATCGGCCACCTCGACGACCTCCTCCCAGCAGCCGGGCGAGTGAAAACCGCACACGAGCCGGCCGTCCGGATCCGCTCCGAACGAGTATTCGAGCTTATTGCGGTAGCGCCACGGTTGGGTGGAGGCGAGCATCGGCTCGAGCGTGTAGCCGTCCAGGTGCCCAAGGCGCCTCAGCGCGTCATCCACCTGGCTGTGTTTGACCTCCAGCTGGCGCTCGTAGGGGAGAACTTGCCAGGGGGCCCCGGGATGGTCGGCCAGCGGCGCCTGGCGCTCCGGGCCCGGCCGCAGGACCTCCAAAGTGCGGGCCTCGGCGTAGCCGCGCTTGGACTTCCCGACCACGGCGCGCACGGTGTCCCCGGGAACGGCCCCGGAGACGAACACCACGTAGCCGTCGAGCCGAGCCACGCCGGCACCGCCGAACGCCAGCGAGTCGACGGTCAGCTCGAGTTCATCGCCCCGCCGGGGGCGGGTGACCAGAGGGGGGCCGGACGGCACCCGACTTAGGGTAGTGGCGAGGCTCGGCGAAGCTGGGGCCCGGTCAGCCCAGGCCCTGCTCGACGGCCTTCAGGATGGCCACTCGGTTGGCGTGACGGCGCTCGTACTCGTGCACCTGCCAGAGCTGCGCCCGGCCCAGTCCCGCCAGAAGCGGCAGTACCTTGGCGACCGTCAGCTCGTCGTAGCCCGCGATCGGTGGCGCATCGTCCCCAGGCCCTGCCTCCGCCGCTAAGTCATCCACTGCCGACATTGCTGTGCCTCCTCTACTGCCGGGAACCCTACCCCCTGGCGGCAGGTGAGGCGGCAATCGAAGTTGGCTTCGGACATGAGTCTGACTGAGTCAGAAGGTGCTCCACCAGCGCCTTCTGCACGTGCCGGCGATTCTCCGCCTGGTCCCAGATGCGCTGGCGGGAGCCGTACAGCAGCCCCTCGGTGATCTCCTCGCCGGGGTGAGCAGGCAGGCAGTGCAGGACGATCGCCCGCGGGCCGGCGAGCTCCATGAGCGACTCATCGATCCGGTAGGGAGCGAGCGCCGCCCGGCGGCTGTCGGCCGTGGCCGGGTCGTCGCCCATGCTCACCCACACGTCCGTGTACAGGGCGTCGGCGCCCGCCGCCGCCTCCCGGGGATCGTCGGTCAGCCGAGCCCCGGCCACCGGCTCGAGTTGATAGCCGCGCGGCGCGGCGACGGTCACCTGCACGCCGGCCAGCGCACCCAGGATGGTCAGCGAGCGAGCCACGTTGTTGCCGTCGCCCACGTAGGCCAGCTTCAGCCCGGCCAGCTCGCCGAAGGCCTCCTGAAGCGTCATCAGGTCAGCCAGCGCCTGGCAGGGGTGGTGGAGCGCGGTCAGCATGTTGATCACCGGCACACCGGCGTGGGCGGCCAGCTCGCCGGCGATCTCGTGCGGGCCCGTGCGGATTCCGATCGCCACCACGTGGCGCGACAGGACGTAGGCGGTGTCACGCAACGACTCACCTCTGGCCAGCTGCGTCTCTTCGCCGCGGAGGATCATCGCGTGCCCTCCGAGCTCGTGGATGCCCGCCTCGAAGCTCACCCGCGTGCGGGTCGATGGCGCATCGAAGATCAGCGCCACGCTGTGGCCGTCGAGAACCCGTGAGGCGGCCGGGTCGGACTTCAGCTCCCGGGCGCGACCCAGGAGGCGCTGCAGCTCCCCGGCGGAGAGCTCCTCGCCGGTCAAAAAGTGGGGGACCAGGTCACTCAAGCCGGAGAGTGTACGGCGCTCTCAGCGGCTGCTGCGCAGGCCGAAGCCCCGCAGCATCAGCAGCGCCTTCTCACTGAGCGTCCCCCGGCCAGGCAGGACGCCGAGCTGCGTGGCCGCGCCGTAGAGATCGAAGAAGGCGCGCACCCTGAGCAGGCGCTCCTCGTCCTCCTCGAGCTCGCAGTAGAAGATGCACGGCACGACCAGGAACCGGTTGGTGGCGGGCAGACCGGCCAGGGGTTCGCGGTGCGTGGCCACCAGCTTGCTGGGAGCAGCCACGAACTGACCGTTGCCGAGTCGGGGTCCCAGCCTCTCCAGGCG
>DASZMP010000005.1:0-32842 GCA_035551795.1 Solirubrobacteraceae bacterium | reverse complement strand
GAACACGCGCGGGTCGATGTAGGACCGCCGGGCCACGGCCGGCGTGTTACCCAGCAGCTCGGCCACCTCCCGGGCGACGGCGCTCTGCACGCGCTTGCGCGAGGTCTTGGTCCGCTGGGCTTTCTGATCCTCGGCGTGCCGAGCCAGCGCCACGGCGGCCAGCACGGTGGCATTCCAGGTCCGGAAGTCCTTGGCACTGAACTCCTCCCCGAGGTGTAGCTTCACGTAGTCGTTGATCTCGTCGCTGTGGAGTGGATGCCAGTGCCGGCCCGCTCGGTGGGCCAGCAGCTCGGCCGGACCGCCACGCCGGCGCCGCAGCGACGTCAGGACCGCCACCACGTCCGGATCCGCGACGAAATGGTTGCGTTGGACGCCGCTCTTAGCCGGGTACGAGAACACCGCCGAATCGCCGTCGAACGTGACGTGCTCGGGGCGCAGCGTGGCCAGACCGACCCCGCCATCCTCCTTGGCGTACTCCTCGCCGCCGATCCGGAAGAAGCCGACGTCGAGCAGCCGGGCTGCGCAGGCCAGCACACGCTCCCGGCTCGGCTGATCGGTGGACTCCAGGTCGGCCGACACCTGCCGGCGCAGACGCGGGAGCGCCGCGGCAAACTCCTCCATCGTCTCGAACTTCTGACGATCTCGGAGCTCCCTCCACACAGGGTGGTACAGGTACTGCTTGCGCCCCGCGCCGTCAATTCCGGTCGCCTGCAGGTGACCGCGAGGATCACCGCAGATCCACACCTCCTGCCAGGCCGGCGGTATCCCCAGACCACGGACGCGTTCCAGCGTGTCGGGATCGCCCACACGCCGACCAGCCAGGTCCACGTAGGCAAACCCGGTTCCCCGGCGAACGCGACGCAAGCCGGGCGCCGAGCAATCGGACCGCCGCAGTCGGGGAGTCCGCGGCGCTCGTCTCATCGGCGCGAGCTACCCCGCTGCCCGATGTGACCAAACTCCGGCCGACGTCTGGAACAATGACAGGATCAGTCACGACACGGGGCAGGACGAGGCCACGACGACAGGCAGGTGAATCGTGTCGAATGTCTCAACCATCCGGCTCTTGGAGGCCGAACCCGATCTGGCGCGTTACCTCTCCGCCGAGGACCGGGCCCAGGCGGCGGAGGTGCGCCTTCCGGCAATCGAGGTTCCCGCCGGCCCGCTGCGGGTGAGCGCCGTTCTCAAGCGCACCGGCGCCTTCGCCGGCCTGATCACACAAGGGATGTTGCTCGAGTCGCTGCGGCTAGGCGAGCACGCCGGGTTGCGTCTGGTCGGCGCCGGGGACATTCTCTCGCGCAACGAGGCTCCCACCTCGATGCTGATACTGGATTCGGAGTGCCGGGCGACGGTGGCCACCCGGATTGCGCTGTTCGGCCGTGATCTGCTGCTGGCCGGCCGACGCTGGCCCTGGTTGATCGCCGGACTTCACATCCGGATGGCCGAGCAGGCGGAGCGTCTCACCGCCCAGCTGATGATCTGCCAGCTCCCGCGAGTCGACGATCGCCTGCTGGCCATGATGTGGCTGCTGGCCGAGTCCTGGGGGCAGGTGACGCCGAGTGGCACGGTGGTGCCGATCGAGTTGACCCACAGCGCACTGGGCGGACTGATCGGCGCCAGGCGCCCAACGGTCACCCTCGCCCTCAGCGAGCTCACCGAACGCGGAGCGATCGTCCGGCAAGCGGACGGCTGGCTCCTGCTTGAGTCGCCGAAGGTCCCACCGGCCGCGCAAGGCGAGACGATCGGCGATCCCCGGCCGCTGTCTTCCATGACGCCGCTGTGGACCGAGCAGCCGACGCCGGGGGTCGAGGACGAGCAGGTTCGGGCGCAGCTGCGTGAGACCGTGGCCCGCCTGCGCGCTGAGCACGCGACCCGGCAGGCGGAGATGCGAGAACGCCTGAGTGACGCAGCGGCCCTTCACGATCAGGTGGTGGCTACACGCGCTCGCCGCCGGGGAAGCCGCGACTGAGCCGCCGCCGGCCGGCGGGGTCAGGCCGCATTCTCCGCCGCCTCTTCCTCCACCGGTTCCATCATGATGATCACTCCGGTCACGCGGCCGTCCGGGCGAGAGCCCAGCGGCAGGCAGGTGACCCGGCACTGGAACGATCGACCCCGCCGGTTGGTGGCGGGAACGATCACCTCGTGGCGATGATCCTCGCCGTTCAGTGACGCACGCACGGGAACCTTGAGCTGCTCGACCGGCAGCCCGATGTCCAGCGACAGGAGGTGCTGGTCCTGCACCTCCTCGCCGGTCAGGCCCCACAGCTCGCTGGCGTGCCCGTTCCATATCTGCACGTTCTGCTGGTGGTCCACGACGATCACCGCTACCCCGATCGCGCTGAGAATCGTCTCCAGGAACGAGTTCATGTCGTCGAGCTCCAGCGTGCGGTGCCGGAGCTCCTCGTTGATCGTCTCCAGCTCCTCGTTGGAGGACTGGAGCTCCTCGTTCATGGTCTCCAGTTCTTCGTTGGTGGATTGGAGCTCCTCGTTGATCGTCTCCAGTTCTTCGTTGGTGGATTGGAGCTCCTCGTTGGTCGTCTCCAGCTCCTCCACGGTGGACTGCAGCTCCTCGTAGGCCTGCTCGAGCTCGAGGCGGCTGCTGGAAAGCTGTTCCCGCAGCCGATGGCTCTCCGTGACCTCCAGGTACGTGATGCTGGTGCCCAGCGCCCCGGACTCACCCATCAGCGGCACTACGCGGACGTCAAAGACCCGCTCCGTGTCTCCCCTGCGCCAATGCACGGCCTTGATCTCCAAGGCACGACCCTCTGCGACGACACCCTCGAGATGCGATCGCAGCTCCAGCGGCCGGTAGGACAGCTCCAGATCCTGCACGGGCCGTCCGAGGTCGGTGATCCTCAGCCCGAACAGCCTTCGGGCGGCCTCGTTGACCATCACCAGGGCAGCCGATGCGTCGAGTACCACATTGGCGGAGTCGCCGGCCTCGTAGGCTGCCTCCCGGAGGTTGTCAGTCATGCTCTGGGAGGCACCATTGCCTGGATCGGCGGCCATCACGCGCACGCGGTCGCGCAGCGCGGCGTGCACCACCTTGCGAAACACCCGCCACTTGAGATCTATGGGGGTGAAAAGATCGCTGTGCGTGATCAGCATCTCGGACTTCCCGAGCAGCATCACGCCGTCGTTGTCCAGCGCGAAGTGAAAGCGGCGGAGGATCTGCGCCTGGGTCTCCGCGGTGAAGTACATGAGCGTGTTGCGGCACACGAGCAGGTCGATCCGGCTGATCGGAGCGTCCTGCACCAGGTCGTTGCGACCGAAGATCACGCACCGGCGCATGTCCTTTCGGAACACGTAGCGCTGGTCCTCACGCTCGAAGAACCGCTCCAGTGCATCTCGGGGGATGTCCTCGATCTGCTTGGGCAGATACGCGCCGTGCCGGGCCGCATCCATGGCCTCCTCGTCGACGTCGGTGGCGTAGATCTTGACCCGACCCATAAACGCCGCGTCGCCCATCACCCGCGCCAGCAGCATCGCCACTGTGTAGGCTTCCTCGCCCGATGCCACACCTGCGCACCACACCCGCAGGGGGGCGTCCGCGGGCCGGTCGGCCAGCAGCGCGGGGACCAGGTTGGTCGCCATGTGCTCCCAGATCAACGGGTCCCGGAAGAATCCGGTCACGTTGATCAGCAGCGTGTTGAACAGCTGGGCGAACTCGTCGGAGTGGACCTCCAGGTAATCGACGTAACTGTCGTAGCGGCCGGCCTCGACGCCCACCTCGGCCATGCGCTTGGCCACCCGGCGCTCGATGCTCGCCCGCTTGTAGCCAGTGAAATCAAAGCCGCGTGAGTCCCGCACGAACTCGAGCAGCCGGTCCAGACCGCCGCCCCGGTTCTGCTGTTCCGCTCGCGTGCCCGTCAAGACGCCAGTCCCTCCTCACGGTCGTCAAGCCGGTCTCGTTCGGTCTCCTGCGCATCTCCGATCTCGCCCAACGAAGTCGGGGCGCCAGCCAGCGCCTCCCGCACGGCGTGGGCCTGCCTGGCCGCCTCGCTCGCCCGGCGTTGCATCGACCGGGCCGAGATGGACTGCTCCTGAGCATGGAATTGCCTGGCCATGCGCTCCAACATCAAACGCCGGTCTTCGAGCGCCCGCACCGCCGCCCACATGGCCGCCTCAACGTCGCCGGCCTGCGCGTTCAGCAGGCTCTCCGGCGAATAGCGGTGCCCGACCCGGCACTCCCACTGCACCACTCCCGCCTCGTGACGCTCGCTGAGTACCCCACCGCACTCGGGGCAGATCGTGGTGACCGGCGCATCGTCGTTCGGCCAAGCTGCGATATGTAACGAATCGTCTCCGCCGGGATTACGCGGCGGGCGGCTGCCCGGGGGCAAGCTATCTCCGTTCACCATTGCAATCACCACCTCTGCCACTCGTTCGGACGGCACCACAGCGTCTACCTCGACGCTGGCCAGAGCGCTCCTCGGCATACCCGGATACAGCGCCTCCTCGGGGTCCTGTACCACGGTACGTCCGCCGTGTGCCTTGATCGCCGCCAGACCGGCCGATCCGTCGTCTCGGGTGCCGGACAGCACCACCCCGATGACCTTCCGGTCTCGCTGCGCCGCCGCCGAACGGAACAGGGCATCGATCGCCGGGCGGTGGCCGTTCTCTCGGGGGCCTACGCTCAGACAGACGTGAAGGTCCTCCACCACCAGATGGCGATCCGGCGGTGCCACCAGGATCTGTCCCGGCTCTAGCGGATCGCCATCGCCGGCTGCTCGGCAGGACATGCGGCTGGACCGCTGCAGGATTTGGGCCAGCGCACTGGGGCTGCCGGGTGCAATGTGCAGGACGATGCACACGGTGGCGGGCAGATCGGCCGGAAGGCCGCCCACCACGCGTCTGAGGGTCTCGACGCCTCCAGCAGAAGCGCCCATCACCACCAGGTCATGTCGATGCTCTGTGGATGTCCTCACGGGACCAGCACGTCGGTTGAGACCGCTCGGACTTTACGCCGCTCTAGCGCGGGCTGTGTACTGAGATGCGGCGCCGGCTATCCATCCGGCTCGAGACCGCCGTTTCTTTTCAACGTGCAGGAGTTGTGGGCGTCGATTGTGTGCCAAGCCGGGCCTACGATTCCGAGCGAGGATCATCACCTGACCGCCTGCCTGACCCTTGCCTTTTCCTAGCGAATCGGGACCCGAAAGCCAGCTCGGCACGCGACCGCTGCGAGTCGAGCTGGACGACCTGGCCGGACAAACCATGTGCGTTCGCGTCACCGGTGAGCTCGACCTTGCCACCACTGAGGAATTGAACGCGCAGCTGACCGAGATCCTGACCTCCGCGCGGACAGTGGTCCTAGATCTTGGCGGAGTCACGTTCATGGATTCCACGGGCCTGTCCGCGATCCTCAGGGCCGTCAACCGCGCGGAGATGATCGGGGCTGAGCTGAAGATCGCCTCGCCGCTCCCATCCCAGCCTCAGCGCCTGCTCGAGCTGACGGGCATCCTGGAGCGTCTGGCGTTCACCGCCGTCCCTCCGCGAACCCCCGCCTGAGCCGTCGGCCGCTCTGCCACCGAGGGCGTTCACGCCTGCCGTCACCGGGGGACGGCCCGCTGGTGTCCTCGCCGGCGGCGGCCCGGTCGCTTCGCTGCTGGAGCGGGCCGGGTTCAGCTGTGAGAGGGCGACTATGGGGTGGTTACGTGCTCTAAACGTTGCTCGCCCGAACCCTCTCCACAAGCCTGAGCGCGCCCGACTCACGACAACTAGTGTCCGTTGAATCGAGGCACGACCTCGGCCTCGTAGGCCTCGAAGAAGGCGTCTTGGTCAGGCCCGATCTGGTTGACGTACAGCTCGTCGAACCCGGCGTCAGCGTAGGCCTGGATGGCCTCCAGGTGCTTGTCGATGTCCGGCCCGCATGGGACGTCCTCACTGGCCATTTCCTCGCTCACGATCTGGCTCGCCTGTTCGAAGTGGGCCGGCGTCGGCAGGATCTGGGCCAGCTCCCCAGGCAGCGCCTCGTTGGCCCACAGCCGGTGGACCGTCCGCTTGGCCTCCGCCTCGTCAGGCCCGAAGCACACCTTCAGCCCGCCCTGTACCACAGCTCCCTCCCGAGCGGCGGAGCGGAACTGCCTCGCAGAATCGGCGTCGGGTCCCACCGTGCAGAACCCGTCCCCGATCCGGGCCGCCATGTCCACCGCCCGCGGGCCGAACCCGGACACGATGATCTTCGGCGGCGTGTGCGGCAGGTCGTAGATCCGGGCCTGCTGAACGCGATAGTGCCGGCCGTGGTGGCTCTGCATACCGCCCTGCCAGAGCCGGCGGATCACCTCGATGGCCTCCTCCAGCATCTCGCGCCGCTCGGCCGCCTCGGGCCAGGTGTCCCCGAAGATGTGCTCGTTGAGCGCCTCGCCGGTGCCGAGGCCGAGGCTGAAGTTGCCCCGCAGCAGCACGGCCGAGGTGGCCGCCGCCTGGGCGATGATCGCCGGGTGGATGCGGACGGTCGGGCACGTCACCGCGGTGGTCACCGGCATGCTGGGAGCGGCCGCCGCGATCCCGCCGATCACCGACCACACGAACGGGCTGTGCCCCTGGGCATCGTTCCACGGGTGGAAGTGGTCGGAGATCCACAGGGCATGGAAACCGGCCGCCTGGGCCCGCTTGGCCTGCGCCAACAGGTCGTGTGGTCCCCACTCCTCGCAGGACAGGAAGTATCCGAGCCTCATGCTGGTGGCGGTTACCCCAACCGGTCCTGGTTCACGCCCCGCCGGTCGCCTTCGCGCTGGAGATCGCGTTCACCCGGCGCGAGAGGATCCGGGCGTTGGCCGGAGCGAATCCCTCCCAGTCGTTGTTGAAGTACGCGAACACCTCGCGCTCCTGCCGCCAGCTCGCGATCCGCCGGGCCCAGTCCTCGAGCTCTGAGCGCGAGTAGTTGCCACGGCGACCCCGCGCCCCCCAGTGCAACCGGACGAACCACCAGTCCGTGGTGGGCACGTGAGGCTGGAAGGGCCGCTGTGGATGGTCTCCGATCGTCAGGGCCACGCCGAACAGGCTGAGAGCCTCCAGCACCTCGTCGGCGAACCAGCTCGAGTGCCTGAACTCGATCGTGTGCCGACCGAGCGGCAGCGCGTTCAGCCACGCGTGCAGGCGCTCGTCGTCGCGCTGGAAGTTCCCCGGCAGCTGCCAGAGCACCGGACCGAGCCGGCCCGCCTCGATCAACGGCTCCAGCGGGTCACAGAAGCGCCGGAACCCTCGGTCGAGATCGGTCAGCCGCTTCACGTGGGTCAGGTAGCGGCTGGCCTTGACCGAGAACACGAACTCTGGCGGGGTCTGCTCGACCCATCCGGCCACGGCCTCCCGGCGGGCCAGGCGGTAGAAGGTCGAGTTGACCTCGACCGTGTCGAATTGCTTGGCATAGACCGACAGCCATCTCCGGGCCGGGGTTCGGGGCGGATACAGCCTCCCCCGCCAGTCGGTGTAGTTCCAGCCCGAACAGCCGACGCGTACCGGTTTCATGAGTCGGGTATCCCCGGTTTGCCGTGACCGCCACCACGCCGCCGGACGCCTATCCCCCCGCTCCGATACCCGAGCACCCCAGTCAGGAGGAACTGCGCCGGGCCGAGCCCACTTGCCGGGCCTGCGATTTGTGGGAGCCCGCCACCCAGGTGGTACCGGGACGCGGACCGAACCGGGCGCGGGTCATGCTGGTGGGCGAGCAGCCCGGGGATCGGGAGGACCGAGCCGGGGAACCGTTCGTCGGGCCTGCCGGGCGCGTCCTTGACGAGGGTCTTGAGCGGGCCGGCGTGGTCCGGGAGGACATCTACGTCACCAACGTGGTCAAGCACTTTCGCTACAAGCTGCGCGGCAAGCGGCGGATCCACCAGACCCCGGATCGATGGCAGGTGAGCGCGTGCCTGCCCTGGCTCGAGGCCGAGCTTTCGATCGTGCACCCCGAGGTGCTCGTCTGCCTGGGCGCCACCGCCGCCAAGGCGCTGCTAGGCCCCAGCATCCGGGTAGGCCGAGACCACGGTCAGCCCCTGGACAGCGAACTCGCCCCGAAGGTCACGCTGACCGCGCATCCGTCGTCGATCCTGCGCCTGCGCGGGGACCGGGAGCGTGCCGAGGCGATGGAGACGCTGGTCGCGGACCTGCGCGCCGTTGCGGGCTGGCTCTGATCCCTCCGCTCAGCACGATGGTCACCCCGCCGGGCGCAGGATGAGCACAGCGGTGTCGTCCACCTGGCCGCCCCGGTGGAAGGCGGTGAGCTCAGCCTCCAGGGCCGCCAGCAGCTCGTCGGGAGAACCACCGGCGGCGCTCCCGAGCACCCGGAGCAGCCGCTCCAGGCCGAAGCGTTCCCGCCGCGGCGGCCGATCGCCGGCGTGAACCGGCCCGGGGACGTCGGTCACCCCGTCCGTGTACAGGATCAGCGTTTCATCCGCTCCGAGCGGCACCTGGCTGGCCGGCCAGGTGCCGTCCGGCCATGCTCCCAGGATCTGGCCGGCCGAACCGACCTCCCGGAGGCTTCCGTCGTCGCGCAGGATCAGCGGAGCCGGGTGTCCGGCCGAGCTCAGCCATACGTGGTCTGACCCCAGCCGCGCGCAGAGGGCGGTACACAGGGACAACTCATCTCGTTCGCGCAGCGCCTCGTCGATCTGGCGGAAGATGGCGCTCGGATCGGGATTGTGGCGGCCCAGGAACCGGGCACCGTGCCGGACCAGGCCGGTCATGGCCGCGGCCTGGGTCCCCTTGCCGGTCACGTCCCCCAGCAGCACCATCCAGCCCGCCTCGGTCTCGAACAGGTCGTAGAAGTCGCCGCCCACCTCGATCTCCTCGTCGGTGGCACCAGGCCGGTACAGCCCGGCGACCCGCCACCCCGGGATGTCGGGAAGCCGGGCGGGCAGAAGGCTCTCCTGAAGCGTCACCGCGGTGGCCCGGCGAGCGGTGGCCAGCCGGGCGTTGTCCACCGCCACCCCGGCTCGGGCGGCCAGTTCCTGGGCGAAAATCAGGTCGCCCTCGTCGAAGGCCCGGCGCGACTCCGCGTTGATCAGGGTCATCGTCCCCAGGGTCCGGCCTCGGGCCCGCAGCGGGCAGACGATCACCGAATGGAGCCCCACCTCGGCCAGGAGCTGGCGGTAGCGGAGCGACTCGGGGCTGGTCTCCGGCGGCAGAGGTGCGATCTCCACATGGGGATAAAGCTCAGGCGCGCCGGTCGCCAGAACTCGCGCCACGGCGCCGCCGGGCTCGGGGCGGGTGGGTCGCAGACGGGCCAGCTCGGCGGCCAGCCCGGCCTTGGACGGATCACGGTGGGCCACCGCCACCAGATCGCGCTCGCCGCTGGCGTCCACCAGATCCACCGCGCACCAGTCCGCCACCTCGGGCACCGCCAGCCATGCCACGTTGGTGAGCGTCTCCTGGTAATCGAGCGATGACATCAGTGTGTCCGAGGCCCGAGCCAGGAAGCGATCCCGCTGCTCGGACAGCTTCTCGGTGGTGATGTCCTCGATGATCATCACGGTGGCCACGGCCTGTCCGTCGGGGGCGCGGAGCGGTGACGCCTTGAGCATCTGCCATTGGCGGCGGCCCGTGCTCCGGTGGGTGGTTCGGATGATCAGCGGCTCGCCGGGCTGGCCGGACAGCAGACGGACGGAGGGAATGTCACCCATCGTCAGCGGCTGGCCGTGCTCGTCGCGCACCTCATATTCGGAGAAGATCTCCTGAAGAGGATGGGCCTGCATCTCCTCGAGCGTCTGGAATCCCATGCTCCGCACCGCGGCGCGGTTGGCGTACAGGAGCCGGTCGTGGGCATCCCGGATGGTCACCGCCTCGGCCAGCGAGTCCAGGATGTCGGCCACTCCGGCTCCGCCCAGGCGCTCGACCAACTCACGGGGCAGCTGTCCCCTCAGCGGTTCGACGACGTACTCCCGATGCTCCATCTGGGGCTCCTGGTTTGCACCTCCGCCATGCCCCGGAGATCCTCGCAGTTGCGCGCGGGGATCCGGAGGAAATGGCTGCCCATCCGCCGAGATGGTTGATTGCACGACCCCGCGTGCCGGATGAATCCGCAAACCGCGCGGCTGCGGAATCAACCATCTGTCCCGATTGGTCGGGCGTAAACCTCGGCGGCGGTGGGTAAGCGAGTTGGATGACCGCGCTCAGGGAGAAACCGGTTCAACTTCACCTCAAGCCGCCCGGGGACGACCGGCCGCTCGGCAGCTACGCGGTCCTGATATCGGCTTTCGGCACGCTGTCGGCCATGTTCGCCGTCTGGTTCTCGCGCTCCGGACGCGAGCTTCCCGACCGCATCGAGGCCCGGGATCTACTCCTGCTCACGGTGGCCAGCCACAAGCTGGCTCGTCTGGTGTCCAAGGATCGCATCACCAGCCCGATCCGAGCCCCGTTCACCCAGCCCCAGGGCGAGGGAGGACCCGGGGAGGTGGACGAGACCTCTAGGGGCCATGGCCTGCGTCGGGCCGTCGGTCAGCTGCTTCTGTGCCCGTACTGCCTCGGGATGTGGACGAGCGCGGGGTTCGTCGCCGGCCTGCTCACGCTGCCACGCTTCACGCGCTGGGTGGCCTCGGTGTTCTCGATCTTCTTCGGGTCCGAGCTGCTCCAGATCGCCTACAAGAAGGCCGAGGAGCTGGTCTGATCCCGGGACTCGGCTCATCCCGGATCGCCTAGCCGACAGCACTCGCACAGCCGAGGCTTCACACCTCGGCCCACGGTAACAACCGCCACCGTCCCTCCGATGTGGGCGGAGGACGGGCGAGCGAGGCGAGCGATCGTCGTTCACGCCCCAGAGCCGGGCATCTGTCCTCCCCCAGTCGCCCGCTGCTTGAGGTCCGTTCCGGCGGGGAAAATGCATGTAATGGTCCCGACACCCACCATCCGCCTGTTTGATGCCGAGCCGGACCTGATCCGCTTCCTCGGTCCAGAGGACTCTGAGCAGGCTCGCGAGACCCAGCTGCCGGTCCACGCCGTCAACAAGGGGGATGCCGACATCCAGGCGCTGTTCGAGCACACCGGAGCGTTCGGCGCCCTGGTCCTGGACGGCATGCTGCTGCAGTCGCTACGCCTGGGCAACCACTCCGGGCTGCGATTGCTCGGCCCGGGCGACATCCTGTCGATCAATCAGACACCCAAGTCGATCCTGGTGATCGATTCGACCTGCCGGGCGACCGTGCCCACCAAGCTGGCCCTTCTGGAGCGCGAGCTGCTGGTGGCAGTGCGCCGTTGGCCTCAGATCGCGGCCGGGCTGCACGCACACACCGGTGAGCAGTCCGACCGTCTGGTCACCCAGCTGATGATCTGTCAGCTGCCGCGCGTCGACGAGCGGATCATCGCCCTCATGTGGCTCTTGGCGGAGTCCTGGGGACAGGTCACTCCCGCCGGCACCTTCCTGCCGATCAGCCTCACTCATGCCGCCCTGGCTGGACTCATCGGAGCGCGCCGTCCGACCGTCACGCTCGCGCTGGGCAACCTGACCACCGCCGGCCTGATTCGCCGACACCAGCGGGGCTGGCTGCTCCTGGGATCGCCCGACCAGCTGGCCAGAGCCGGATCGGCCCACCGTTCGCTGGTCGGGGGCGAGTGACGCGGCCTCCGACCGGGTAGCCCTTCGGAATGCCAGCTCTCTCGCCCGCTCTCGAAGTTCCTCAGCCCACCGAACCCGCCACCCCGGCCGTCCCCAGCGCGCCCGTCACGCCGATCGATCCCGATCCCGGCACGCCGGCCGACCCGGCCGAGCCCGCGCAGGTGCCCCCGCCCCAGGAGCCGGCCACCCCCGTCGATCCGGAAACGCCACCCGGCCCCGGCCCGCAGACTCCACCCGGCCCGGGTCCCGATCCGTCGCCTCCTGGCCCGGGTCCCGATCCGTCGCCTCCCGGCCCGGGCCCCGAGCCGGCACCGCCGACCCCGATTCCCGACCCGGTCCCGCATCCGGATCCAGTTCCCACCCCGGATCCACAACCCAACCCGGATCCGCCGCCGTCCCCTGACCCCGACCCAGCGGTCATCTGACCGCTGCGCCGTAACCACGGAGCTCCGGCCGGGAGCTCCGGCCGGGAATTCAGGCCGAGGAGTGCTGGTCGGTATCGCCGACGGCCGAGTCGCTGTCGGTCGGGTGGCTGGGCAGTTCATCGGCGTCCGGACTGCCGCTGCCGGCCTCGGCTCCGGGTCGATTCGGATCATCCTCGGGCATCTGCCCGCGGCGGGCGCGAAGGTCCTCCTCCGGCGAGGTGGACTCAGATTTACGTGGTTCATTGCTCATCGACCTCGCGCTACCCGGCCAGCGCCGCGGCCAACCCGGATCTGGTTACCCGCCGCCAGGCCCCGGGTAGGCGACTCACATGTCCAATTCCGAATCAGAGCCCGACGGCCCGCGGCACAGCGACGACCCACCTCAGGACGTCTCTGACCAGAACCGCGAGGAGCCCTCAGCCCCGCACGAGGGCGCCCACGGCAATCCGGGACCCAGCGAGGACACCGACAGGAGTCATCCTCCGGATTCGGAACGCTCCAGCCAGAGCCATGAGGGCAGCGAGGGCGGCGCCGGAGAGTCCACGCAGGCCACCGGGAACCCGAAGAGCGCCGGATGAGCGGCGTGGGCCAGCACACGGCTCAGAGTGCGCTCGAGATACTTCCGTCAGTATCTGACAAGCGGCTCGTGCCGGCGGCGGCCGAAGCGGTCGCGGGCGAGTGAACGGCAAGGACGAACAGGAGGTCTGGCGCGTGTTTGGCTCCAAGAAAAAGCACGGACTGGGCAGGACCGCCGCCACCGGGTTGGTGTTCGATTCTGAGCTTCGGAGGGCGGCCGTGCAGGCCGCCCCGCCCGTGGCGCGGCTCGGCTACACGGTGGGCAAGCGGATGGCCAGCCAGCAGCTGGACGACGCCGGCCAAGCGTTCAGCCACCTGGCCAGGCTGCTCAGCTCGGGCGGCCCCCAGCTGGCACAGCAGCTGGGGCTGGCCCAGCCCGAGCCTCCGCCGCGCCGGCGGCTGCTTGTGGCCGTGGGCGGGATCGCGCTGGTCGCCGTGACCGTGGTCGTCGCGACCGATCCGGCCCGGCGCCGCCGCCTCCAGCGCCTAGTCGTCCACTGACCTCGCCGGCCGCCTTCTTGGACCGCAGCCGTTAGCACGCCGCTCGGCCGGGGCAATAACCCGAAGATGAGCGCGAGCGGCTCCACAGCCCCCGCCGCCCCCAGGCTGACCCGCCTGCTGGTACTCGGCCTGGCTCGAGCCGGGATTCTGTTCGCCCTCTGGCTGCTGCTGGTCGACAGCACCGACGAGCAGAACTCGCTCGTCGGTGCGGCGGTGGCCGTGCTGGGGGCGTTGCTCACCGGGCTCCTGCAGTCCCTGCGCCCGGTCCGGCTGCGTCCCCGGCCGGTCATGTTCCGGTTCATACACCGTCCACTGACGCTGCTGTTCACCGACACCTTCCGGGTCGCTCGGGCGCTCCTCAGCTCACTGCCCTACCGCTCGAATGAGTACGGCCGGCTCCGGGCGGTGCGCTACCGGGCCTGCGACGACGATGCGGAGCAGGCGGCCCGCCGGATCCTCACCGAATGGGGAGCATCACTTGGCTCCAACCGCTACGTGATCGGCATCGACTCCGACTCCGGAGTTCTGCTGGTCCACGAGCTTCAGCCGTCCTCCGGACCGCTTGACCCCCTGGAGCTCGGATGAACATCTGGATTGCCGCCACGATCGCCCTGTGTGTCGGCTTCATCCCCTGCGGGCTGGTGGCGGCCCGCTCTGACATGCCCTCGGCGCTGGTCGGGCTGAACCTGGCCGGAGTTCTCACCGTCCTCATCCTGATCACGCTGAGCCTCGCCTTCGGCCGCCAGCCGTTCATCGACCTGGCGGTCGTGCTGGGACCCATATCGATCGTCGGTCTGCTGTCCTTCGTGCGCTTCCTGGAGCGGCGACTATGAGCCTGAAGCACTGGTTCATCGACGTCCTGCTGTGGATCGGGGTCGGGCTGGAGCTGTTCTCGTGCCTGGGCCTGGTGATGATGCGCAGCGTCTATGACCGCCTGCACCTGGCCAGCCCCGCCACGCTGGGGGTCGTGTTCATCGCCGCCGCCGTGGTCGTCGACAAATCGTTCTCGCTGGTCGGCAACAAGGCCATCCTGATCGCGTTCCTCGCGCTGGTCGGCGCGCCGCTGGTCACCCATGCACTGGGCCGGATGGCCCGGATCGTCGAGCGTGGCGACTGGCGTCTGGCGCCCGACGAGGACGTGGAGGTGGAGGAACCGTGAACGCCCTCCTGATCATCCTGCTCACGCTGGTGGGCGCGGCGGGATGGCTGACGGTGACGACCCGGGAGCCGGTGCGACAGGCGGTGGTGGCGGGAATCCTCGGCCTGCTGCTCGGGCTGCTGTTCTTCGTTTTGCAGGCACCCGATGTGGCCTTCTCCGAGCTGGTCGTGGGCAGCGCCGCTGTGCCCGCCATGCTGCTGCTGGCGATCGCCAAGGTCAGAGAGCAGCAGGCCTCCGCCGCCCGCGCCGATGATCAGTCCGAGCCTCCCGGAGCGGGAATCTCCGGCAGCCAGGGCGGCGAGGCGGACTGAAGGTGAGAAGCGGGCACAGCCGAGGCCGGCTCCTGACCGCGGCGGTGGGGCTGGTGCTCTTGGTCGGGGGCTTTGCCTGGGCGGTCACCGATCTCCCCGGCTTCGGGCACTACCACCACCGCTACGGGGCCTATCTGGCCCAGCACTCGGTCCCCCAGCGGGCGGCCACAAACTCGGTCAACGTGATCACGTTCGACTATCGCGGCTTTGACACGCTCGGCGAGGAGTTCATTCTGTTCGTGGCCGTCGTCGGAGTGGTCGTTCTCCTGCGACGGATCCGCGGCGAGGAGGAGGAAGGCGACGAGGGGGCCGGCGAGGAGCAACCGCGGGCCAGCGAATCGCTGCGCTGGCTGGGAGTGGCCAGCGCAGCGCCGATCGCCGTGATCGGCGGCTACGTGGTCACCCACGGTCAGCTGACGCCCGGCGGCGGCTTCCAGGGCGGGGTGATCCTGATGGCGGCGATCACCGTGGTGTTCGTGGCCGGCGAGTTCATGCTCCTGCTGCGCCTCCGCGCCCGCGCCCAGCTGCTCGAGATGGGCGAGGCGGTGGGGGCGGCTGGTCTGGGCGTGCTCGGGTTCGCCGGCCTGATCGCCACCGGCATCTTCTTCAAGAACTTCTTACCCCACGGTTCCCGGGGCGAGCTATTCAGCGGCGGGTTCCTGTTCATCGCCAACCTGGCGGTGGGGATCGAGGTGGCGGGGGCGATCCTGATGGTGCTCTCCGAGCTGCTGGATCAGCGGCTGCTGCGACGCCGTTCATGAGCGTCTATCCCTACCTGGTCGCAGCTTGGCTGCTCGGCTGCGGGCTGTACGGGGTGATCACCAGTCGCAACTACATCCACCTGACGATCTGCCTGACCGTCGTGCAGTCGTCCACCTACGTGCTGCTGCTGGGCGTGGGCTACGTGAACGGCGGCAAGGCGCCAATCTTCGCCGGCATCTCCGAGCGCTCGGTGGTGGTCGACCCGATCGTGCAGGCGCTGACGCTCACCGACATCGTCGTCGAGGCCACCGTGGTGGCGCTGCTGCTGGCCCTGATCCTGCAGGCCAACAAGCGCTACGGCACGACGGATCCCGATCGCACCACCCGGATGCACGAGGAGTGAACCAGCTCGCTCCACTGTGCGTTGCGATCCCGCTGGTGATCGCGGCGCTCCTGACCTTTGCCGGCGGCTTTTTGTCGCGGATCGTGGTCGACCTGATCGCCACGCTGACCGCGCTGGCCAGTTTGGTGATGACCATCCTGCTGCTCGTCCACGTCAGCTCCGGGCTGGAGGTCTACTGGTTCGCGGACTGGCGCGTCACGCACGGCGTTGCGGTGGGCATCGACTTCGCCGTCGGCCCGATCGGCGCCGGTCTGGCGGCGTTCGTCAGCCTGCTGATGGTCCTGGCCCTGGTCTCCGGCATCCGCGGCCTGGACGTCAAGCACCCCTACTACCAGGTGCTGATGCTCACCTTCCTGGCCGGAATGGTCGGCTTCTGCCTGTCAGGCGACCTGTTCAACATGTTCGTGCTGTTTGAGCTGATGAGCATCTCCGCGGTGGCGCTCGTCGGCTACAAGGTGCAGGAGCAGGCAGCGCTGGAGGGCGGGCTGAACTTCGCCGTGATCAACACGATCGGCGGCTTCTTGTTCCTGCTCGGGATCGGGTTGGTCTACTCCCGCACCGGCGCCCTGAACCTGGCCCAGATCGGCCACTACCTGGCCCACTCGGGCAACGACCGCGTGGTGGTGGTCGCGTTCGCGCTGATCGCCAGCGGACTGCTGATCAAGGCCGCGGTGGTGCCCTTCCACTTCTGGATGGCGGATGCCTACGCGGTCGCGCTGACGCCGGTCTGCCTGCTCTTGGCCGGCGCGATGAGCGAGCTCGGTCTGTACGGCCTCGGCCGCATCTACTTCAGCGCCTTCCAGCCGGCCCTGGCCGGCCACACCGCCGTGCTCCGCGCGATCTTCGTGAGCATCGGGCTGCTCACGTCACTGTGGGGCGGCCTGATGGCGCTGGCCGAGGACCACCTCAAACGACTCCTGGCGTTCGTCACGATCGCCTTCATCGGTGTGTTTCTCACCGGTCTGGGCCTGCTGACCGCGGACGGCGTGGCCGGCACCGCGGTGTATGTGCTGGCCGACGGGTTCGGCAAGGCGCTGCTGTTCGCCTGCGCGGGGATGATCCAGCACCGCCTGGGGCACCTCAGCCAGAGCCGGTTGCACGGACTCGGCCGCCCCCTGCGCGTGATCGGTGCCCTGTTTCTGGCCGGCGGGCTGCTGATCGCCTCAATTCCCCCGTTCGGGCCGTTCCTAGGCAAGTCGATGATCGAGGATGCCGCAGTCAAGGCCGGCTACGGCTTCGTGCCCCCGTTCGTGGTCCTGAGCTCGGCACTGTGCGGCGCCGCCGTCCTGCGTGCCTACGCCCGGGTGTTCCTGGGCTGGGGCAAGGCCGCCGAAGCCAAAGCCGACGACGCCGACCGGGACACCCGGCCCGAGGCGCAGGACGCCAACGACCAGACGCCGCTGCTGCAGCTGCTCCCGGCCTGCGTCCTCCTGGCCGGGGCGATCGGAGTCGGCGTCTGGTTCGGCTTCGCCGACCTGGCCGAGACCGCAGCGGACCGCTTCACCGATGTGCACGGCTACATGGCCACCGTGCTGAGCGACTCACCCCATCTCCTCGCACCGGGCCACTCCAGCTCGCCCGAGTGGTTCGATTGGCTCTACTGCGGCGCGGCCACACTGGCTTCGCTGGCCTTCGCCGCCGCCGGCCTGTGGGGCCGGCGCTACCTTCCCCGGGCCTGCCAGGTCACGGACACCGTGGCCCGCGCCCTGAGGCCGCTGCGGCGCACCCATTCGGGCCAGATCGGCGACTACACCGCGGCCCTGACGCTGGGCGTCGGCGTGTTCGGCGGGCTGTTGGCGATCACGCTGCTGTGACGCTTTCGGCTGTCTGAACACCCACGATGAAGGGTGTCCGCCGCTGAGGACCCGGCGTCCATCCCTTCTTCACGGGTCTCGCACCCCGGCACCCCTCGGGTGGCCGGTGGTGAACTAGAAAGTCACCACCGGCCGTAACCCCGTCACGCGTGGGCGGGCTCCTCGGCCCCGACGCTCTGCGCGCCCTGACGGGCCGCCTCGGCCTGCGCCACCTGGCGGTTGACGTGGTCCCAGTCGAGGTTGCGGAAGAACGCCTCCACATACTGCTTGCGGCCATCCGGGGTCGCGCCGAAGTCGCGGGCATAGGCGTGCTCGTAGACATCGAGCGCCAGCACCGGGACCATGTTGTAGACGGCCCACAGATTCTGGGTGTCCATGATGTAGTTGAAGATCGACCCGTCGTTGAGGTCATAACCGACCATCACCCAGCCGCGGGCCGCCGAGGCCGCCTTGCGCACGGCCTGCTGCCACTCGTCCAGGCCGCCGTTGAACTCGGAGTCGACCAGCTCGGCGAAACGGCCCTCGGGCTCGCCGCCCTGGCCTCCCAGGTGACCGAAGTACAGGTCGTGGTTCTTGAAGCCCAGCAGCGCGAACGTGTAGTCGATCGACACCGAGCGCAGCGGTGAGTAGACCTGATTGCCCTCGATCTCCGAGTAATCGAACTCGTTGAGGATCTTCCGGCACTCGTTGGCCTTCTTCACGTAGCCCTCATAGAGCTTGTAGTGATCCTGCATGGTCTGGCGGGAGATCCCGTCCAGGTCCTTGTTCATGGAGACGAAGTCTCGGGCTTTCAGCTCATCCCAAGGCATGTTCGCTCCTTTCGTCGCGATTATCGGCCCCACATTTCGGCTACCCCAGGTGGACGAGCCCTAACGTCAATGGATCGGCGCCCGATCGCCCGCCGGGACGTCTAGCTCGAACAGCCAGAAATCCCGGCCGGTTACCGGGACAGCCACGTTGTAGACGGGCGTTGAGCCGATCGCGCCCGCGAACGTGCCCGCGTGGGCATGGCCGTGCAGCACCAGATCGGGTTCGTGCTGGGCGATCGGTGCGGCCAGACGATCGTTTCCCAGAAATGCCCAGATCCCCTCCGGCTCTCCGGCAATCGTGTCCGCCGTGGGCGCGTAATGCAGCAGGACGATGCGAACCGGGCACACGGCGACCTCCCCCAGGCCCCGCTCGAGCGCCTCCACGTCTTCGCTGGTCTCGGCGTACACCCGCCGCAGGAGCGGCTCGCCGAAATCCGGAAGATGCGAGCCGGCAAAGCCACCGACGAATCCCTTCAGCCCAACCACCCCCACCCGGGTGCCGGCCGCCTCGCCGAGCCAGATGTCGCGTTCGAGAAGATGCACTCCTGCCGCCTCGAGCACCCCGGCCAGCTCGTCGGTCCGGTTGGCGTGGAAGTCGTGATTGCCCAGCACTGCCACCGTGGGCAGCGTTAGGCGGCCACAGGCCTCGGCCAGCGGGGCGACCTGCTCGGGCTCACCCAGCGTGGTCAGGTCGCCGGCGAGCAGCAGCAGGTCGGCGCTCTGCTCGAGCGCCGCCACCGAGGCGGCGAGCGTCTCAGCGCGGTGCTCGTCGCAGTGCAGGTCGCCGGCGGCGGCGATCCGCAGGCAACGGGACGCGCCGTTGTGCGGAGCCGTGGCCACGCGCTGGGGCTACCCGATCGCGGGTAAAGGTAAGTCCGATGACTGAGGAACGACCCGTGCAGGCGCTGGGAGAGGCGCTCAAGACCGCGGTGGCCGCACTGCGCGACGCGCAGATCCCGTTTGCGCTCGGCGGCAGCCTGGCCGCCTGGGCCAGAGGTGGCCCAGAGCCCTGGAACGATCTCGATCTGATGGTCAGGCCCGAGGACGCCGATGGCGCGCTGGAGGCACTGGCCGCTGCGGGGATGAGGCCCGAGAAGCCGCCCGAGGAGTGGCTGTTCAAGGCGTGGAGCGGTGCCACGCTGATCGACATTATCTTCCGGCCCGCGGGCATGGAGATCACCGATGAGGTGTTGAGCCGGGCCAAGCCGCTGTCGGTGCTGGCCGTGGAGACACCGGTGATGGCCATCGAGGACGTGCTCGCCACCAAACTGAACGCACTGAACGAGCAGCAGTCGCTCGACTACCGAGCCACTCTGGCCATCGCCCGGTCCCTGCGCGAGCAGATCGACTGGGATCGCCTGTGCGAACTGACCGCCGCCTCGCCCTACGCCAGGGCGTTCTTCACGCTCGTCCAGGAGCTGGGCATCGCCCCGCCGCGACCGGCCGGAACCGGCCACGGCGAGGGACTCCGAGGTAACGTCAGGGTTATCTCGCGCTAGTGCTAGTGGGTCGCCGCTGCACCTGGAACGGCGGTCTCCCGGCCAGCCGTCTGGTCGCGGTGCTTGCCCTCGGCGATCTCCTCGATCACCTTGGCGCAGAACGCGGGCAGGTCGTCCGGCTTGCGGCTGGACACCAGCCCGTGGTCCACATGAACCTTCTCGTCCACCCAGTTGGCCCCGGCGTTGCGCAGATCGGTCTGCAGGCTCGGCCATGAGGTCAGCGTACGGTCGCGGACCACGTCGGCCTCCACCAGGGTCCACGGACCGTGACAGATCACGCCCACCGGCTTGTGCTGCTCGAAGAAGCCGCGGGTGAAGCTCACCGCGTCGGGGTCCTGGCGCAGGAAGTCCGGATTGGACACACCGCCAGGTAGGACGAGGGCGTCGAAATCGTCCGCGCTGGCATCGCCGGCGGCCACGTCGGCCGCAATCGTGTCGCCCTTGTCGAGGTGGTTGAACATCTGGACCTCGCCCTGCTCCAACGAGACCAGGGTCGTCTCTGCGCCTGCCTCCCGAACCGCCTTGAGCGGCTCGGTCAGCTCGACCTGCTCCACACCCTCGGCGAACAGGAACGCCACCTTCTTGCCGTGCAGTTCATCTGCCATGAATTTGAGTCCTCCATCTGTCATCGAGACGGTTGCCTAGTAGGTCCCGCGACGGCCCCTACCACCTATGCTTCCCATCAGTCCGGCATAGCACACGGGCGGCGGTGTTACCGCCGAGTTCCGGTCCGGAGGGGAACTTCAGATGTCAACACAACCTTCGCCTCACGCCCCCGGCTCCGCCACCCCCGGGCAGCTGTTCGAGGCCTGGCATCGGCATGGGGACCGGCGGGCACGGGCCGAGCTGATCGAGCGCTTCCTGCCGCTGGCTCGGAAGCTGGCGTCCCGCTACGCGCGCTCCAATGAGCCCTACGAGGACCTCGTCCAGGTGGCGAGCGTCGGGCTGATAAAGGCGATCGAGCGTTTCGATCCCGAGCACGGGGCAGCCTTCACCACGTTCGCCGTGCCAACCATCCTGGGTGAGCTCAAGCGCCACTTTCGGGACACCGGCTGGACAGTCCAGGTGGACCGCCGCTCCCAGGAGCGTGCCCGCTCCGTCCTGGCCGCCCAGCGCGCGATCATGGCCGTCGGTCGCGCCCCCACGGTGATGGACATCGCGCAATTCCTCGAGTGCAGTGCCGAGGAGGTCCTGGAGGGTCTGCAGGCGGCGCTGGCCTATTCGCCGATCTCCCTGGACGCCCCGGTCGAGCCCGGCGGAGGCGACGAGGAATGGAGCCTGGCCGGCAAGGTGGGCACGGATGACGCGGGGTTCGACCAGGTCGACGAGCGGGCCACGATCGACGCGGCTGTCCAGCATCTCCCCAAGCTCGAGCGCGAGGTGCTGTACCTGCGCTTCGGCGAGGACCTCAGCCAGCGGGAGATCGCTGCCCGCCTGGGCGTCTCCCAAATGCACGTGTCTCGCATGCTGCGCCGGGCGCTGGATCGGCTGCGCGAGCAGCTGGGGCCCGAGGCCGACTAGCGACGCGCGGCGTCCGGAGCGGTGGCCAGGAAGTTGGCCGCCATGTCCTCGTCGCCGTGCCCGTCCGCCTCAGCGCGCCGCAGCCGCTCCGCCACCGCCCGCAGCACAGGCGAGTCGAGTGACCCGTCCTCGGCGGCCGCCAGTACCAGATCGGCATCCTTGCGCGCGAGCGACAGCCGGAAGGACGCGTCGTCGAACGAGCGCTCGATCATCGCGTGTCCCTTCAGTTGCGCGTAGGGAAGATCCAGCGTGCCTCCCTCGACGGCTGCGAAGAACACCTGCGGATCGAGGTCCAGTGACTCGGCCAGCGCGATCGTCTCGGCCACCAGGCCGGTCACGCCGAGAACCCAGCTGTTGACGACGAGCTTGGCCTTGGTGGCTGCTCCGGCCTCACCCAGCTCGATCGTCTTCTGGCCCATCGCGTCGAACAGCGGCCGGCACGTCTCGATCGCGGCGTCAGGCCCGGCGGCCAGGACGACCAGCTTGGCCTGCTCGGCCGGTTCCCGGGTGCCGAGTACCGGCGCGTCGACGAACGTCGCGCCCGCTCGGTCAGCCAGCTGACGGCACTGGTCCGTGCCCTCTAGGCCGACCGTGCTCATCTGAGCCCACACGGGCGCCTGGTCGAGATCCTCCAGGGCGCGGGTGGCGGTCTCGAGCACCGTACTCGCGTCGCTCAGCATGGTGATCACCACGTCGGCGCCCGAGGCGGCCTCCCGGGGGTCGTCGCAGATCGTGGCTCCGTCCTCGGCCAGCGGTTCCGCCCGCTCGCTCGACCGATTCCAGGCGCGCAGCGTCAGACCGGCTCGGGCCAGATTGCGCGCCATCGGGAATCCCATGGTTCCGGTTCCAAGAAAGGCGACGGTGGTCATCGCCCGGCCTTACCCGGGGCGACTGGCCGCGAAACGGTGTAGGCTGCCGCGCGGTGCAGAGTCACTTTCGGGTAGAGGCGCGCAGTCAGGGCCCGGCATACGTCCTCGCCGTCAGCGGGGAACTCGATCTTGCCGCCGCCTCGTCGCTGGAAGAGGAGCTGGGCCAGGCGCTCGAGTCAGGCTCGAAGGTGATCGTGATCGACGTCACGGACCTCGACTTCATCGACTCCACCGGCCTGAGTGTGCTGGTACGGGCTCACCAGCGCGCCCAGGAGACGGGTCTCCAGCTTGGTCTGGTAAACCCCGGCGCGCAGGTGGAGCGGCTGCTCAGCCTGACCGGGTTGGCCCAGAGGTTGACCCTCGATCAGTCGGCCTCAGATCAGTTGCCGCGGTCGGACGGCTGAATCGGTCGGACGGCTGAATCGGCCAGCCGGTCACCGGCGCGGGTCCACGACCACTACTTCGAGCAACTCGCCGTCGGGCACCGAGACACTCTCCAGGCGCTGGATGAGGCCGTCCAGCCCCGGCGGCGGAGGACCATCGAACAGGTTCGCGGTGCTGCCGCCCGGCAACGGTCCCACCTTCAGCTCCAGGTGCTTGGAATGCCCGCTGATCGAGAAGCTCACCTCTCCCCCGCGGTCCATCTCCACCGCCCGGGCGCTGATCGCCCCGGTGAGCCGGTGCAGGCTGGGAAACCTGTCGACCGAGAAGTGCGCCCCCGCCGCCACCGTGCGGACCAGGCGCCCCATCACCTCCAGCAGCAGGTCGGACGGGCCAAGAGTGACCACGACCTCGCCACCCACCTCCGCCGGGCGCTTCACGGTCACCACCCCGCCTCGGGCCGCGAGCTCGGCGTAAGCCCCGACCCCGTCGCTCCCGAACGACATCTTCACCTCGGTCCCCCGCTCCGGCTCGCTCAAGAACTCCGCCCGGCGCGCCAGCGCACTGATCACGGCCAGGCCCACGCCCATCCGGTTGACGGCCGGGGATATTCGCTGGATGCCGATGCCCTCGTCCCGCACGCTCACCTGGAAGTCGTCCTCGGTGACGTTCATCGAAACCCGGAGTGGTCCGGTCTCGCCCCGGTAGGCGTGCAGGACCACGTTGTTGCAGGCCTCGCTGATGGCCGTCTTCAGATCGTCCATCAGCTCCGGATCGAACTCCAGATACTCGCCGAGCCCGGCCAGCATCGACCGCACCAGCGTTACGGATTCAGGCCGGCTTTCCAGCTCTAGTTGGACCGTGGCCAGGGCTTGTATGGTGACTTCCGCTTTCCCCCCGCCCTCCGTGATCAAACAAAGCGGTGCGGGGCTCCAGTCAATCGTGCTTTCTGGTCTGCGGCGGGTAGGAATCTATCGCTCATGAGCTCACGCGCCGTTTGCTCCCATGACTGACCCGCTGTGGCTGCTGCGCCACGGTGCCACCGAATGGAGCGAGCGTGAGCTCCACACCGGCCGCGCCGACCCACCCCTCAGCGCCGAGGGCCGCGAGCAGGCCACCGCCGCCGGCCACGTGTTGGGAGGCTGTCGGTTCGCCGGCGTCATGGTCAGCCCGCAGCTGCGCGCGCAGGAGACCTGCCGCCTGGCCGGCTTCGGCGATCAGGCCGAGGTGTGGGACGAGCTCGTGGAGTGGGACTACGGGACCTACGAGGGGCTCACTGACGACGACACCGACGAACGCCGTCCCGGCTGGAACCTGTTCCGGGACGGGGCTCCCGACGGCGAGAGCCCAGCCCAGGTGGCAGCTCGCGTCTACCGGATCCTGCATCGACTGGAATCGATGCCCGGACCCTGCCTGCTCGTCGGGCACGGCAAGCTTCTGCGGGCCCTGGCCGCTGTGTGGATCGGCGAGAGCATCGAGCTCGGGACATCGCTGCCCATGGATCCTGCGGCGGTGTCGGTGCTGGAGCGCGACGATGATGTCCGGCGGGTTCGCCTTTGGAACTTCTGCGGCGGACTGCCGGGCTGAGTCAGACGATCTGACGCGTGCGCGTCAGAGCAAACGACGGCCGGCTCGATAGAGCCGGCCGTATGTCATGCCCTAGGGAATCCGAGGGACCCGAGCCAGAGCTACCTGCGAAGCTGGCGCCCCGGACCAGGGGTGCTTGGGGCACCGTCGGTCTCCACCAGGTCTGACAACGTGGCCAGAGCCCGGCGCAGGACCCTGGAGACCTGCATCTGAGAGACACCTTCGATCTCGGCGATCTGCGTCTGGGTTCGGTCCTCGATGAACCGCAGCGCCAGGATTCGCCGCTCGCGCTCGCTCAGCTGCTGGGCGGCCTGAGCGATACTGGCGCCGGCGTCGATGTACTCGAAGCGCTTGTCCTCCTCGCCGAGCACATCGGCGATCGTGCCGCCGTCGGACTCGCCGTCGTCGCGGGGTGTGTCGAGGGACATCGAGTGATGGGCGCCGGCCGCTTCCAGAGCGTCCAGAACGTCCTCCAGGCTGATCTCCATGTACTCGGCCACCTGGGTGATCGTCGGAGCCCGACCGGTCTTCGAGGTCAGCTCGCGCTGGACCTCCTCGACCTTGAGCGCCCGCTCCTGCGCCCCACGGGGCACGTGGACAGCCCAGCCGAGGTCGCGGAAGTACCGCTTCAGCTCGCCGAGGATCGTGGGAACGGCGAACGAGGTGAACGCGTTGCCGCGACTTGCGTCGAAGCGATCGATCGCCTTCACCAGGCCGAGGCTCGCCACCTGGAGGAGGTCCTCGAACGGCTCGCGAGCGCCGAGGTACCGGCGGGCCAGCCGCCGGGCCAGAGGCATGTAGCGCTCGACCAGCTCGTCCCGGGCGCGCCGGTCACCGAACTTCTGCCAGCGCGCGAACAGCTCGTCGGGTTCGGCGGGACGAAGGGCAGATCCGACATTGGTGCGTGTTGAGAGAGTTTCGAGAGCCATTCCGTAGTAATTACCCATGGCGTCGCCCGGGTGAAACCGCAATTTCAGGATCCGTCAACGACTCCGGTCCTGCCTGGAACTGCGGTTCAGCCGGAAATCGGAGCCAGGTAGCCCCGAATCATCTGCCTGATCTCCGCGAGGGCCGCATCCTTGGTCTCGGGCGTGAATGTTCGCGCCGACAGGACCAGCCCGCGCAGCGATAGCTCAATGGTGGCGGCCAGAGACTCGGGATCGCCGGGCCGGATTGCGCCCTCGCGCTGAGCCCGGGCGATCCAGTCGGCCAGCGCCCGGCGTCCGGCGCGCTGGAACTCGCCCACCCGCTCAGTCAGGTAGGGCAGCAGCATCTCCGGTTCGATCTCCAGCAGGCGCGCCATCAGCGGATGTTCCATGAGCATCCGCAGGGTCCCGGCGACCCCCGCCAGAACCCGCTCGAGTGGGTCGGCCACACCGGCCGCCTGGTGCTGGGCCTCGAGCAACACGGCTCCGAACTCGCGGGACATGAGCGCCCGCATCAACTCGTTCCCGTCCGCGTAACGGCGGTATACGGTCATCCGGCTGAGGCCCGCCCGTCTGGCCACCTCGGTGAGGGTGGCCCGGCGGACGCCGAAGTCGAGCACGGTGGCCCGGGCGGCGTCCAGCACCGGATCCTCTGCCGCCTCCTGTATGTTACGTTCTGGCATCAGATGTCACAGCGTATCTCAGACATGGCTTGGTGGGGTTGGGGAGCCCCGGAGCGGGCCCAGACATTGTCGCCCGAGATGCGGGGCCTGCTCCACGACGCGCTTGGAGTGCGGGCCAACGGGCCGGCCAGGCCCCGCCTGGAGGACCTCCATCCCCCGGATTCGCGGCTACCCGCCGCGCTCGTCGAACGGCTCACTGGGGTCGTGGGGCCCGGCCACGTGTCGCACGAGTCCGAAGCGCGGATCCGCCATCTGCGAGGCAAGTCCACGCCGGACCTCCTGGCCCTGCGCCTGGGCGACCTCGCGGACACCCCGGACGCTGTCGTCTGGCCGGCCTCACACGAGGAGATCCTCGAGCTCCTGCGAGTCTGCAGCGCCGAGCGCATCGCGGTGGTCCCGTTCGGCGGCGGAACGTCTGTGGTCGGCGGCCTCGCACCCGGCCGAGCCGGATGCCGGGGAGCGGTCGCGCTCGACCTGGGGCGGCTCAACCACCTGCTCGAGCTGGACGAGATTTCGCGCCTGGCCATCCTCGAGCCCGGTCTGCGCGGACCCGAGGCCGAAGCTCAGCTGGCTGAGCGCGGCTACACGCTTGGACACTTCCCCCAGTCGTTCGAGTTCGCGTCGATCGGCGGCTTTGCCGCCACCCGATCGAGCGGGCAGGCCTCGGCCGGCTACGGGCGCTTTGACGAGTGCGTCGTCGCGCTCACCGCGGCCACTCCCCGCGGCACCGTGGAGCTCGGACAGGCACCCAAGTCGGCCGCCGGTCCCGACCTGCGCCAGTTGTTCCTGGGCTCGGAGGGGACGCTCGGCGTGATCACCTCGCTGACCGCCGAGGTCCGGCTCGCCCCGGCAGACCGGCGCTACGAGGGGTGGCGAGTCCCCGACTTCGGCGCCGGCACCGGGGTCGTGCGCCGGCTGATCCAGGACGGGCCGGTTCCCACCGTCCTGCGCCTGTCAGACGAGATCGAGACGGCGCTGAACCTGGCCCGGCCCGAGACAATGGGCGCCGGCGGCGGATCCGGGTGCCTGCTGATTGCCGGTTGGGAGGGCAGCTCCGATCAGGTCGAGGCCGCTGCCCAGGCCACCCACCGGATCCTGCGTGAGGCCGGGGGCGACCCGGTCGACAGAGCCGGCCCGGAGTGGGCGGCGGGCCGCTACGCGGCCCCGTACCTGCGGGATGCCCTGCTCGATGCCGGTGCCCTGGTCGAAACGCTCGAGACCGCCTGCTTCTGGTCGAGGGTTCCGGACCTGTACGAAGGGGTTCGCCAGGCGCTTGCCCGGGCGCTCGAGGGCGCCGGAACTCCGCCGGTGGTTCTCTGCCACATCTCGCACGTCTACCGATCGGGCGCCTCGCTGTACTTCACCGTGGCCTGCGCACAGGCCGAAGACCCCCTCGCGCAATGGCGCCAGGCCAAGGCTGCGGCCAGCGACGCGATCCTCGCCGCCGGCGGCTCCATCACCCACCACCACGGCATCGGCACCGAGCACCGGCCGTGGTATCACCGCCAGCTCGGAGACCTTCCGCTGGCCGCACTGCGGGCGGTAAAACGCGAGCTCGATCCAGCCGGGATCCTCAATCCCGGAGTGCTCGTCTGATGCCGGTGATCGTCGCCCCGCGGGGTCCGGACTCATACCTCACCGCCGAGCGCCGGCGCCGGGAAATGGAGATGCTGGCCGACGGCGCCCAGGTGGATCTGCTGGTGATCGGTGGCGGCGTGACCGGCGCCGGGGTGGCACTGGACGCGGTGACGCGAGGCCTCAGCGTCGCCCTGCTCGAGCGCCGCGATCTGGCTCACGGGACCAGCCGGTGGAGCTCCAAGCTGATCCACGGTGGGCTGCGCTACCTGGCTCGTGGTCAGTTCGACGTGGCCTGGGAGTCCGCCCGCGAGCGCTCGGCGCTGGCCGGGCTGATCGCCCCGCACCTGATCCGCGCGCTGCCGCAGCTCATCCCCGTGCGTGGCGGGTCGGCTCGGACCGGCCTGATGGAGGCCGGCATCCGCGTGGGTGACGCGATGCGGGCGCTGTCGGGCACCAGCCGGCGGCGGTTGCCCGTGATGCGCCGGATCGGAGCGGCCGAGGCGCGCCTGTGGGCGCCCTCGCTGTCGCAAGACGGACTTCGCGGCGCGATCCTGTCCTGGGACGCCCAGCTGGAGGACGACGCACGTCTGGTCGTGGCGCTTGCCCGCACCGCCGCCGCCCATGGCGCCCGCGTGATCACCTACTGCGAGGTCACCGAGGTTCGCGACGGAGGTGCCCGCGTCCGTGACGTGCGCTCCGGAGACCGGTTCGACGTGGCCGCCAGCCACGTGGTCAACGCCACCGGCGTGTGGGCCGGAGGGCTGGCCCCACAGGTTCCGCTCAAGCCGAGCCGGGGCTCGCATCTGCTCGTGCCGGCCGCGCGACTCGGCCGGCCCAGGGTGATGCTGAACGTTCCCCATCCCGAGCACCTGGGCCGCTTCGTTTTCGCCCTCCCCCGCCCGGACGGACTCGTCATGCTCGGGCTGACAGATGAGCCGATCGAGCCGGGGATGATTCCGGACGCGCCGGCGGTGCCGGCGGAGGACGAGGCGTTCCTGCTCAGCTCGCTGTCGGCGGCGCTGGATGTGAATCTGAGCTCGTCCGACGTGGTCGGGTGCTTCGCCGGTCTCCGGCCTCTCCTGGCCGGGCAGGCCGGTTCCACAGCCGATCTCTCGAGGCGCCACGCGGTAATCGAGGATCCGGACAGCCGCCTGATCACCGTCGTCGGGGGCAAGCTGACCACCTACCGGCGCATGGCCGAGACAGCGGTCGACCGCGTGGCCGCCCGGCAGCGCACACCACTGACGCGGTGCCGTACCCGAAGCGTTCAGCTGGTCGGCGCTCCGGCGCCCGGCCGCTCAGGTGCGTGCGCCGGGGAGCCCGAGGGGGTGCGGCGGCGATTCGGCACCGAGGCGGAGGAGTTGCTCGCCCTGGCCGCCGACCGGCCGGAGCTCCGGCAGCCGGTGATCCCGGGAACCGATGTACTGGCCATCGAATGGCAGGCCGCGGTCCAGCGCGAAGGCGCGCTGACCCTGGACGACGTGCTCGACCGCCGCTGCCGGCTGGGGCTAGTGCCGGCATGGCGGGTCGAGGCTGAGCAGGCGGCCGCTCACCTGCTCCCGGAGCTGACGCCGGGCGTGGCAGGCGATCAGGCGACCGCGAGCGGTCAGGCACCGGCGAGCGATCAGGCGACGGCCAGCGCCGGGCGCTGAGCGGCCCACGGCCGGGCCGCCTCGATCTGGGCGGCCAGGCAGTACAGCGTCGCCTCCTCGCCGATTCGCCCCACCAGCTGGACGCTCAGCGGCAGGCCGTCGGAGCCCTCTCCGGCGGGCAGCGAGATGGCCGGCTGCCCGGTCAGGTTGAAGATCGGGGTGTATGGGGTGAAGCGCGCGGCCCGGTCAAAGGCCACCGGCGCCGCCCGGTTGTAGCCGCCCTCGGCAGGCAGGGCGGTGCGGGCCAGTCCGGGCGTCAGCAGCACGTCCACCTCGTCCCACAGCGCCAGCACGCGCCGGACCTTCCCATCTCGCCGGGTCCGGAGCGACTCCCGCCGGCGCGGCGGCACGAGGCGGCGCCCGGCGGCCGCCATCTGGCGCGTACTCGCCTCGGTCAGCTCGGGGTGTGCCAGCTGGGAGAACTCGTGGTCGATCCCGGCGATCCAGGTCTGGGTGAACTCGAGGCTGAGCATGCCGTAGGCGGGATCCCGCTCCTCCACGTGGTGTCCGAGCTCAGCCAGCAGCCGGGAGGCGCGGTCGAAGGCCAGCCGCTGGTCGGCCGACAGCGGTGCGATCAACCCGGAGGGCACCTTGCGCGACACCGCGACGCGCAGGCGTGCGGGTTCGCGAGTGACGGCCTCGGAGAAGCTCTGCGGCGGCGGGGGCAGGCGGTAGCGGTCCTCCGGGCTTGCCCCCTGGAGCACGTCCAGCAGCAGCGCACTGTCGGCCACGGTGCGCGCCAGGGCGCCGAACGTGCTCAGTCCCAGCCAGCCCTCGCCGTAGGGCTGCATGGACACCCGGCCTCGGCTCGCCTTCATCCCCACCAGGCCACAGCAGGCGGCCGGGATGCGGATCGAGCCGCCTCCGTCCGAGCCCGTGGCCGCCGCCGCCAGCCCGGCGGCGACCGCCGCCGCCGATCCACCCGAGGAGCCGCCCGGTGTCCGCGACCGATCCCACGGATTACGGGTGATCCCGTTGGCGTCGCTGGCCGTCCACGGGAAGATCATCAGCTCCGGTACGTTGGTGATGCCGATCGGGATCGCGCCGGCCGCGCGCAGGCGCCGGATCACCTCGGCGTCGGCCGCCTGCGGGGTGTGATCGGTGGCGCGCGACCCGTAGCTGAGCGGCTGGCCCTGGAGGGGTTGGTCGTCCTTGACGGCCACGGGGACGCCGGCCAGCAAGCCGGCGTCCCCGGCGTTGGCGGCACCCATTTGGTCCGCCGCCGCCATGGCCTCCTCGGCCATCACCGTACGGAAGGCGTTCAGCTGGGGATTGATCGCATCGATCCGCCCCAGGTAGAGCTCCACGAGTTCCCGGGGCGAGACCTCCCGCGCGCGGACCGCAGCGGCCAGAGCCCCCGGCCCAGCGAAGGCTAGATCCGGATCGGCGGTCGAGCTCACGCGAGGAGTCTCTCAGCTGTGCAGGGCGAGGAGCAGTTCACGCACGGCGAGCGGATAGCGCCAGGTGATGCCGCCGTGGCCCCCGTCAAACAGCTCGAGGGTGTGCTCGATGCCGTGCGCGGTCAGCGCGGCCGACACCGCCTGGGCTCCCAGATCCAGGTAGGCCTCGTCGCGCGTTCCGGCATCCAGGTAGATCCGCCGCATGCTGCGCAGCGCGTCGAGGTGCCGCGGGATCATACGCACGGGATCGTGCTCCAACCAGCGCGCCCACACCTCGTCGATCAACGCCCCCGTGGCCGGGTCGAACGGCAGCAGCACCTGGCCGGGCTGCGCCGGATCCGGCGAGTAGGCGGCGGCGTAGGCGTACATCTCGAGTGTCACTCCGTACCGGCCGAAATCGAAGTGGTCCGCCGCGGCCAGCCGCTCGAAGAACACCTCATAGGAGCCGTCGAAGTTGTCGCGCAGGGCGCGCGCCACGTCGCGGAACTCCGGCAGATACGTGACCTCGAACAGCGCGTCGCCGGCGTGCGAGGCGAGGGCACCGAACACGTCCGGGCGGCGCATCGGCACCGTCATCGCGCCGTAGCCGCCGGAGGACTTCCCGGCCAGCGCGCGACGCTCTCTGTCGCGGAGCGTCGGATAGCGCCCGTCCACGAACGGGACCACCTCGTCGCACAGGTAATCCAGATACCGGCCGGTGGACGAGGAGTTGACGAACTGCGAGCCGCCGAGGAAGGTCCACGCATCCACGAATACGACGAGCCCGGGCGGCATGTCCCCGTCGTCGTAGAGCCGATCGAGCCGCTCGAAGATCGTCGGCTCGAACGCGTCGCGGGAAAACCAGCGGTCCAGCTGTCCGGTGAATCCCTGGATCAGGTAGACGACGGGCACGCGCTGCTGGTCAGCGCCGGGGGATCGGTACACGTAGAGAGGACGGCGGGCCGGATCACCCAGAGGGTTGTCGGCCAGGATCTCCGACTCGACCACAAGCGTGTCGACGCTGCCGCTCAGCGGGCGCTGCCAGGGCGCGCCGGCGGGACCTGAAACCTCCCTCATAGCCACGCTGGCACCGTATCTGAAAGCCCGATGTCAGCCCGCCTGGACTGCCTCCCGAGCGGTTTATAGTGAGTTGCGGTTTGCCAGATCGCACCGAAATCACCAGCCACAACGGGGCCGCACCGGACATCGATGCGATCGAGACCGGCGAGTGGCTCGATGCGATCGACGCCGTCGTCTCGCACGATGGCCCCGACCGCGCCCGGCACCTGCTCACCCGCGTCGTGGAGCGTGCCCAGCACGCCGGCAGCGGTCCGATCGCCAGCCTCAATACGCCCTACGTCAACACGATCCCGGTCGACCAGGAGGCCAGGCTCCCGGGCGGAGCGGAAGGGGCCGAGATCGAGCGGCGACTGCGCTCCATCATCCGCTGGAACGCGATCGCCATGGTCGTGCGCGCCAACAAGGAGTCCTCGGAGCTGGGCGGCCACATCGCCTCCTATCAGTCGCTGGCCGTGCTGCTCGAGGTGGGCTTCAACCACTTCTGGCACGCCGCCTCCGACGCCCACGGAGGCGACCTGGTGTTCTTCCAGGGGCACTCGTCCCCGGGTAACTACGCGCGCGCCTTCCTGGAGGGCCGGCTGACCGAGGAGCACCTGGACCGCTTCCGGCAGGAGGTGGGAGGCGGCGGACTGTCGTCGTACCCCCACCCGTGGCTGATGCCGGACTTCTGGCAGTTCCCCACCGTCTCGCTCGGATTGGGTGCCATCACCTCGATCTACCAGGCGCGCTTCATGAAGTACCTGACCGCGCGGGGGGTGTCGGACACCGGCGGTCGCAAGGTGTGGGCCTTCCTGGGCGACGGCGAGATGGACGAGCCCGAGTCGATGGGCGCCATCGGGCTGGCCGGGCGCGAGCAGCTGGACAACCTGGTGTGGGTCGTCAACGCCAACCTCCAGCGGCTCGACGGACCCGTACGCGGCAACGGCAAGATCATCCAGGAGCTGGAATCGGACTTCCGGGGTGCCGGCTGGAACGTGATCAAGGTGATCTGGGGCTCGCGCTGGGATCCTCTGCTGGCCGCCGACGTCGACGGGCGCCTCGTGCGCGTCATGGAGGAGTCCCTGGACGGCGAGTACCAGACCTTCAAGTCGCGCGACGGCGCCTACGTGCGCGAGCACTTCTTCGGCCGCGATCCGGTTCTGCTCGACCGGGTTTCCAACATGAGCGACGACGAGATCTGGCTGCTCAACCGCGGCGGGCTCGACCAGCGGAAGGTGTACGCCGCCTATCACGAGGCGGTTCATCACACGGGTCAGCCGACGGTGATTCTCGCCAAGACCATCAAGGGCTACGGGATGGGCGTCTCGGGCGAGGGCCAGATGATCACCCACCAGGCCAAGAAGATGAACGAGGCCGCACTGCTCGCCTTCCGCGATCGGTTCGAGCTCCCACTGACCGATCAGCAGGTCAGCGAGGCCGCGTACTGCAAGCCGCCGGCCGATTCACCG
>DASZMP010000004.1:0-24853 GCA_035551795.1 Solirubrobacteraceae bacterium | reverse complement strand
GCGTCGAAGTCGACGCACGATCCGCGACCAATTACGCTCCGCTCCCCCACCTGGGAGCGCTCCCGGATCTGCGCCTGGTCACCGATGATGGCCCCGGCGGCGATCAGCGCTCCGGCGTAGAGCACCGCCCCGGCACATACGGTCGCACCGTCTCCGATGATCAGGTCACCCGGCCTGGCGCCGGCCGCGCTCGACCCAGCTCGCAGGCGAGGACGCTTGCCCAGCACCGCGCCGTCCTCTACCAGGCATCTAGCTCCGACGCCGACCCCGCCGCGCACCACCGCGCAGGAGCCGATGGTCGACTCATCGCCGATCCGGGCTCCGTCGTGGACCACGGCCCCCGGCTCGATCGTGACGCCGCTACCGAGCTCGGCGCCGGGCGCCACATGCGCGCCGGGATAGAGATCAGCCACGCGACCCCCCGCGGGCCGAGCTATCGAGCGATCTCTGCAGCTCCTCCAGGACATGCACGACACGCAACCCGCTGGCTCCATCCGAGCGCGGTCGGCGGCCGGTGGCGATGCACTCGATGAAGTGCTCGCATTCGAGCCTCAGCGGTTCCACGTTGGGCAGTCTGGGGGAGAAGATGGCCCCGCTACGGGTGATGTACTCGCCGTATCCGCGGGCATCCTCGTCGAAGCCCTTGTCGTAGACGGTCACCTTCCCCTCCAGTGCCATGTCGTCGAAGGTCGCCATCTGACGGGATCCGACAACGGTGAACCGCCGCTCCTTGTGGGGATCGAGCCAGCTCATGTGGAGATGCGCGGACAGTCCGGACGGGAAGCGCAAGAAGCAGAAGACGACGTCCTCCACGCCGGGGCGAACGTATGACTCACCATGGGCCACCGCCTCGTCCGGCTCCTCGCCGGCGAGCAGCAGGAGGACCGACACGTCATGGGCGCCCAGGCTCCACAGAGCGTTTTCGTCGGCCCGTAGCTTGCCCAGGTTCAGGCGGTTGCCGTAGATGTAGTAGATCTCGCCGAGCTCGCCGCTGTCGGCCAGGTCCTTGAGCGCCTGGACGCCGGGGTGGTACTCCAGGAGGTGACCGACCATCAGGATCCGCCCGGCCTCCTCGGCCGCCTGCACGGACCGCTCGGCGTCGGTCACCGACTGGGCCAACGGTTTCTCCACGAAGCAGTGCTTGCCGGCGCGGAGCACCTGGGCGGCCAGCGCGGCGTGACTGGGTACGGGAGTGGCGAGGGCGATCGCGTCCAGATCCGGGTCGTCCAGGAGCTCTTGCAGGTCGCCGGTCGTCGATACGCCCGGGAACCGCAGCGCCGCGCGGGCCAGCGCGTCCTCGGAGTCATCACAACACCATTTGAGCTGGCAGCCGGACAGCGATGCGAAGTTGCGGGCCAGATTCGGCCCCCAGTAGCCGAGGCCGGCGACGCCGATGCGAACCGGAACGGAGGCCATCTGGCGCCGCAGTCTAACCGCCGCCGAAACGGCTCCGCAGCGCCTCCACAACGCGCTCCCCGGCGCGGCCGTCCCCGTACAGGGGAGGATGCTCGGACGGGGGAGGCGCCTCGAGGGCGCCGGCCACTGCGGCCGGATCCAGATCCACAAGCTGATTCCAACCGCTCTGAACGGTCTCGACCCACTCGGTGTTCGGCCGCAGAGTCAGACAGGGGATGCGCGCGAGGTAGGCCTCCTTCTGCAGCCCACCGGAGTCGGTAAGCAATGCGCTCGCGTTGGTCAGCAGAGCCATCGTCTCCACATAACCGAGGGGAGCCGTCAGCTTGAGCCGCGGCGCGTTGGCCAGGCGCTCAAGCAGCCCATCCTGGACCAGCCTCGACCGCGTGCGCGGGTGCAGGGGAAGGATCGCGGGAGCGGGCAGGCTCAGCAGCAGTTCCACCAGACGCTCCAGGCGCTCCGGCGGGTCCACGTTCCCCGCCCGGTGGGCGGTGACCAGGAGGTATTCGCCCGCCCGCAGACCCCGGGCGCCCAGCACATCTTGCATCTGCCGGGCGCGCGGCTGGATCCGTGCGGCCACGTCCACCATCACGTCCCCCACGCAGGCCAGCTCACCGGCCACACCCTCACCCCGGAGGTTGTCTACGGCCTGCGCTGAGGAACACAGCAACAGGGAACTGAGATGGTCGGTCAGGACGCGGTTGAGCTCCTCCGGCATCGTCCGGTCAAAGGACCGCATGCCGGCCTCCACGTGCGCCACCGCAACCCCGCGCTGGGCCGCCGCCAGACCCCCGGCCAGCGTGGAGTTGGTGTCGCCGTAGACCAGCACGGCGTCGGGATCCAGGTCTTCCAGCACCGGTTCGAGGGCATCGAGCATCCGCGAGAGCTGAGAGGTATTGGACCCGCCGGCCACGTGGAGCTGCCGGTCGGGCTCGGGCAGGCCGAGCTCGGCGAAGAACACCCGGGAGAGCTCGTCGTCGAAGTGCTGCCCCGTGTGCACCAGGATCTCGGTGCCAGTCTCCCGCAGTCGCGGGGACACCGCAGCCGCCTTGATGAACTGCGGCCGGTTTCCGATCACCGTGAGGATCTTCAAGCTTGCCCTGGCTGGCTCGCCGCGGTCACGCCTCAGGCTCGCGCCAGCTCCTCCGTCAGGCGGCGGCTCACGGCCTGCGCGGTCGTGGCCGTGACAGGACCGTCGGGGTCGTATTCCCGGTCATCGACGACCGCCACCGGATGGACCTCGCGCATGGTGGAGGCCAGGAAGACCTCATCTGCGTCCAGCAGCTCCTCGAGCGTCGTCGCCCGCTCCTCGGCGTCGGTGACATCCAGGACCAGGGCCCGGGTGATCGAGGCGAGGATGTGCTCGCTCAGGGGCGGGGTGAAAAGACCACCGTCCTTGACCCAGAACACACTGCTGGTCGTCGCCTCCAGCACCCGCCCGTGCGGGGTGACGAGCAGCGCCTCGTCGAATCCAGCCTCCTGCGCCAGGCGCCGGGCCAGCATGTTGGACGCATAAGACAGCGATTTCACGCCGTCCAGCACCCGGGTGGGTGCGTAGGCGATCGAGCCCAGCCGGATCCGCTCGGGCAACTCCGGGAGATCCTCGGCGAGCAGTATCCGCCGGCCTCCCCGGGTGATCAGAATCCGCAAGGCCTCCGGCGCCGGGTCCGTGCCGGCCTCCGCCAGCAGGCGCCACAGCTCAGCCCGCACCGCCTCGACATCAAGCGGCAGCCGCAGGTTCTTTGCCGAGCGTCCGAGCCGAGCAAGATGATCCTCCAGCCGGAACGGCGTGCCGTCATACACGCGGACGGCCTCGAATACGCCGTCTCCCCGCAGGAGCCCTTCGTCGGTGACCGGAATCATCACCTCCGGCGCGGGCATGATCTCGCCGTTGAGGGAGGCCAGGCAGTTGTCGTAGCTCTGCACAGGCCGAGCCTATCCGTCCACAGTCCGCCGCGCCCACACCTCGGCCAGCCTGACCACGGTGGCTGCGGAGGCGGCCATCTCCTGGACCGAGGCCCACTCGCGCACCGAGTGATATTCGTGGCCGCCGTCGAACAGGTTGGGAGTGAGCAGCCCCATCTCACTGAGCCGCGAGCCATCGGTACCACCCCGGATGGCGCGGCGGATCGGCTTGATGCCCTCCGCTCGCATGGCCTCCTCGGCGGCCTCGACGAGCTGGGGCGCCTGCTGGATGAACTGCCGCATGTTCCGGTACTGGCGCCGTACGTCGAACTGCATCCGTGCCCCATCGGCGGCCTCCATGACCCGTCGAGCGGTCCGGTCCAGGAGCTCGCAGTGCTCGGTCAGACGCGCTTCGTCGAAGTCTCGAAGGATCAGCCTGAGCTCTGCGTGAGCCGCCGTACCGGTCAGCTCGTAAGGGTGGATGAACCCCTCGCGCTCGCCGGCCGTCTCGGGAGTGAGCCGGTCGGAGGGGAGGCTCGACACGATCTGTGCCGCCAGGCGCAGCGCGCTGGTCAGCTTGCCGTACGCCTGGCCGGGGTGCACCTCCACCCCATCGATGCGGATGACGGCTTCCACAGCCGAGAACGACTCATCCTGGAGCTCGCCCAGCTCCGAGCCGTCGACGGTGTAGGCGAAGCTGGCGCCGAAGCCGGAGATGTCGAACCGCGTGGCCCCCTCTCCGATCTCCTCGTCCGGCGTGAACCCCACGCATAGCCGGCACCGCGGAACCTCGGGGTGCGACGCCAGGAATGCGACCGCGGCCATGATCGCGGCAACCCCGGCCTTGTCGTCGGCACCGAGGAGCGTGTCCCCGCTGCCGGTGACCAGGTCGTGCCCGTGCACCTGGGACAGCTCGGGCATCGAGCGCGGGTCAAGTCGCGTTCCGTGGCGCGGGAGCTCGATCACGCCACCGTCGTAGTCCCGGTGGACGAGCGGCGTCACCCCGGCTCCGGGAGCGTCGGGCGAGGTGTCGACGTGAGCGATCACGCCGATGGAGGGAGCCTCGGCCTGATTGGTCGGCAGCGTGGCGTAGACGTAGCCATGCTCATCCAGGCGGGCGTCGTCCAGTCCGATGGCGCGCAGCTCCCCGACCAGGAGACGGCTCAGCTCGAGCTGACCCGGAGTACTGGGCTGGCGATCCTGATCTCGCCGGGACTGCGTGTCGATGGCCACGTAGCGCTGGAAGCGCTCGAGCAGGTCGGGGGCGATGGTCTCGGCGACCGACGAGGTGTAGGGAGCGGGCATAGCTGGGTTATGGATCGGAAGGTTGAGCGATACGGAGAAGCACTGCTGGCACGTCCGGGCCCTGAGACTGATGATGCCAGCGTCCCGGCCCCGGACGTCGTCCGCCCCCTGCCCGCGGTGCCCGGAACCGGACGCAGCGGCTAGCGGACCCGTGATCCGGCCGGCAACCGAGCCGGGACCCGCTCCAGCACGAGGATCGCCGTGTCATCCGATTGAGGACCCCGGGCGAAATCGCGCAGCGCGTCGTGTACCTGACGCACCGTGTCGCCGGCGCTGGAGCTGCCCCGCAGCGCGTCGGCCAGCCGCCGCTCTCCGAAGCGGTCAGCCTCACCGACGGTATCGATAACCCCATCGGTGTACAGCACGAGCTGATCGCCGGCGGCCAGCTCCACGGAGGTGGTGCGCCAGCCGCCGGCGCCGTCCAGGCCGAGGAAGGGAGCGAAGGCACCGACCGGCTCGGGCTCCCCTTCATGGAGCCGGTAGGCCGGCGGATGACCGGCCAGGATCACCTCTGCGCTCATCCGCTCCCGTTCCTCCCGGACCAGGACGTAGCAAACACTGACCAGCGAGAGCCGCGGGCGCTCCAGCAGAGCGAGGTTGAGCTCCTGGACGGCGGCGATGGGGTCGTCCAGCAGCCGGCTCGCTGTGCGCAGCGTGTAGCGGGCCAGGGAGGTCAGAGCCGCCGCTTCGGCGCCTCGGCCCGCCACATCGCCAACCACCGCGATCCATCCCGAGGGCACAGAGAAGACGTCGTAGAAGTCGCCGCCAACGTCGTTCTGGCTCCCGGCGGCCCGGTACAGGGAGGCCAGGCGAAAGCCCGCCAGGTCCGGAAGCTCCGGGGGCAGCAGGCTCTGTTGAAGGGTTCCGGCGATCTGCGACAGCTCCGTGTAAAGGCGCGCGTTCTCCACCGCGGCGCCCGCCCGGCGGCCGAGCTCCAGAGCCACGGTCAGGTCGTCATCGGTAAACGCCCGCCCCGACTCCGCGCGAACCAGGGTCAATGCCCCGATCGGCGGCTGACCGGCCACGGCGAGCGGCGCGATCAGCAACGACCGCATCTCCAGCTGCCGCACGAACTCGATCTGTTCCTCGCTCGCGTCGGCCGCGGCCAACAGCTCCTCGCTGATGTGGATCACCTGAGGCTCCCCGGTACGGATCACCTGGGCGACGCCCCTGCGATCACTCAAACGGCTCGGATATCGCTCCCCGAACTCGCGGGCCAGCGTCACCTTGGCCGGATCCACGTGAGCCACCGCGACCTGATCCAGAAGCTCGCCGGCGCCGCGGACCCGCACCCCGCACCAGTCGGCGAAGTCCGGTACGGCCAGCCGGGCGACTCGCTGCAGCGTCTGCTCGTAGTTGAGTGAGGAGGAGAGTTCCCGCCCGGCCTCGGCCAGCAGTCTCTGCGTCACCTCGGCCCGCTTGACCTCGGTCACGTCCTCGACGATCGTGACGACCAGCGACACGTCCCCGGCAGGGTCGAACACGGGGCTGGCCTTGTCCACGAACCAGCGTTCGCGGCCGGTCTGCCGATTGACGTTGCGCACCAGCATCGGCTCGGGATGCTCCCCCCGGGCGGCACGGGCGGAGGGCAGGTCGGCGAACTCCAGTGCGCCACCGAGCGGATCGGTCACCGCGTAGCGGCGCATGAAGTCGCCCCGGGGCGCACCGACGACATCGTCGGGCGAGGCCACCTCCAGCAACTGCGCGGCCGCGGGGTTGGCGAACACGATGGCTCCGGATGCGTCCCGCACCAGAACGGCTTCGGCCAGCTTCTGCAGCACCACCTCGAAGCGCAGCTCGAGGCCGGTGATCGTCTCCGACAGGCCCGCGGCGTCGAGCGCCAGGGCGATGCGTCCTGACATCACCTCGGCGAAGCGGACGTCCTGACCGTCGTAGCGCTCCCGGTCCATGCGCACGGCGCAGCCCAGAGCTCCCAGGGTCCGGCCACGCGCGCGGAGCGGGACGAACAGCGCTGATCCCAGCCGCAGGGAGCGGAGCAGCTCAAGGTCGGCCTGATCGACGGCCGCGCTCTGCAGGTGATCCTCGGTCAGCTGCGGTACGAGCAGGGAGGTGGCCCGCCGAGGATCGGACATGCCCAGCGGCGCTTCGCTGACCCGCTGGCGCCGCCGAAGGCGCTCCTCGTCCTGCGGGGTGGCGGGTGGACCGAGCCGGGCCCCCAGCCGCCGCCAGATGCCACCGTCACCGGCGGCCACGATTGTGGCGAAGTCGGCGAATGCCGGCACGATGATCCCCAGCAGGCGGTCCACCGTTTCCTCCAGACGCAGCGTGCCGTTGGCCACGGCGGCGATGCCGGCCAGGAGCTCGAACCTCTCGTCCGCCGCGCCGCGCTGGCTCCCCATGAGGCGCAGTCTGACCGATTCGCCCAACCCGGGGGGTCGCCGAGCCGGACGTTGCCGCGACCCGCGAGTGGACGCGTCAGGCCGCCGCGGCGCGGCTGTGGACGGCGAGCTCGGCTGCGCCGGCCAGAAGCCCGCTTCCGGATGCTCACGATGCTACGTCTCCGGTCGGCCATTGCCGCCCTCGCGTCGCAGGACGAGAATCGATCGCTCCTCCACGCTGACCACCTCACCCGGATCGACGTCGCCCGACAGCGAGTCCTCATCGCCGGTGGCCAGCTCGAGCTTCCAGGTCGTGCCCAGGCGCGGCGGCACGCAGAAGTCGATCGGCTCGTAGTGGGCGTTGAAGAAGATCAGGAACGAGGCTCCGCGAATCGGGTTGCCGTTCCGGTCATGGGTGGCGATCTCCTGGCCGTTGAGGAACACGCCCAGGGAGTGAGCATCGTCGCGCTGCCAGTCCTCCTGGGTCATGTCCTCACCGTCCGGGCGCACCCAGACGACGTCGGGAAGGCCCGAGCCGACCACCTCACCCCCCACGAAAAAGTCCTGGCGGCGGAACACCGGCTCGGTCTGGCGCAGCTCGATGATCCGGCGGGTGAACTCCTGAAGCTCGGGGTCGGAGCCCTCCCAGTCAAACCAGGAGATTTCGTTGTCCTGGCACCAGGCGTTGTTGTTCCCCGCCTGAGTACGGCCCATCTCGTCGCCGCCCAGCAGCATCGGGACGCCCTGGGACAGCAGCAGGGTGGTGAGGAAGTTGCGCTTCTGGCGGTTGCGCAGGGCGACGATGCCCGGGTCATCGGTTGGGCCCTCGGCGCCGCAGTTCCACGACCGGTTCTCGTCGGTGCCGTCCCGGTTGTCCTCCAAGTTGGCCTCGTTGTGTTTGTCGTTGAACGAGACCAGATCGTGCAGCGTGAAGCCGTCATGAGCCGTGACGAAGTTGATCGACGCCGCCGGCCGGCGGCCGTCGTCCTGGTAGAGGTCGGCCGAGCCGGTGAAACGCCGGGCGAACTCGGACGCCGGCCGCTTCGCTCGCCAGAAGTCACGGATGGCGTCCCGATACTCGCCGTTCCACTCAGTCCACAGGATCGGGAAGTTGCCCACCTGGTAGCCGCCCGGACCGACATCCCACGGTTCGGCGATCAGCTTGACCTGCGACAGGTACGGATCCTGGTGGATGACGTCGAAGAACGAGGACAGCCGGTTGACGTCGTACAGCTCGCGGGCCAGCGTCGCGGCCAGGTCGAAGCGAAAGCCGTCCACATGGCACTCCAGCACGAAGTAGCGCAGCGAGTCCATGATCATCCGCAGAACGGTGGGGTTCACTGTGTTGAGGCTGTTGCCGGTCCCGGTGAAGTCCATGTAGTACCGGGGATCCTCCGGGCTGAGGCGGTAGTAGCCCGGGTTGTCCAGGCCCTTGAAGGAGAGCATCGGACCCAGGTGGTTGCCCTCCGCGGTGTGGTTGAAGACCACGTCGAGGATCACCTCGATGCCGTGCGAGTGCAGGACCTTGACCATCGACTGGAACTCGCGCACCTGCTCGCCCCGGGTTCCGGAGGAGCTGTAGGCGGCGTGTGGCGCGAAGAATCCGATCGAGCTGTAGCCCCAGTAGTTGGAGAGACCGCGGTCGATCAGGAAGCTCTCGTCGGCGATGTGGTGGACCGGCAGCAGCTCGACCGCCGTCACCCCCAGGCTCTTCAGGTACCGGATAGCGGGATCCGACGCCAGCCCCGCGTAGGTGCCGCGCAGCTCCTCGGGCACGTCGGGGTGGCGGATGGTGAACCCCTTGACGTGTGTCTCGTAGATGACCGTGCTGCTCCAGCGCCGGCCGATGATCCGGTCCCCCTCCCAGTCGAAGCTGGTGTCCACCACGACGCATTTCGGCATCGCCGCTGCGTCGTTGGCGGTGTCGATGTTCAGGTCGGCGTGCTCTCCGCCATCCGGCTCGTAGGGCAGCGTGCTGGCCGCGCGCCAGTCGACCGATCCGTCGATCGCCTTGGCGTACGGATCGAGCAGCAGCTTGGCCGGGTTGAAGCGCAGCCCCTCGGCCGGCTCATACTGTCCGTGCACACGATAGGCATAACGCTGGCCTGGCCCCACCCCGGGCAGGTACACATGCCACTGGAACGCGGTCTGGTCGGTCACCTCGATGCGCCGTTCGCGGCCGGCTTCGTCAAACAGGCAGAGCTCCACGGCCTCGGCCCGCTCGGACCACAGCGAGAAGTTGGTGCCCCGTCCGTCCCAGGTGGGTCCCAGCGGAAACGGGCGGCCGGGCAGGATGTCGGCGCGCGGCCGACCCCGGCGCCGGCCGGATGGGGGTGCGTGCACGCTCACTGCCTGACCTGCCCGGCGCGCGCCGGCACCCCGTCCTGCTCCTGGTCGGAGAAGTTGGCCACGAACTCCGCCTGGCCGCGGCGGAACTTCAGCAGGCGCCGGCCCTCGTCAATGCCGGTCACCGTCAGCTCGTCCGGCAGCCGCCTGCGCAGCTTGAGCAACCCTCGGTAGTACTCCCGGTGCGCGGAATCGCCCGCGCTCGGATCGAGCTTTGAGCGGTCGAACGTGTCCGGATCCTGAGGATCGGGAATCTCCTCGGCGCCGAAGCCCGAGAAGTCGGCGAACTCCCGGCGCCGGCCCTCCCGGGTCATCCGCGCGATCTCGGGATCGATGTGGTCAGTGAAGTACTGAAACGGATGGGCTTCGTCATATTCCTCGCCGGCGAACAGCATCGGGGTGCCGCGCGAGAGGATCGCGCAGAACGCGGCCAGCCGCAGGCCAGCGCCGCGGAGCCGGTCTCCCAGGGCTCGGTTGCCGACCTGATCGTGATTCTGGGCGCAGACCACGAACCGGCGTCCCTGGGGCCGCTCGAGCTCACGGGCCAGATCCGCGACCTGCCCGTAGTCGCTGTAGTAACCCTCCTGCTCGCCAGTGAGCAGCGCGTGGCAGGCGTGGTGGAGTGCGTCCTCCCACTGGGCGTCGTGACCCCACTCCTCGATCGGCCGCAGGTCGCCGATCTCCATCTCCGAGATCAGCAGCGTTGCGGGATTGATCCGCTTCACGCGCCGGGCCAGCTCCGCCATCACATGCGTCGGGGAGTCGTCGAAGATGGCGTGCACAGCGTCCAGTCGCAGCCCGTCCACGCCGTAGTCCCGCACCCACATCTCCGCGTTCTGGATCGCCCATTCCCGGACCGGTCGCCGCCCGTAGTCGATCGCCGCGCCCCAGAAGGTCTCGTGGCGGTTGGTCATGTATGGCGCGAACGCCTTGACCTGGTCGGCACCCGCGCCCAGGTGGTTGTAGACGACATCGAGGATCACTCCCAGGCCGGCCTCGTGGGCGGCCTGCACCAAGCGGGCAAAGCCGGCCGGCCCGCCGTAGGGCTCGTGCGGCGCGAACGTGTAGACCCCGTCGTAACCCCATCCGTGGTGGCCGGCGAAGCTCGCAACCGGCATCACCTCGATCGCGGTCACCCCCAGCTCCCGGAGTTCGGACAGGCGCGGAATGACCCCCTCGAAGGTGCCCGCGCTCGAGAACGTGCCGACGTGGAGCTCGTAGATCACCAGGTCCTCCAGGGGCACGCCCGGCCAGCTGCTGCCTGCGACTTGGCCGGCCGGCCAGCCGGCCAAGTCGACGACCCGGGAGGCCCCGCGGACGCCCTCGGGCTGCCGAGCCGACCATGGATCGGGCAGCGCGTTCCCGTCGTCAAGCGCGAACCGGTAGTCCGTGCCGTCTCCGACCGGTAGTCGAACCTCGAAGACACCATGCGGACCAGCGGCCATGTCGTGATGCTGTGAGCCGACGATCACGGCCACGCGCCGGCGCTCGGGCGCCCACACCCGGAAGGTCGTCGAGCCGTCCGGGCACACGAACGCGCCGAGGCGGGGAAAGGCCGGCGGGGATGGGGCTGCTTCAGTCACGCCGTCCCGTTGTACCCGCATGTCCCGAGGGCCAGCGCCCGTGATTGCGGGCGGGGCGGGTGGGTAGCAGAAGGCCATGGCCTTGATCTCGACAAAGATTCACGGGGTTCTCGACTACGCCGGCGGGCTTGGCTCGCTGGCCGGCCCCAAGCTGATTGGCGACCGTCGGGCTGCGACCCTGATGGGCATATCCGGCGCCGGCACGCTGACCACCAGCGCCCTGACCGACTACGAGCTCGGCATGCGCCGTGCGATCCCGATGCGCGTGCACCTGCTGATCGACGCCGCCACCGGCAGCCTGCTGCTGACCGGGGCGGTGGCGCTGCGCCGCCGAGGCGCAGCACTCCTGGATTACCTGCCGCTGGCCCTGGTGGGGCTGGCCGAGGTGGCCGGGGCGGCCCTGACCTCCAGCCAGCCGAGTGATCGGACCGACGTGCCGGACGCCGCCGCGCCCGCCGCCACCAGCCCGGCCGCCGCCACTCCGGCCGCAGCCGGACCACCGCTGGCCGCCGCGCCGGTGGAGACGCCGGGGCCATCGGTGACGCCTCCGCAGTCGCCGGAATCGGATGTGGAGCGGGCTGAGCGTGCTGAGACCGCCGTCGCTGACCCCGGGGAGGTCCCGGACGACGACGTGCTGATCGCTCGCGAGGAGAGCGCGGCGGCCGCGGAGGCGGCCCGGATCGGGGGTCCGGCTCCCCCCGATACCTCGGATCCGGCGATGGAGCCCGTCTACGAGGCGGGCGGCGGTGAGCAGGATGGCTGGGAGGCGGCCGAGGAGGACCTGGCCGAGAATGCCAGCCACGGTGACGGGGGTGGCAATCCGATCCGCGACGCGCTCACGCCTGAGCTCGAGAGCGACAGGTCCGGCGCCAGCTACGGCGAGCCCGACGACGAGGGAGGGCCGGACGATCACTGATCAGCTCGTCCTGGAGAGCCGCGGGGACGGCCCTCGCGCGCGGGAGATCATCCAGGCCTTCGAGGACCGAACCGGGCTGACCGCAGCTCGCGACGGCGAGCGGACGGTGTTCGAGCTGGGCCCGGAAGATCATTCGGTGCATGTCGTGCGCACGCTCACGGAAATCGATCCGGAGTGGGCCGAGCACGTGGCGCTGGGCGACCCCGGCGCCGCCCCCGAGGGCGTCTGACCGAAACGGTTACGTGGCGACGGCCGCGTCTGCCTGCTCCCACGTGAGGTTGCCCAGATAGGCGCCCCGCAGCTCCTCGCGCTGACCGGGAGCTAGATGCGGAGCGGCGGCGGCCAGCGCAGCTTGACCGAGGATCTGCTCGCCGGCATCGAGCGGCGCAGCGGAGAGGAGCAGGCAGGCCCAGGCCCTGCCGGCGGCCAGCTCGCGCGCCGCCTCGATTGCCCGGATCATGCGGGTACGACCCGGGTACCAGGGAGTGACGGCCGCTCGCGGGTCCTGCGCGTCGGTGGTCACGGTCAGCACCAGGCGGTCGGTCATCAACAGGCACTCGATCGTCCCCATGCCCTCGAAGCGCCACCACTCCTGGGATAGCACCGACCGGGTGCGCATCAGCTCCCGGGCCCGCTCCTGGGCCTTGGTCCGCGAGCCCGGAGGGTCGTCGAACCGGAGGGCACGGCGCAGGCGGACGGTCTGGGGCGAGGAGTCCGGTTCGTCCACCCAGCTGAGCGCCTGGGGATTTTCGATCAGCCAGCTGGTCAGCTCTCGAGGCGGAGCCAGCGGGTACTCAAAGGCACCCAGGACACCGCTGACACCGCGCACGGAGAGCGTCATCGAAAGCGAGCCGGGCTGCTCCACCAGGTCAGCACCGAGGCGTTCGAGGGCCCGCGGCGCCGCCCGCAGCAGCGGGCCCAGCCAGGCCCGACCTGATGGATCGCGCTCGAGGAGTGGCGTGAAGAACGACCGAGCCGACATTCAGGCCGGCGGGGTCTCGGCCGCCCAGCCGGCACTCCGTAACCGGCGCGCCGCCCGGCGACGTAGCAGGTGCAGCGACAGGACCAGCCAGGCCAGCCCGAGCACCACCAGCAGCACCTGCAGCCAGGTGGAGGCCCCGGCCAGAGCCCGGCCGAACCAGTAGTACTCCAGTGCATTTACCCCCGCCCACACCAGCGCCGCGGCCAGGTTGACGACCAGAAACCGCACGAACGGCATGCCGCTGGCCCCGGCCAGGAGGCCAGTGACGTTCCGGATTGCGGTGATGAAGCGCCCGATGAAGATCCAGCCCGACCCCCGGCGGGCGAACTCCGTGCGCAGCCTCTGGATCCGGACCGGGTCCTGCCGCAGCCGCCGGCCGATCCACAGAAGCAGCGGGGCCCCGCCCCGGCGACCGATCAGGAATCCGGCGGTGGTGCCTGCGGCAGCACCTCCGGCTCCGGCCAGGATCACACCCACGATCGGCAGGCCGTGGGCGGTGGCGGCATAGACGGCCGCGGCCACCAAGACGGTGGTGCCCGGCACCGGCGCGCCCACCGCCTGCAGCGCCGCGGCCGCGAACACGATCCCGCAGCCGTAGGACTGGATCAGGTGGTTGATCTCGTGTCCGCCCACGCTAGCTCTAGTCTGACGTACGTGCCGACGCGTCAGGCTTCATGCAGCTGCGGACAGTTGCGCGCCACCGTCCAAGGTGAGCCAGTGCGCGTGTCGGTTTGTCACTGCCTGGCCTGCCAGCGGCGCACCGGCAGCGCGTTCGGCGCCCAGGCCCGGTTTCCGGCCGCTGCGGTGACGATCACCGGCGAGTCCCGGGAGTACGAGCGGATCTCGGACGACGGGGAGGCCCGGACATTCAACTTCTGCCCGCACTGCGGGGTCACCGTGTACTACCGGACCGACCCCGAGCTGGTCGCCATACCGCTGGGCACGTTTGCCGATCCGGAATTTCCTGCGCCCACTGTGTCGGTGTGGGAGGAACGCAAGCACCCCTGGGTCAACTCGCCTCCGGGCGCGGAGCGGATTCCGTAGCGCGCTGAGCGAGCTGAGACGGCTGGGCTTCGCGGCGGTCGATACGGACGATCCCGGCTGGACGGAGTGGTCCGAGGACGCCGGCGGGTACGTATGGCTCGGAGGATCGGATGGCCGAGTTGCTGGAGCGGGAACTGGAGTGCACCCGGTTCGTCTCGGGCACGGTCTCGAATCAGGGCAAGTTCTACCCAGCTTCGACGCGATCGTCCTGTTGAGCGGGCCGGCCGACGTTCTCTTGGAGCGCATCGAGACCCACCGATCAACCGCTATGGCAAGAGTCCGGAGCAGCGAGACCTGGCGCCTGAAGGTCCGAGCCGAGCGCGGACGCAGTGAGCTACCGGCACAGCCAGATGTAGTCGCCCTCGAGCAGCCGGCAGCGGCTGATGAGCCGGGCGCCGAACGCATCGGCAGGGGCCACACGCTCGACCGTGAAACCGGCCTGCCGGAGTCGCTCCCCGATGTCCGGCGCGTACAGCCGGACGTGGTCGTGCTGCCGATAAGCACGCTCGCGCTCCGCGGCGGTAACGACCGACGGATCTTCATACGTGTCTGGCCGGTCGAGATCGAGCGGCACCATGATCAGGCACCAGCCTCCGGGAGCAGTGATCCGGCGCAGCTCGCTCATGGCCGCGGCGTCGTCGGACACGTGCTCGAGCACGTGCGAGCAGACGGTGGCGTCGTAGCTCGCGTCGGGCAACGCCAGCGCCGTCAGGTCAAGGTTAAGGTCGACATCGCGCGCGCTGAGGTCGGCGGTCACATACCGCAAGTGAGACATTCGGGAGAATTTTCTGCGGAGAGCCCATTCCGGTGCGAAGTGCAGGAGCGACCGTGCCCCGGCGAGCAGTTCCGGTCGCTGCAGCAGAAACAGCCACAGAGCTCGGTGGCGCTCATGCGATCCGCAGCGCCAGCAGATCGCGTCCGGCCGATTCCAGGCGTCCATGAAACGCCTGAAGCTCCGGCCGCAGAGCGGACACAGCACCGCGTCGCCGCGATGGCGAACCATGCGGGCGCGGCGCTCGATAGCCCGCACCGCGCGGTCGGCCAGAGACGGCATCTCAGGCGCTCAGCTCAAGTGGGTCGGGCAACTCTGGTCCAGCGAACGTGTCCCGGGACAGGGCCAGGAACTCCGCCGCGGCTGGGGACAGCCGGCGCTGCGCACGCCAGGCCAGGGTGATGTCCCGGGTCAACGCCGGGGCGCGCAGCCTGGCCACCGACACCGCCGCTCCCGGGCCCAGGGCATCCGACGCGGGGAGGATGGCCACGCCCATGCCACGGGCCACCAATCGCCGGACCCGCTGGCTCTCGTTTGATTCCAGCTTGACCTTGGGTTGGAATCCCGCCTGCTCGGCAGCTCCAACCAGCAGTTCCCGGATTCGCGAGCCCTCGCGATAGCTGATGAACTCCTCATCGGCCAACTCGGCGACCCGCAGCGTGCGCCGCCCGGCCAAGCGGTGGCCTCGGGGAAGCATGACCACGAGCTCCTCGCTGACCAGCTGGAGAAGGCTGAGGCCATGGCTCTCCACCCTCTCGGTCACCGACAGGTAAGCCAGATCCAGCTCGTCCACCCTGAGCAATTCGGCCAGCTCCTCGCTCGATTGCTCACGCACGGTGAGCTCCACCTCGGGATAGCGCTCGTGGAACACTGCCAGGGCCAGCGAGACGTCGATCGGGCCCATGGTGTGCATCACCCCGACATTCACCCGTCCGGCCCGGATCCCCTTGAGCCGGAGCAGGTCGTCGCGGGCGGCCTCCACCTCAGCCAGCGCCCGCCGGGCCCGCGCGATCAGGAGCTGGCCGGCGTCGGTGATCGAGACGCTCCGGGTGGTCCGCTCGACCAGCCCAATGCCCAATTCGTCCTCCAGCCGTCTGATCTGCTGGGAGAGCGCGGGCTGAGCCACGTGCTCTCGCGCTGCCGCCCGGGTGAAGCTGTGCTCCTCGGCCAGAGCGACCAGATAGCGCAGCTGTCGCAGATCCATAAGCACAGCTTATAGGTAAGTAGGAATACTCGTCTTTGCTTTCTAGGCCGCTTGCGGCCAGAATGCAGGTCCCTCTCCTCCCTCTGAGCGCGCCCACCAGCCGGCCTCATATCCGCCGCTGGGGGCTCGCTCACTTTAAGGGGCCGTTTCGCCTGGTTGCCAAGGGCCGGGTTTGCGGCGCGGAGGAAGCAAACGAAGAACAGCCCCGAGTAACTTGGTTGAGTTTGTGTACTATCTCTGACCGATGCGTACCGACCTGGACCAGCATGCGTGGACGCCTCAGCTCGTCGAGCACTGAAGCGAAGGCGGCGGCTGCCGCTGGTCGACCTCGAATCTGGCCTCCCGCTTCTCCACGCCGACGGCGAGCGACCGTGCGTGATCGACCGAACGCGAGCCGCCGCGAGACTCTGGTGGAGTTGATCGAGGCGCACCTGGATGGGGTGCACGCCCGGGGCGACGGGTTTCTTGCCTGGGGCCCCGTGGCGCTGGACGAACCCGACCCGGCTGACGTCGACCCTCTGGTGGCGCGGGGATGCGTCGGGATCCCGCTGCCGGCCCTGGTCTGAGACAGACCTCCTCTCCAGGGGTATGTGGTGCGAGCGGTGACCCCACCCGCCACATCACGCGCAAGCCTCCAGAACCGCCTGATCGTCCACGTTGTTCTGCCGATCCGGGGCGGCAAGCGGCGCTACACCTCGCTCGAACGAACGAGCAGGCATATCGCCGCGCGAGCCGCCAGACCGACCCGGTTCACACCCCCGCGGCGGCTGCGCCGGCGCGTCGCGGTGAGTCGTGAGGATCGCCAGGGCTGGCCGGTCTACAGCGTGCAGCCGTTGGAGATCCGACCGCCGTCACGAACGGTCCTCTACTTTCACGGCGGCGCCTATGTAAACGAGATCACCCGCTCCCACTGGGCGCTGGCGGCCCGGATTGCCCGCGAGGCATCCTGCCGATGCCTGGTCCCGATCTACCCGCTGGGCGCTCGGACTGGCGCGGCGCAGGTGGTGGCCACTGGGTCGGAGATCGCCGCCCAGGTGATCGAGCAGACGGGCGAGCTTGTGGTGGCCGGCGACTCAGCCGGCGGCGGGCTGGCCCTGGCGGTCAGCCTCGCCCTGCGTGACAGCGGTCTGACGCCGTCCCAGATCATCCTCGTCTCGCCCTGGCTGGACGTTCGAATCGATCAGCCCGAGCAGCGGGCGCTCGAGCGACGGGACGCCATGCTGGCGGTGGTGGGCCTGCGAGAGGCCGCCCGCACGTACGCATGCGGCCTACCGCTGGATGACCCGCGGATCAGCCCGCTCAACGGCGAGCTCCGGGGCCTTCCGCCGATCACCGTGTTCACCGGCACTAATGACATCCTGAATCCCGACAGCCATCGCCTCCGTGAGCGCTGCTCTGCGAGCGGTGTGAGCTGCGAGCTGGTCGAGGCCCCCGGAATGCCGCACGTGTACCCGTTGATGCCGACCCCGGAGGGGCGGGGCGCTCGTCGGCGACTGGTGGAGCTGCTGGTCGACAGCTGATCCATGCGCTGGCCGCCGCGTCAGACCCGCCAGCACGGGGTAGAAGCGGGCTAGTAGACCCGGCCAAAGGAGGAGAGATGGGCGATCGGACAAAGCGGCTGAAGGGCAAGGGCGAGGAGCTCAAGGGGCGCACCAAGCGGGAGGCCGGTAAGACGGCGGATCGGCCGGGAACCGAGGCCCGCGGCGGCGCCGAGGAGCTCAAGGGCAAGGCCAAGAACGCCGCCGGGCGCGCGTCCAGCGGAGTCAAGAAGGCCACCCGGTAGGGATCAGGCGAGCCGTCCTCGGAGGCGGTAGCTCAGAACAGATCGGCATCCGTAGGCTCGCCCGGCTCGAGGTTGATGACCTCGAAGCCGAACCGATCTGCGAGGCGACCCGCCACCAACGACCGGTGACATGCCTCAGCGGTGGCCTCGACGCAGAGCAGGGCCGCGATCCCGTGTACGGGTAGTCGCTGGACCAGCGGATCGAGCGGCACGACGTCGAGTACCTCGCGGGTGTACACCCTGATGTACTCGGGCGAGAGCTGCCTGCGGGAGCGCTTGCCCACACCCCGGCGGGCGTCCTCGCGGTACTGGAGCTGGCGCATCTCCGTGTCGGGCGCCAGTTCCGGGTGGTGCTCATACGCCACCTGCGCTTCGCTCAGCATGGCCTGGAGCCGCTGAGCGTTGGCCCAGGCGTATTGCGAACCCCGGACCCCTCTGCGTTGCCGGATGTCGACGATCTGGGTCACGCCCGCCTCGTCCAGGGTGCGGAGGAAGCCGGCGGCGTCGAAGTCATACACGCCGATCGTGGCGATGGCGGCCATCATCGCGAACGGTAGCCGCGGCGGGACTCCTAGGATGTCCCGGCATGGCAGTCACGATCGAGCTGTTCACCGATCCGGCCTGTCCGTTTGCATTCTCCGCCGAGCCAGTCCGCCAACGGCTTCGATGGCACTACGGAGATCAGCTGAACTGGGTCACGAGAATGATCGTCCTGACGCGCGAGCCTGGAGAGGCGGAGAAGCTCTCCGAGGGCGCACCCGGACTCCAGGCGCGTTATGGGATGCCGATCGATCCCGCTCCGTATCCGCGTCCCGCCTCGAGCGAGCCCGCGTGCCTGGCGTTCGTCGCCGTGCGGCTGTTCGCCCCAGAGCGTGCCGGCGTCTTTCTGCGCCGGCTTCGCGTCCGGGTCATGCAGAGAGGACTGATCGATGACCCCGGGCTGATCGGAGCAGCCGCCGCGGACGCGGGGCTCGATCCGGCCCAGCTGCTGGCTTGGTGTGCGACTGAGGCGGCCCGGAGCGCGCTCGAAGAGGACGCCGCTGCTGCCCGGACTCCCTCGCCCGGGGCACAAGCCCTCGAGCACAAGCTGGGAGGACCGGAGCACGAGCGCCGCTACTCAGCCCCAAGCTACCTGATCGACGGCTTCTCGATTCCGGGGTTCAACCCGGTGGAGGTCTACGAGACGGCCATCGCCAACCGCGCACCGCAGCTCGTCCGCCGTGCGCATCCCCACACCGCCGCGGAGCTGCTGGCCTGGGCCGGCGAGCCGCTGGCGACGGCCGAGGTCGCGCTGGTGATGCAGGCCGGCATAGCCAAGGTCCGCCGGGAGCTCGAGAGGACGGCGGTCTGGTCGCCGGCCGGCGCGGACGGGTACTGGACCCTGCCCTAGCGTCGTGAGGCGCTGGCACTGGCCTAGCCTCGTGTGGGCGCTGGCACTGGCGTCAGTGCTCGCCGGCAAGCGGGTCGCCGAGCCGTCGGACCGCCTCGAGCCGGCGCATGTCCTGCGCGTCCAGCTCGATGTCGGCGGCAGCCATGTTCTCCTCCAGGTGCTGGAGCGAGCGGGTGCCCGGAATCAGCAGGATTCGCTGCGATTTGTGGAGCAACCAGCTCAACGCGATCTGTGAAGGCGTGGCATTTCGACGCTCGGCAATCTCCCTCACTGCCGGATCCGCCGCCAGGTGCTGGGGCCCATTCGTAAACGCCGAGCCGAGCGGAAAGAACGGGACGAACGCGAGTCCGCGCTCTTCACAGAGGGACAGCACGTCCCCGCCACCACGGTTGACGAGGCTGAACGCGTTCTGGACGCAGACGAGCTCAGTCAAGTCCAGGGCACGCCGAGCCGTGTCGGCAGACGCGTTGGAGAGGCCGATCAGGTCGAGCTTGCCCTCCTGGCGCAGTTCGTCCAGCACCCCCAGCTGCTCGGGCAGGTGCTGCTCACGGTCGTGCTCGTCGAACAGCCGCAGGTTGACCAGGTCCAGACGCTCCAGCCGCAGCGTCCGAAGGTTGTCCTCGACCCCTTCTCGGAGCTCCGGCGGCGAAAGCGCCTGCAGCCAGTTGCCGGAGTCATCCCGCCGGCCACCCACCTTGGTCACGAGCTTCAAGCCTTCCGGATACGGATACAGGGTCGTGCGGATCAGGTCGTTGACCACATCCGGCCCGTAGTACTGGGAGGTGTCGATGTGATTCACACCCAGCTCAACCGCGCGGCGCAACACCGCACGCGCGGCCCCGGGGTCCGGCGGTGGTCCGAAGACGCCGGGTCCGGCGAGTTGCATCGCCCCGAACCCGATTCGATTGACGGGCTTATCACCCAGAAGTTGAGTCATGTTCATGGAGAGGGGTTTCCTGGTTCAGGTGACGTACGACTGCTGAAATGAATGCCGGTGAGCATCGACTTCAACCCTACGGCAGCGGACTACTCGGCCTACCGGCCAGAGTTCCCCGAAGGGTTGTTCGCGCGCCTGGGGGCAATGGGGGTCGGCCTGCCCGGCCAGCGGGTCGTTGATGTGGGTACGGGAACGGGCGCACTGGCCCGGGGTTTCGCGCGTCTGGGTTGCCACGTGACTGGAGTCGACATCGCCGATGCACTGCTCGGCGAAGCCCGGCGGCGCGACTCCTCAGCCGGCGTGGGGATCGCCTATCGGGCCGCCCCCGCCGAGAGCACCGGCCTACCCGCTGGCTGCTGGGATGTGGTCGCGGCAGGCCAGAGCTGGCAATGGTTCAACCGCCCTGAAGCGGCGGCCGAAGCTCGGCGCCTGCTCGGCCGGACGGGTTGCCTGGTGATCTGCCACCACGACTATCTGTCGCTGCCCGGTAACGTCTGCGCAGCGACGGAGGCGTTGATCCTCCAGCTCAACCCTCGGTGGAGCATGGCGGGCAGCACCGGGATCTACCCGGCCTGGACCGTGGATGCGGGGCAGGCCGGCTTCGAGAGGATCGAGACGTTCAGCTTCGATGGCGTGATCACGTTCAGCCACGAGGCCTGGCGCGGTCGGATGCGGACGTGCAACGGGATCGGCGCGAGCCTTGCCCCCGAGACCATCGCTGAGTTCGACCGGACCCTGGAGCAGCTGCTGCAGGAGCAATTCCCCTCAGAGACGCTTGCTGTGCCGCATCGGGTTTGGGCAATGGTTGCACGGGTTCCAGCTTCGGATTGACGAGGCGGGCTGTCCAGATGGCCTCCTGCCGGTCTCGGTGAAGCGCGGAGCGGCTGGACGAGGCCGTCTGCGGGTCCAGCAGACCGGGCCGGAAGCGATCATGTCGGCGTGGCGAGTTCAGGCGACACCCGCAGCTGGGGCACGGTGTTCAACTTGGTGGCCAAGGCGTATGACCGCCACCGCCCGGCCTACCCCGATCGGCTGGTCGACCAGGCCTGCGACAGTGCCGGTCTGGTTTCCGGGAACCGGGTGCTCGAAATCGGCTGCGGAACTGGTCAGCTCACCCACAGCCTGCTGGCGCGAGGGCTCAGGGTCACGGCGATCGAACCCGGCCAGCTCCTGATCTCTCGGGCGCGGGAACGCTTGGCCGGCGCCGGCAACGTGGAGTTCCTAAACGCCAGTCTCGAGGAGGCATCCGTGCCGCACCGGGATTTTCGAGCTGCGTTCTCCGCGTCGGCCATACATTGGGTGGACCCAGCGGTGGGTTGGCAGAAGCTCGCCGATGCGCTGCCCGGGGCCGGCTGCCTGGCACTTTTCTCCTACTTCGGATTGGATGACCCCCGTAGCCGGAGCGATCAGGAGGCCCTCCGCGCCGCGCTCGGCAAGGTCGCCCCCAAGCTGCTTGAGGATTGGCCGTCGTACCGTGGCCTGGACGCCTTGTGCACGGGTGCCGCCGACCGGTGCAACAACGTGTCCGAGGTCTGGGCGTGGCTGGGCAGCTACGACGTGGCGCGCAACTACGTCTCCGAGCTGTTCGATCCCGCCGTGCTCACGGCGCTGCCGATCGCGCTGGAGCACACCGCCGATGAGCTGAACGCCGTACTCGGAACCATGTCGTTCTGGGCGCGGCTGTCGCCCCGGCAGCGCGATGCGCTCATGAGCGAGACCCACGACTTGCAACAGCGGCTGGGTAGACCGATCCGTTCCAGTGCCGCGGCTTGCCTGGTGACGGCGACGGTGCGGGAGCTGGCCTGAGTCGCTAGCCGCCGAACGGCCCCCGGCCGGCGCGTGAGCGAATCCAGTCCGCCAGCTGCTGTCCCACCTCGCCGATCTGGTTGCCGGCCTGCTCGAGGTTCTCGGCGGCGTCGCGGAACACCGCCTTGAAGCGCTCTACGTAGAACTCGACCGCATCTCCCGCTTCCTCCCGAACATTGGTGGGCTCGTCGCGCCGGCGGTACTCCCCGCGGACGATCCGGTCATAGTCCCCGGATTGGACCCAGGACATCACCTCTGAAACCCGCTTGACCGCGTTCGCATGCGTGCGACCGAGCTCGTTGAAGAACCGCCGAACGCGGTCGCTGGGGTCCTCCCAGTTCTGATACTCCATAGCCTGGGCCAGGAACGCGTCGAGGTTCAGTTGCGCCGCGGGCATGCCGCTGGTCGTCACCATCAGCAGCCGACAGACGATCCTGGGATCGCGCACAGCCAGAGTGGCGGCGCGATCGCAGCTCAGCTCGGTCGCTCGGTACCACTCGAGTAAGACGGCGCGCACCGCCATCAACGGCAGCCCGAGGAAGGGGATCGCGCCCCGACCCGCGCTCAGCAGGATGTTGAGCGCGGTCTGGTAGACGACGTGATCAGACAGGACATGCCCCAGCTCGTGGGCGATCAATGCCGTCTGCTCACCTGAGCCGAGCTTTTCCACCAGGCGGGCGTCGAGCACGATGATGGGTTGCTTGGAGCCGATCACGACGCCATCGCCCAGGACCGATCGGTGCACGTACAGATCGTTGACGTTGCTGACGTCAAGAATTCGAGTCGCGTGCCGGTGAGCGGTCCACAGCTCCGGCAGCTGCTGGTCAGAGACCTTGATCGAGTTACCGAGGTAGAACTGCCGCATCGCGCGCTCGTAGCGCCACTCGATCAGTCTCCGGACCACCGTGTCGAGCATCGGAATCGCCTTCAGCGCCGCCGTTGCGGCGCGATCAGCCGGATGCTCGTAAGCCTTGGCCGAGATGTTCTCGTAAGGCTCGATCTGATCAGGTAGCAGTTCGCTCATCCGTCACTCCAGGGTCAGACCCAACCCTACACGCATGTCTCTTGGGGCCTAAGGGGGCCGAGCCGGCCCGGAAGCGCTTCCGTTCGCGGGATGTGCCATTGTTCGAGTTCCGTAGGGGAGCCCTGCCATCCTTGGGGCACGTAACGCAGGGTTTGAGCCGTAGGCGGTGTCCGCAGAGTTGATCGATGTGTTGGTACTGGTCCCGCGTCTGGACGCGGGGTTCGACGCTTGTTCGATGGCTGGTGAGGGCTTGATTCGCCAGATTTTGGGGAGAGGATCATCGTGGGGAACCGTGTGAGGAGTCCGCGCTGGCCGGAGGGTGCCTTCGGACCCCGGCCGCGGCCTGCTCGGCGCGGGATCGCGCACGAGGCGGGCGCCGTGATCCTCCTGCTGGTCGCGCTGTGCTGCATGGCCGGTTCCGCAAGCGCCAACCCGCCGCCCTGGAGCCATGGGTGGGGACATCGCCACGGGCGCTTGCTGGCCGCCGCTGCCCACGGCCACGCCGCCCTCGGCCGTGCCCACGGCCGCAGCAACGGCGTCGGCAACGGCGGCCTCCCCCCGGGTCACGCCAAGCCGCATCCCGGCAACGGCCGGTGCCCGGCCTGCGGTACCAGCTCGGCTGCGGTCGGCGGCCGAAGCTCTCACGCCGTGGTTCCGCCGGGACAGTCGCACGCCGCGGTTCCGCCGGGACAGTCGCACGCCGTGGTTCCGCAGGGACAGTCGCACGCCGCGGTTCCGCCGGGGCACTCACCCGCCGGCCCACCAGGGCACTCAAAGCAGGCGGCAAAATCCCCCCACGGAAAGCGACATGCCGCTGCAGGCCCGGGCCACGGACGCCACCACGCAGCGTCACGCACTCACCGTCGCCACACCGTGGCCTCGTCGAGGCCCGCCGCTGGGCTGGCGGTGGCACCGTTGGCTCGGGCCGAGCGGACGTTCTTCTCCCCATCGGCCCCCGGCGGCTCCGGTGCTGGAATTAGGTCACAAAAGGCCAAGGTGCGGCACGGGAGTCCTCCGAAGCTCCCCGTCGTGCCGCTGCGCGCAGTCACGTCAAACCCGGCGCCCGTACTGCTGCGCTTCGTCCAACACATCCCGTGGTGGGTGTGGCTGATCATTGCGCTGGCGCTGGCGATAGCGGCGATTGCGGGCGCCGGCGCGATACATGCGTCACTGCTGGCGCGCCGTCAGCGCCTGGCGCTTGCCTCCGTCACCGCGGAGGCGCTGATCGACCCGTTGACCGGCGTCCTGAATCGACGTGGCTTCCTCGACGCAGCTGAGCGCGAGCTCGCTCGCGCTCAGCGTTACGGTCGGCCGTTCGCTCTGGCCTACGCAGATGTCAGAGGTCTCAAAGCGGTCAACGACACCCAGGGACACCTTGCGGGAGACGCACTGATCCGCCAGGCGACAGAGTTGTTGGAGGATTCCGCGCGAGCCGACGACGTCGTCGGGCGTCTCGGTGGCGACGAGTTCGGCCTGCTCCTGGTCGAACAGGCTCGGGAGGGCGCGACCGCCGTCACCTCCCGGATCCGGGAGACGCTGCCCGAACGCCGCGCCGAGCTTGGCCTCGAGGTGCCCTGGGACCTGACGATCGGCACCGCTGTGTTTCCGGACGACGGCAATGACGTCGATGAGTTGCTGCGGGCCGCCGACCGCCGGCTTTACGAACAGCGCGGCATCACGCTCACCTGACCGCCCTGCGGTCTTTACCGGAGCGACGGCGGCGAAATCTGCGCCGTTTTTCTCCCAAAGTGCGGGAACGGCATGTTGCAGATCGGCTGGAGGTCGATTAGGGTGCTTCTTGCGGTTCAGGAGAGAGCAGAGCTCGCGACAGCCAAGCGAAGCGGCTCTCGAAGGCGACCGACGAGGCTTATTCCGCGCGCAGGCTACGCGCGAAAGCAGGCACGGTCGTCGCCCCTGAGCCGCATTTTTCTTTTAACGCGGCCTGGTAACGGAGGGGTCTCCTTCCTTCCGCTCCGCGCTTTTGGCGACTTGCCTTGATCGGGAAGTCCTCTCCACCATTACGCGGGCGCTGTCCGAGTCCATGGTTAGCCTGCGGGTGCGGCTTCGTCGCCGCCGGTCGCACGCAGGTGCCTGCCTTGCGCGA
>DASZMP010000003.1:0-6259 GCA_035551795.1 Solirubrobacteraceae bacterium | reverse complement strand
ACTTTTTACGTTTGCCCGGCCCAAGTTCGTCGCGGTCGCCCGCAGGTACGTGGCGCCCATCGAGGGTCCGCCGCGATTCCAGCGTGACGATCGCGACTCGGGGGCGTAGTGTGGAGAGATGTTCGGTAACGCCCGGCGCTCCGACCCTCGAGTTCCGTGGCGGCTCGTGTGGGTGACCCTCGGTTTGATTGGGCTGCCCGGCGTAATCGCAGTCCTGACGATCCTGCTGTTGAGCGCTCCATCCGCCTCGGGGGGAGGCGGCCGACGGTTGCTTTCGTCGGCCCTCGCTGGCGCAGACGGTTCGGCAGCGTGCGCGGCAAGCGACCGGGACCCGGTGAACAGCACCCGAGCGGGCGCGCATGCCACGCTCATCCCGCCCGGCGCCACGGCGGTGCTCCTCTGCCGGTACGGGCCGGGCGGCACCCGTGTCCTCGAACGATCGATCACGCATGGCCCGACCGTCTCCCAGCTGGGCTGGGAGCTGAACGCGCTGCCATCCGCCAAGGGGGTGTACTCGTGTCCTTCGGACGACGGTGAGTCGATCACTGCCGACTTCAGCTACGCGAGCGGGGCGGAGAACCCGGTCGCCGTCGGCCTGTCCGGATGCCAGTCGGCGACCAACGGGCATGTCACCCGTGTGGGTCTCGGCCACCCGGTGATCGGGCAGCTCGCCGGGCTGATCCCGTAGGTGGGCACGATCAAGGGGCGCCTGAAGATCTGCGGCGGGCCGGCGGCCGGGAGGCTGCCGGACGAGGACCGGCGTCGGCGTCTGCGTGAGGTCGGGCTGCCTCCGTGCCACCCGCGTGGCCATCAGCCACCCGGTGGGGAGCCTGTTGGTGGGGCTTCGCCGGGTCGCTTCACGGCTCGCGTGGAGCCCGGGCGCTACCGCCTGGCCCTGCTCGCCCCCGTCGTCGTGGGTCGGGCCGGGTGATCGCAACAGCACGTGCCCGAGTGCGTCGGAATCGCACGACGCCGGTGGCATTGCGGCTGTCGGTCCCCTGACGGCCCGCGGTCTCCTCGCGGCGACTGCGCCCCCTCGCTAGTTGCGGGCGCTGCCGAGACCGTGGATGCGATCGCGCATCTCCGGTGGATTCTCGATGATCTGGGAGAAGCGGACGACGGTGACCGTGTCCTCGAGCGACACCGTGCGACCGTAGATCTGCTCCAGGAAGTGGATCATCTCGTCGACCCGGCGGAACTCCGGATTGTCGTGCTCGATATCCCGCGGGGAGAGGTCGGACACGCGCTTGACCTCTACCTGATCGATGACCGCGTAGAAGATCTTCTCCCGAGGCGAGTGCTGGTAGCCGATCGTGACCAGCACACACTCGTTCTTGTGGTACTTGTGCGACTTGTCGCCGAGACGGATGGTGGCGGTCTTTCGCCCGCGCCGGAGTTGGTCGGCGAACACCGACGAGTAGAAATTCAGGACCCGCACGGCGCCCAGCCTACAGATCCGGGGTCCGGCGCGACAGCACGCGACGCACCATCTCCCGCTCCCCGTCGTAGGAGAGCTGGGCGGCCGCCTCGGGCAGCCCCATCCAACGCGCATCCTCGATCTCGTGATCGTGGTCAGCCAGGTCGCCGCTTCGGTATTCGAACAGGAAGAAGGCCACCCGCTTGGCGATCCGCCGTCCGTGGCGCTCGTAGGTGTACGTCACCTCGCCGAGCGGCTCGATCAGATCGGCGGTGACGCCGGTCTCCTCGCGAACCTCGCGGATGGCCGCCTGCGCGGAGGTCTCTCCCGCCTCGGGATGTCCTTTGGGCAGACCCAGCACGCGCTGACCGTGGGCATCGCGCTTGACGGGAACGATGGTCACGACCTCGTCACCGCGCACGACCACTCCACCGGCGGAAAATTCCGCCAGACCGCGTCTCGCGCCCCTGTCCCCTGAGCCGCTAATAGACGTACCGCTCGAGCGCGTCGGGGTCCAGGACGACGAGCTTCCCACGACCCTGGTTGATGATGCCCGCCCGCTCGAGCACGGCCAGGAACCGGCTGGCCGACTCCCGGGACGAACCGGCCAGCTGAGCCAGCTCGGCCTGGGTCGAGACGATCAGGACCCCTTCACCCTCGGCCTGATGCGCTTCGCCGTCAGCTTGATCCGACCGCGCCGAGTCGACCATCTCGGCCAGAACCGCCGCCACCCGGCTCTGCACGGTCTGGAACGACTGACGGGTCAGCCGCTCGTTGGTCTCGCGCAACCGGCCGGCCAGGGCGGCGAGCAGATGCACGGCGATGTCCGGATGGCGGTGCATCAGCCGCTGCATGTCGGAGCCGAGGATCGCCGTGAGCTCGGTGTCCTCCAGGGTCTGGATCGTGGCGGAGCGGCGCTCGTTGTCGAACATGGCGAGCTCGCCGAAGATATCCCCCGGACCGAAATGGGCCAGCGTAATGGAGCGACCGTCGGAGTGCTCGCGCACCGCGCGGGCCCGACCGGACCGGACGATGTAGCAGGTGTTGCTCTCATCGCCCTCGCGGAACACGGTTTGCCCACTCGCGTAGCTGCGTGGCAGGGCCACGTCAGCGACCTGAGCGAGCTCCTCATCGGGCAGGCTCGAGAACACCGGGATCTTGCGCAACGCTTCGGCCGTCCGCTCCGTGCGATCGTGGAGGTCGGTCACCCGGGGGAGGTTACGGATCCCGGTTGGGAAGTCCGCCGTCAAGCCGGCGCGGTCGATGGATCCGCACCAGGGGCGGGCTGTGCCGGGGAGCGTCGTCTGACCAGGAGCTCCACTCGCTGCGCGGGGCGTCGGTCATGCCACCGAGCACGGCCACCAGCGGCTCATACCGGCTTCGCACCCGCCGGAAATCCTGCCAGGCCTGCCGGCGGTCGCGGGCGAGTGGCACCCCGGCTTCGGCCAACCGGTCGCAGCCCGTCTGGAAGACGCGCTCCGGAAGCGCGATCTCGGCCTCCGGTTCCGGGGGTTGATGGGGGATGCCGAGGAAGTCGGCGATCGCCACCAGCGCGCTGACCCCGGCGTCCAGGCACAGGTTGCTGCGGTATTCCGCGCCCACGTCGCAGGCGGTTCTCAGCAGCGCGGCCCCGTCCAGCACCGCCTCGGCGCTGGGGACCCAGTGATTCAGAGGATGCGGAGAGCGGAAGAAGCTGAGCTGGGGGAAGCTGGTATGCGACTCACCCAGGTCGATGAACCAATCCTCCCAGTCGCCCCAGAGAAGATCCAACTGCTCGAAGCGGGCGAGTTCCCAACTCTTGATCAGCAGGCCCGGCCCGTCAGGCGGAGAGCCGGTGCGTACGGAAAGCTTGGTGATCAGCGCCTCACGGCGCGCGAAGGCGCCGTACAGGCTGGGCAGATAGGTGATGACCAGCGCGAACAGGCTGAGTCCGACGCCGGCGGCGGCGAAGGCAACAATCTGGCGGACCAGACCGCTCGGCCTGTCGAAACCGAGGGTGAACAGCGAACTGCCGGCCAGCTCCACGGCGTGCGGCACCTGGCTGAAGCTCAGCGGCGAGACCGAGAGCGCCCAGAAGATCGCGCTGAAGCACAGGAGAATGAGTACCCCCCAGGTGAACAGCTGGGCGAACAGACCCAGCGGCGCCTGGAGCGAGAACACCCGGTCTCGGGTCTGGTAGTCCTGGCGGCGGCCGATCCGGAGCCGCAGGGTCAGCATCTGGCGGACGGTCAGGAACACCAGCCGAGCCAGGCGGGCGGGGACCCCGCGCGGAAGCACGACGCTACGGATGATCGAGGCAAGCACGGCGGCGACGCCAGCTGCTCCCAGCAGCCCGACGACTATGCGGAGGACCGTCACCGCATGGATTCAAGCGATACAGCGACCGCTGTGTGTTGCGGCCGGCTCCTCAGGCGGCGTCCAGCGCCTGCTCGCGACGGCGGCGATGCAAGGCCAGCCTGATCCAGACGATCAGGGCGACCAGCAGGGCGAGCGGCACCAGCGCGGCCAGGGCGATCAGCGCCACGCCGGCGGCCACGGTCAGGACCTTGACAGCGTCGTGGGCGGCACGGCCGATCGTGAACCCACCGCTCGAGTGGGAGCCAGAGGCGAGGGGCAGCGGGACCGGACCACCGTTGACCGTCACCGACAGCTGGCTGAAGCTGATCTGGTACTGCAGGCGATGCAGGGTCGCCTGATCACTGTTGATCTGCGCCTCGGCCGTGTGGATCCGAGCCTGGAGGCTGTCGATCTGCGCCTGCGTCGTCGCTTTGGCCAGCTGCTTGAGCAGCGAGGTCCGCAGCGCTTGAGCATCGGTCAGCCGGCGCTGGTCTGACAGGTACGGACCGTTGACGTCCTGGGTGCCGTCGGTGCGGGAGACGACCCGAGAATGCTGCAGGCCGGACAGCCGCGTCACGGTACTGGACAGGTTCGCACTGGGGATGCTCAGGTTGAAGGTGGCGTAACCGTTGCTTGAGGTGGCGGCCGTCACCTGCGAGCTGCGCACGACTCCCTTCTCCTGGCCGACCACGTCGAAGACCTCCTGGGCAACGACGTCGACCCACCGGCCCTGAGCGCTCAGCTGGAGCTGCGCGGACTGGACGACCTTGCGGGCGTTTGGAGTGGGTGCGGGAGTGGAGGGCCCGGCTGCACCGCCGGTAGTGCCGTTGGTGGGTGAACCTGCCGGGGCCAACGACTGGTTGCTGCCGGACGCGGAGGAGTAGCTCTTGGAGGAGCTGTGCCCCGCGGAGATGCTGCCCAAGGATGCCGGCGCCTTGGCGCCCTTGTGAGTCAGCGCGGGCGTGGTCAGCGAGTAGGTTTTCGCCGACGACGATTTGTTTGCCGCCGAGGAGTGCGAAGCAGACGAGGAGGCACCTGCCAAGAAGGGATTGCCGTTGCTCAACCCGCCTCCCGAACCCGCCACCACGATCACGGCGACGGCCGCGACCGCCGCGATACTCAGCCCGGCCGCCCACCCGGGTGACCGCCAGGAGCGATGGCGGACCGGGCGCGGTGTCGCCGGCCCGAACCGCCCCAGGACCCGCTCGTCGAGCGCCTGTGCCCGTTCGGGCGCAAGCTGCGGACGCTCGGCCGCGACCATCACGGTCAGCTCGGCCAGCTCGGCGAACTCGGGGTCGACGATCCGCCCGCTCAGCGTGGCGTCGATGGCCTCGAGCTCGACCACCAGGTCCGGATCGAGGGGGAATTCAGGCTGGCGCATTGCAGGCCTTTCTCAGCTTCTGGATCGTGCGGTGGAGCAGCGTGCCCGCGTTGGACTCGCTGATCCCCAGGACGCGGGCGAGCTCGGCGTTCGTCAGCCCGGCGTGGAACTTCAGCGCGATCAACTCCCGATCACGGCCGGACAGCTCGCTCAGCGCGGCGCGCACGGTCGTGCGGCGGAGGATCACCTCGTCGTCGTCTTGGTCAATGATCGAGAGCGGACCGTCAGTGTCGGTATCGCCGGCCGGATCGAAGACGAGGCCGGCCACCCGCTGGCGGCGGCGGAGCTCGTCGAGCGCGGCGTTGCGGGCGATTCCGAACAGCCAGGCCCGCTCCTCCCCCCGGCGCCTGTCGAAGGTGCGGCGGCGGCGGTAGGCCCGCTCGAAAGCGAGGGCGGTGACGTCCTCTGCGGCCGCGGCGTCACGGACCAGGCTGATCACGTACGCGTACACGTCGTCACGGCTCGAGCGGTAGAGCGACTCGAACCGTTCCCAGGCCGATCGGCCCTGCACTCCCGGTTCCCTCAGCGCTTGCACCACGCTCCTACTACGTCGCTATGCCTGTTTCATCACATGATCGCGCCGATGGCGGCGATCCGCGAGGCGAGCCAGCGGGCGGGCAGATCAGGCAGACAAGATCACGGCGCGTCGGCGCGCGGCGCGGCCCCGCGGTTCAGCTGACGTGCTGCCAAACCCGGACCCAGCCGATCCGGAAGGTCGCGGGCACCTTTTTCGGTTCGTGACGCATCCTCTTGGAGATGGCGAGATCAAGCACCAACACCTTTGGGGCAGAAGTGATCGGGGCCACGCGCGAGGAGACGCCCGCGACCTCGTGGCGGTCGTAATACCAGGTGATGCCATGCGGCTCCCAGTTCACTGCCACTGTGTGCCAACCATTGGCGATGTGGACGCCATTGAGGCACCGCCCCCACCTTCGATGGTCGATGTGGTAGTACCAGCACGCGAATTTCCCACCTTCGAGAATGTCTATCTCGGCCTTTCCACCCAGCCACACTGCGGGCCAGTCGAGGATCTTATTGCCACGACTGGGAACCCAGATACGCGCCTCCACCAACCCGTATTTGAAGCTCCACCGGCCGAGCGTGGTGGCAATCCCGGAACTGTA
>DASZMP010000002.1:0-18134 GCA_035551795.1 Solirubrobacteraceae bacterium | reverse complement strand
GACGTCCGACGGATCAAGCGGCTTCGCGCCGGTGGCGGGCCGCTATCACCTGTACGTGGCCCGGGCGTGCCCGTGGGCGCACCGGACGATCATCGGGCGCCGGCTGATGGGGCTGGAGAAGGCGATCTCGATCTCTTTCGCCGACCCGATCCGAGACAACCGCGGGTGGGCGTTCACCGGGGGGCGATTTGACGATCCGGTCAACGGGTTCGAGTTCCTCGCGCAGGCCTACGAGGCCACCGAGGCGGGGTTCGAGGGCCGGGTGACCGTCCCGGTCCTGTGGGACCGCGAGCGGGGCGTGATCGTCAACAACGAGTCGGCCGACATCCTGCGCATGCTGTCCACCGTGTTCGCGCCCCTGGCCGAGCATCCGGTTGACCTGTATCCGGCCGAGCTGGCTCCTCAGATCGACCAGCTGGGCGAGCGGATCTACGAGCAACTCAACAATGGTGTCTACAAGACCGGGTTCACCACCAGCCAGCGGATCTATGAGCGCGAGGTGCACGGCGTGTTCGCGATGCTGGACGAGCTGGATCAGCGGCTGGCCAGCAGCCGCTTCCTGTTCGGGGAGCGACCGCTGGAGACCGATTGGCGGCTGTTCACCACGCTCGTCCGCTTCGACGCCGTCTACCAGATCCACTTCAAGTGCACGATCCGCAAGGTGGCCGAGTACCCGCACCTGTGGCCCTATCTGCGCGACCTCTACCAGTGGCCCGGCGTGGCCGAGACAGTCGACTTCGACGAGATCCGCCGCCACTACTACGGCACCCATCCGATGCTCAACCCGCACCGGCTGGTGGCCGTGATGCCGGCCCTTGACTTCGATGCGCCGCCGCAGCGCGAGGCGCTCGCGGCCTGAGGGACAGCTCGTCGAGGTCTGCAGGCGTGTCCACGTCTGCACCCGAAGCCAGATCGCCGCACTCGATGGTGTCCGACCCCGCCAGCAGCTCCCGGGCGCCCACGTCGCCGCGTAGCGTATCCAGCCCCGCCAGCTGCTCGGGCCCGAGCAGCACCGGGTGTCCCGGGATGCCGCCGTAACAGGCGCGGGTTCCCGGCTGGGCGGTGAGCATCCGCTCCACCACGGCGGGGGTCAGTCCCGGCGTATCGCCCAGCGCCACCAGCACCCGCTGAGCACCGGGCTGCGCCGCCACGCCACACCGCAGCGAAGCCGACAGTCCTGCCGCCCAGTCGGCGCAGAGCACCGTTCGGGCCCGGCCGAACTCCACCCCGGCCTGCAGCCGCCCCGCGTGAGCCCCCAGCACGACGATCACCGGATCCAACTCGGGCACGGCGACCAGCGCATCGACGGCGTACTGGAGAAGCGGGCGGCCGTCGATCTCCGCCAGCAGCTTTGGCGCCCGGCCGAACCGGCTCCCGGTTCCGGCGGCGAGAACCAGGCCAGCCGCCGCCGGGCTCATCAGGGCTCAGCCCCCACCTCGTGGATGCGGCCCGGGGCATGCTTGAGACGCCCACCGTCGCGGCCATGGCGAGCTGCCACGACCTCGGACAGGATCGACAGCGCGGTCTCCTCCCGGTCGACCGCGCCCAGGTCGAGACCGAGCGGCGCCGCCAGCCGGTCCAGCTCGTCGTCGCGCAATCCGGCGGCCTGCAGCCGCGTTCGTCTGGACTCCTGCGCACGCCGGGACCCCATCGCGCCGACGAACCTGGCGGGTGAGCGCAGGGCGATGAGCAGGGCGGCGTCGTCGAGCTTAGGGTCGTGCGTGAGCACGATGATCGACGCAGCTGGGTCGATGCCGCCGAGCCGGGCGAACGCCTCCTCGGGCCAAGCAGCGATCACCTCCTCGGCGTCCGGGAAGCGCTCGGGCTGGGCGAACCGAGCGCGAGGGTCTACCACGTACGGTCGCCATCCAGCGACCCGAGCCAGGCGAGATACGGCGACGGCGACGTCCACCGCTCCAAACATGATCAGTTGGGGCGGGGGAGCGATGACGTCGACGAACAGTGCCCCATGACGCTGGCTGACCTCGGACCAAAGAAGCTCACCAGCCAGACGGACCGCCTCGTCATCGAGCTCGGGGGAGCCAAGCGTGCCCTCGCGCCCGCCATCCGGATCGAGCGTCAGCTTCGTCCCCGCCCGAGCTCCCTCCAGAAGCGTCACCTCCGCCATCCGCCGCCCGGACCCGGCCGCCTCCTCCAGCCGACCGGGCTGATAGCGCTCGACCCACACGTCGATCTCACCACCGCAGGGCAGCCCCACCTCCCAGGCTTCGGAATCGGCGATCCCGAAGCTCAACAGCTGTGGTCGCCCGCCGCGCAGCACTTCGTCCGCCACCGCCACGACGGCACCCTCAACGCAGCCGCCCGAGACCGAGCCAGCGATCTCCCCGCGCTGGTTGATGACCATCCTGGCTCCGAGCGGCCGGGGCGCCGAGCGGCGCACGCCGACCACTGTGGCCAGCGCGATCTGATCACCCCGACCTCTCCACGCCTCCACCTCGGCCAGAACCTCTCTCATGTTCGGCAAAGGATGGCAGCTGGGCGGCCATTGACCCGTAGGGCGGTGCCGCCGAACTCAAAGTCGGCGGCAGCGAGAGCCCTCAGGGGCGGGTCGCCAGCACCTGGTAGACCGACGCCCAGCCGGTCACGAAGCCCTGGCGGGCGGCGTGCAGGTAGAGCTTCCACACCCGCGCGCGCTCCTCGCCGGCCAGGCGGACCGCCTCGTCGTAGCGGCTCTCGTAGCGCTCTATCCAGTGCTTGATCGTCTCCGCGTAATCCTCGGCGATGCCCTCCACGTGCCGGGTGGCAAGGCCGGTGCGCTCCATCGCCTGGATGATCCGCGACAGGGGCAGGGGCACGCCGTCGGGGAACACGAAGCGCTCGGAGAACGGGCCCTCGTCCTTGGCGTCGAAGTCCTGGAGCTTGGCGATCCCGTGGTTGAGCAGGCGTCCGCCCGGCCTAAGCAGGCCATGCAGGGTGCGGATGTACAGCTCGATGCGCTCCTCCCCCACGTGCTCGACCATGCCGATGCTGCAGATGGCGTCGAAGGTCTCATCGCTCAGCTCTCGGTAATCGGCCACCCGGAACTCCACCCGGTCAGCCACCCCAGCCGCTTGCGCCCGCTTTCGCGCCTCCTCCACCTGGGGCTCGGACAGGGTCACGCCCAGCACGCGCGCGTCGTGGCGCGAGGCCGCGTGGATGGCCATGCTGCCCCAGCCGCACCCCACGTCGAGCAGGCGCTCGTCCGGCTGCAGCGCGAGCTTCGTGCACACCAGCTCGCGCTTGGCGTCCTGCGCCTCGTCCAGCGTCTGGGCGCCGGTGCGCCAGTAGGCGCAGCTGTAGGTCATCGAGTCATCCAGGAACAGCTTGAAGAAATCGTTGCCGGCGTCGTAGTGGTGGCGCACGGCGCGGCGATCGCGGGCGAGGGTGTGCCGCTCGCCCTTGAGGCGCAGCTCGGTGGACGGCCGCGGCGGGGGCAGGGTCAGGCCGGTGGCCTGGAGCAGCCCGCTGACGAGCTTGACGATCTCCCGCGGGGCCGGGCGGGGCGGCTCGAAGCTGTCGACCAGGAGCAGCGCGGCGTCGAGGTCGTCCGCCTCAATCAGCCCCTGGGCATATGCCCGGCCGAGCCCGAGCTCGCCGGGCGCCTTCAGCAGATGGGCCAGGGCCTTGGGGGACTTGATGACGAACGTAGGGCCCGGCTCCTCGGTGGCCGGGACCTCGGTGCCGTCCCAGAAGCGGACGGCGAAGGGGCGCTCGGGCAGCGCGCGCTCTATGGCCTCGCGCAGAGGTGCAGTACGGGCGAACGGCAAGGTGTCAGTTTGCCTGCGGCAGGGCCTTGCGCTGGATCCGAGCCGGATCGATGCGCACCACGTCGTAGGCGAGGCCGACGATCTCCATCAACCGGATGAAAGCAGCCGACAGGTCGATCTGCCGGCGTCCCATCCCGTGGCGGAACGAGGTCGGGAAGGCATGGTGGGTGTTGTGCCAGGCCTCGCCCCAGGTGGGGATGGCCAGCCAGGCCAGATTCCGCGACTCGTCGGTGGTATCGAACTCCTGCTTGCCGAAGAAGTGGCACAGGGAGTTGATCGAGAAGGTGGCGTGATGCATCACGAAGATTCGGGCCGCGCCGCCCCACAGCAGAGCGGTCAGGCCGCCGGTGATCGTCCCGCTGAGGAGCACCCCGAGACCGAAGGCCGCGGCCAGGCCGAGCACCACCCACACAACGAACGTGCGGTCGACGAACCGGAGCAGCGGGTCGGCGAGGAGATCCTTGGCGTAGCGCTGCTCGTCGGCCACCTCCATGTCGCTGAACACCCACCCGACATGGGCATGGGCCAGGCCCTTCAGGGCGCCCCTGAAACCGTGGTCCTGCCCGACGTGCGGGCTGTGGGGGTCGCCCTCGATGTCAGAGAACTGGTGGTGCTTGCGGTGCGTGGCCACCCAGTCGATCACCGGTCCCTCGGCCGCGGCCGAGCCCAGCGCGGCGAACCCTGCCCGGACCCAGCGGTGGCACTTGAAGCTGCGGTGGGTGAGCAGCCGGTGAAAGCCGACGGTGATCCCCATCCCGATCCCGCAGTACATGACGGCCAGGATCAGCAGGTCCTGCCACACCAGCAGCCCGCTGGACCAGCCGAGGATCATGCCGATCACGAGGATGATCGGCGGGACGCCGGTGACCAGCCCACTGGCCAGGCGGTCGATGAACGGCATCGTGACCGGGCGGACCTCACCCGTTTCAAGAGGTGTGCCCGGTTCCGGTTCTGGCGCAGGTGTGGCGGCGCGCGGGTCGGTGGCGGTGGTGGCCATCGGCGCGGATCATGCTAGCGGGCTGGGCGGGAGAAGAACCTGGGGAACAGCCCGCTCAACCCGGGAACAGCAGGCTCAGCGCGGGAACAGCCCGCTCAGCCCGGGAACAGCAGGCTCAGCTGGATCGCGTTAGCCATCGCCCGGTAGCCCGTGTCGTTGGGATGCAGGTGGTCCCCGCTGTCGTACCCGGGGTTCAGCCGCTCGGGGTCACCGGGCTCTCCCAGAACCGACGCGAAGTTGATCACGCCGTCGAGGGCACCGCTGGTGAGGATCCACTTGTTGATCGCCTCGCGTTTCTGCTCGGACGCAGGCGTCCAGAAGCGCGCGCCCTTGAACGGGGTCAGCGTGCAGCCGATGATCCGCAGCCGGTGGGCGTGGGCCTGGCTGAGGATCTGCTTGTAGCCCGAGATGACCTGTGCGGCGGAGACGTTCGTGTGAGGCGCCGACAGGCTGTCGTGCTTCTGGCTGAAGCCCAGATCGTTGACGCCCTCCAGAAGGATCACGGTGCGCACCCGGGTCTGCCGGACGACGTCAGGGCCAAAGCGAGACACCGCGCTGATTCCGCAGCAGGACGCGTCGTTGAGCACCCGGTTACCGCCGATTCCCTCATCGACCACGCTGAGGGTGGCGCCGCTGAGCGCGTTCAGCCGCCGCGCCAGGTCGTCCGGCCAGCTGGCGTTGGCGCCTACCGCGGAACCGACTCCTGCCGTGATCGAATCGCCCAGCGTCACCACGGCTCCCAGGTTGCGAGCCGGGCTGAGCGTGAGCACCCCGGACAGGAAGTACCAGTTGTGTAGCTGCTGCCGGTACCCGGTGCCCAGGCGCTGCGCGGGCCGGGAGCCTCGGGCGGAGTAGCTGGTCTCTCGCGAGTTGACCTGCTGAGTGGCCGGCCCGGTCGGCCCGCGAAGGTAGGCGCTGATCAGCAGCCGGTGCAGGGGCTCGACCGACAGCTTGACCGGGTCGGACATCCGATCAAAACCTGGCCGGATGCTCACCGACGGGCGGCCGTCGAAGGTCAGGCGCCGCATCGTTCCCGACGCGACCCTGGCGCCGCGGGACTGAACCCCCACGGTGGCCTGCCCGATCTTCAACGGCCGCCGGCCGAACACATTGGAGAAGCGGACCCTCACCTCCGACCCGCCGGACGTGACGAAGACCGTCTGGCGAAGCGTGCGGTTCCGGAAACCTGACTCAGACATGCGCGCTGCCGGGTTCGGTCCCTGCGTGGCCGCTCCCCAGCTGGTGATCCAGTGGCTCGGGCCCGAGGGCGCCGGCGGGGTGCCGCTCGGCGTCGTCGTCGTGCCGGTCGGGGTCGTCGTCGTGCCGGTCGGGGTCGTCGTGGTGCCGGTCCCCGTTGCCGTACCTGTGGTGGCGGCGGCGGCCACGGCCGTGGGGACGTGCGCTCCCGCGGAGCTGCTCAGATCGATCTCGGTGAGCCCACCGGCCAGGGCGAACCCGCCCACGGCCACGAGGCAAACCGCCACGGGCGTTCGCCCCTGAGTCAGTCCCCCTGTCCCGAACGCCTTGAGTTTGTGAAGCCAGTCCTCGCGCATCCGTCAGCCGATCGTCTTCCGCGCCGCGCCCATGATCTGCGGTTCCAGCAGCTTCGCGCAATAGACCGTGAAGTGGATCCCGTCGAACCGGCAGTCCTGCCCGTTCAGCGACCCGATGTACCGATTGCCCGGAGAGATCGTCCGATCGACGTTCAGGACGCTGACCACGCCTGGGTGCTGAGCGGCCACATGCCCCAGCAGCCAGTCCATGACGAAGTGCCGGTTGGGCGACGCGGCGGGCGCCGGGGCGCCATCGGCCTGGGCGGGTGGGTTGGTGTAGGGAACGGTCAGGAACAGGATCTTCGTACCACCGCGGCTCAGCACGGTCACGTACCGCTCGATCTGCGCCAGCTCATAGGCGTCGAACACGCGGTCGCCCAGATGCTGGAGGGTGCCGCCCCAGCTCCAGTCGAACTCGTCCCGGTAGCCCATCTCCACCACCACCTCGGACGGATGGAAGATGGCTTCGTCCTCGGCCCATGTGGACAGCGCCGTCTGGCAGCCGGCGTCCGGCAGCTTCCACACGCCGTTCACGTTCATCTCTCCGCGCGTGGCGAATGCACAGCCCAGCGTTGCCGCGTTGGCCATCTCCATGCCGTAGTGCTGCTCGTCCCCCATCAGCGGCACGCCGATCGTGAATGCCAGCGAGTCGCCGATCAGCATCACCCGCTTGGGCGGACAGGTGTGGAACACCTGGCTGGTCTTACCCTCCCAGGTCAACTCGTGCTTGCCCAGCGACGTGTACTCGAACTGGGCTTCCTGGCTGAGCGGCACCGGGGCCAGACCATAGCCGGGCTGATCGATCAGCTGCACCGAGCAGGCCGGATCGCTGCCCACCAGCTTGTCGGTGGGCTTGGGCAGATGAGCCGCCGCCGGGACGGCCGTGGGGAGGACCGACACCGAGGCGGCGACCAGCACCGACACCAGCGCGGCCAGCGCGCCGATCGGAGCCAGCCGGCGGACCTGGATGGTGGGCAACCGCCGCTGGCGGATGGGCTGCTCGATCAGCACGTACGAGGCGGCGCTGACCAGCAGCGTCACGCCCAGGCGGAACATCAGCAGGTGAAGCCCGCTCAGCCCAGTGGAGGCGGAATCGAGCCATAGGAACAGCGGGAAGTGCCACAGGTACAGGCCGTAGGAGATCTGGCCGAGCGCCTGGAGGCCGGGTAGCGACAGGGCGCGCGCGCCCAACGATCGGGGCCGCTGGACAACGGCCAGGATCAGCAGGACGGTGCCGGCGTCCACCAGCAAGAAGCCGTACGGATACAGCCAGGCGGAGGACCCGTTGGCCAGGTACATGAGCAGCAGCAGGGCCAGCAGCACGAGCGCCGAGCCCCGGCTGAAGCCGACGGACGGGGCGGTCGTGGTCGGCGTCCCGGGCTCGCCCGCCCGGTCGGATACCCGCCGCCGGATGGCCAGCCACAGGGCCAGCGCGGCACCGGCCAGCAATCCTGTGGCCCGGGTGTCGGTTCCGTAGTAGACCCGATCGAGGCCGTGCCCGCCGTTGAACAAAAGGCCCATCTCGAGGGCCGAGGCGAGCACGCCCAGCGCGGTGAGCACCAGCATCAGTCGCAGCGGTCCGACCAGCGATCGGCGTCCGCCCCGCCGCCGGCTCCAGCCCAGGATGCCGAGCATCAGCAGAGGCCAGATGACGTAGAACTGCTCCTCGATCGACAGCGACCAGGTGTGCTGGAACGGGGAGATGGGACCGCTGGCCGCGAAGTAGCTGGTGCCGGCGGCGATCTGGTGCCAGTTGCTGAAGTACAACAGGGCCGACAGGCCGTCCCCCGAGAAGCCCGGCACAGCCTGGTTTGACCCCGCCGCCGCGTAGTAGATGCCGATCACGACCACGAGCACGAACAGGGCGGGCAACAGGCGCCTGGCCCGGCGGGCCCAGAACGCCCGCAGCCGAATCGTCGCGCTCGCCGCCCACTCCTCGACGAGCAGCGAGGTGATCAGGAACCCGGACAGGACGAAGAACAGCTCCACCCCGAGGAAGCCTCCCGAGGCCCAGACGACGCCGCCGTGATACAGGATCACGGCGATGACCGCGATCCCGCGCAGCCCGTCCAGCCCACCGAAATGGGGCAGCTCTGGTTTCCGGACCCCCGCCTTGGGCCTGACGCGACCGGCCGGGCGCGACCTCCGGGCCGGGGATGTGGGCTGGATCAGGAGGGACACGGGCCCCCTGCTTGCTCGCTTGTAAAACCGGTGAACGTACGTGGCATGCCAGGTTCGTAGGCGTTGCGTGGCCGACCGCTGGCCCAAAAGATCGGGCGGGACGGTCTCGGAACTGCGCCTGAGGCGCCTGGATCACGCCGGAACCGCCGTCCTACATAGTGGCAGGACCGGCGGCAGGTCACCATCTGTCGCCGGTTTGGCCTATTTTCAATCCGAGATGGGGATGGCTTGCACCCGATGACCACCGCCACGAGCGCCCGCGCCCAGGAGCCCCGCGGGTGGGAGAAGCAGAACCGATCAGGGCGCTCGACCGCCAACCGGCGCCGTTCGGTCGCCGTGTGGTTCGTCGTGGCCCTCGTGCTGGTGGCCATCTCAGTGGTATGGATTCTCGCGACGAACCTCCGACCCTCCTATGACCCGTTCGGCTGGCTGGATTGGGGTCAGCAGGTCCTGGCGGGCAACTTCAACACCTACGGGGCGCCGTCGTGGAAGCCGCTGACGTTCCTGTTCACGATGCCCTACGCGCTGTTCGGGCGAAACACCCAGATGTGGCTATGGATGGTCACCGCCACCGCCTCCGGCCTGGCCGGCTGCCTGGTCGCCGGGCGGCTGGCCTACGACCTAACCGGGCCGACGCCGGGCCGGCCCTGGGCTCGGTGGGGCGCGGCACTGTTCGCCGGGATCGGCCTGTTGGGGCTCACCGGCTACTCGCAGCTGCTGATGATCTCCAACTCCGACCCGATGATCGTGACGCTGTGCCTGATCGCGGTCCTGTGCGCGATCAACGACCGCCACCACCTGACCCTGCTCGCCATCTTCCTCGCTGGCCTCGGGCGCCCGGAGCTGTGGGCGTTCCTTGGCCTGTACGGCGTGTGGTACTTCGTCAAGGACGCCCGTGTCCGGTGGCTGGTGGTGGTGCTGTTCATCGCCATGCCGGCCGCCTGGTTCATCGTGCCCGGCCTCACGTCGCAGGGCTGGCTGCATCCAGGCGATCTCGCGCTCGGCTCCCATCGGGCAATTCACGGGAGCAAGATCATCGGCGTGTTCGACCGCCTGCGGCGCCTGTTCGCGGTGCCGGTCCAGCTGACCATCCTGTTCGCGCTTGGTCTGACCGTGGTGCGGCGCGAGCGGGCCTGGCTCTGGGTGGCGGGCGGCGCCGTGGTGTGGCTGATCGTGGAGGCGGCGTTTGCGCTCCACGGCTGGTCGGCGGTGATCCGGTACCTGGTCGAGCCGGGAGCACTGCTGCTGGTGCTGGCCGGCGCGGCCATCGGGCGCGTTCTGGCCTGGGTGCCGCCCGGGCCTCGGGCGGGCGGGCTCCAGTTCCTGCGTCTCGCCCCGGTCATCCCGATCATCGCCCTGCTGATCGCGCTGATTCCGGGCGCCAAATTCCGCCTCGTGGTGATCCGCTACGAGATTCGCGTCGACCGCAAGGCGAAGATCGAGCTCGACCGGCTGCAGAGGGTGATTCAAGCCGAAGGAGGCGCGGCGGCGATGAAATCCTGCGGCCAGCCGGCCACCCTGCTCGGCTACCAGAGCGAGCTTGCCTGGGTGATCGGCGAGAACGTCGGCTCGGTCAGCTTCCGGCCGGGCAAGTCGATCGGCGGCGGCAAGCCGGTCGTGGAGTTCAAGCCACACGATGACGGCTGGCAGATCCGGGTCTTCAACCTCGCGCCGGGCACCGCTGCCCGCTGCCGGGCGTTGAAGCGGGACACGACGTTCGGCGGCCCGAACCCTTCGCCGTCAGCCAAGCTGCGCGTCAGCGGCGGCTGAGCGCAGACACGCCCGGCACGTGGGCATCCGGCTGGCGTGGCCGGCCAGCCACGCCAGCCCACGTCTCCCCTGCTGCCCACGCGGCGGATACGATGCGCCGTCGTGAGCTGGCCTGATCATCGCCCGGTTTCTATCTGATGGGCGTCGGGCGGTTCGTACTCGGGCGCCGGGGCGACGAGGGCGAGCTGGACGGCATCGATCTCGATGCGGTCGAGCTCTACCACCGCACCTACACGACGTTGCTGCGATCCAGCGGCGAGACCCACCTTCGCGTGCTGGAGCCCTCGCACCGGGCGATGCACTCAAGCCTGCACCCGATGGCGGCCGACGAGCAGCTCGATCTGGGCGCGTTCCTGTACGCCGTACGCCGGCTGCCCGACGGCATCCTCGGCGCCGAGCTGGTCCTCCTCGGCCAGGACCGCGAGGTGTTCGCCGCGGCGGGGATCGACCTGTCGGACTGGGAGGACGCGGAGGCAGCCGCGCGGCGCCGCCACTGGTTCGGCAGCGGTACCGGAACTCTTGGGGTTCTGCTGGCCAGCGCCTCGGACGTGGACGATCTCATCCCCACGCTGGTCGCCTTCCAGATCGAGTGGAACAAGCTGCACGCCCGGCTGCGCACCTCGCGCTCCAGCCAGTGCCCAGCGACCGCCCGCGAGGCGGCCGAGACGCTTGGTGGCGCCCCTGCGGACTGGCTTACGCTCGAACAGACGTGGGGATCGGGGTTTGCCGATCGCCTCGAGGCGATCGCCGATCACCGGCTTGACATGCGAATCCGGATGCTGGGTGGGTCGCACATCGGGTACGCGCGGCTGACACGGAACTGGTGGGCCCCGGCGCACACGTTGCTGGTCGATGAGCAGCTGGCCGAGCGACCGATCTACTTCGTGTCCTCCAACAGTCATTCGCTGGCGAATCTGATGACCGGAATCGTCAGGGAGCGCGAGGCGGAGCTGATCAGCTTCGTGGAGAACGACGGTCCGCCGGACCTCCGGGAGGAGCTGGCGGCGTTTCGCGAGGGGAAGACCTCGGGGTCCTGGGAGAACTTCCTGTACTTCGCGGCGCGCGACTACTTCGACGCCACGGCCGAGCTCAGCGCCGAACGGCGCCGGGCCGAGCGGGCGGCCGGTCTGATCCACCTCCCAGCCCGCACATCGCTGCGCGTACCGGTGCAGATCATCGCGCTGGACCGCCTGATGCCGGAGAGGATCGACCCCCGCGTGGGTGAGGTGGACGGTGCGCGTCTTCGCTCCAGCCAGGCGGTGGTTGCCAACATCGACTATCCCCTCGGGCTCGCCGCGTACAACATCCTGCGCGAGGTCGCCATCGATCTGGAGAACCTCCGGGGCGTGTACCTGTTGGGGAAGGCCGCCACACTGAATGCCGACGTCGGCGACGTGATGATCTCCAACGTCGTATACGACGAGCACACCGGCACGACGTTCTGGCTGGACAACGCCTTTAGCGTCGACGACATTCAGCCGGCCCTGCGCTTCGGGTCGGGGCTGGACAACCAGCGGGCCGTCACCGTGCGCTCGACGTTTCTGCAGAACCGGACCTACCTTGACGTCTATTACCGCGAGGCGTTCACGGTCATCGAGATGGAGGCCGGCCCGTATTGCAGCGCCATCTACGAAATCGTCAACCTCGAACGCCATCCGATGGGCGAGGCGGTGAACTTCGCCAAGCTGCCGATCGACTTCGGCCTCGTCCACTACGCTTCCGACACGCCGTTCACGCAAGCCCGTACGCTCGGCGCCCGCGGCCTGAGCTACTTCGGAATGGATTCCACGTACGCTGCATCACTGGCGATACTGCGCCGTGTCTTCCAGCTCGAGGGGATCCTGCCCGGGCCGCCGGCAGACTGAAATGCAGATCGGTATCACCATCAATCCGGTATAGGTTTCGGCCCGGGCGACCATCAGCCGCCCCTCCACCGTCGTCGCTGCGCTCAGTGCCACCCCCTGTACCGCGACCACGACGTCAACCGGTTGGAGTCCTGCTGGTGGGGGCTTCTGGTGCCGGCCGCTGTGCGCCAGGTGCCGGTGCTCCTCTCGGCCCGGCGACAGAGCCTCTCGGACCGGCTGGCAGAAATCGCGGTCGTCACCGGTCATACTCGCGGTCATGGAGAATCTCGTCGAGCGCACTGATTTCGTCTCGGTTCCGGTTCGGGATATGGATCGGGCCAAGGCCTTCTACCGGGAAACCCTGGGCATGCACAGCCCGGACTGGGACGCCGGGTTTCCCGAGATCGAGACGGGTAATGTCTCGCTGTACCTCGTCGATCCGAGCGCGATGGGCGCAGAGTTTGCGCCGCATACGGCCCACATCGCGCTGCGCGTGGCCGACGTCGCAGCCGCGCGGCGAGAGCTCGAGGAGCGTGGTGTGAGATTCGCCGGGGAGCACGACACGGGCGTGTGCAACATGGCGTTCTTCTCCGACAGCGAGGGCAACTCGCTGATGCTTCATCGCCGCTACGCGCCCTGAGCCAAACTAGTCCTGAGGCTGGGCCTCGTCTGCCGGGATGCGCTTACCGCGGGTGCCGGTACTCCGCGACGCGTACCGCTCCGGCGCAGCCAGGAAACGCTCCCGGCAGCCCGCCGAGCAGAAGTAGCGGGTCCCCCCGCCGAACTGCCAGGTGAGCGCCTTGCTGCGGTCGACCTTCATGCCACAGACCGGGTCGACGGCGCCGCGGCGGGCGGTGAGCCACAACAGGACTCCGAATACGGCCAGTCCGGCGAGGTTGAGGAACAGCTTGTAGTTGACCGTGATGGCGCTGAAGATGTCGGTGCGGGTCGGGCGGGCGCCGCTGGGGATGAGCCCGGCGGCGCTGAAGATGCCGTCGATGGCGAGTGCGGCGGCGACCATGGTCACGAACATCAAACCGGTGACGCGCAGCGCAAAAACGTTGCCGTAGTACTTGCGGTAGATGGCGATGATCGGCAGGATGATGAGGTCAGCGAAGATGAAGGCGAGCACGCCGGCGAAGCTGATACCGCCGCTCCACAGCACGGCGGCCAGCGGCACGTTTCCCACCGAGCAGACGAACGACAGCACGGCGATGAGCGGGCCGATCAACGCCCCCCAGAAGGTCTGCACGGCCGCCGGGGAGCCGGTGAGGAACACCGAATGCAAGAAACCGTTGCCGATCTGGGCGACGAATCCGGCCAGCACGAAGCCGGCGGCGATCTCCTTCCACAGCATCTGCCAGTCGCCGCGGAAGTTGTGAGCGACATCTGACCAGGCCGACGCGCTCGTCAGCCGTTCTCGCCAGCTCATCTGCTCCCCGGCCATGTGATGCTGGTGGCCGGTATCGGCGTCTGTGGCGTGGGCGCGGGCTCGCTCCTCGAGCCGCCGGGGCACGAACGCTCGCAGCAGCAGGGCCATCAGGACGATCATCACGAGGCCGCCGATGTACTCGGCGAGCGTGAACTGCCAGCCGATCAGCGCCCACAGGACGAGACCGAGCTCCCACACTAGGTTGGTCGAGGCAAACTGGAATGCGAGTGCCGAGGCGGCGGAAGCCCCCTTCTGGAACAGGCTCTTGGCGATCGCAACCGCGGCATACGAACACGATGAGGAAGCGGCTCCGAGCCCGGTGGCGATCGCCACCGGACGCACGCCATCTCCGGCCAGAGTGGCCTCGATGCGTTCGCGAGGCACCCAGGCCTGGACGACAGCCGAGATGAAGAAGCCGAACACCAGCGCCCACCACACCTGCCAGCCCATCAGGAGGGCGTCTCGCAGGCCGTGCCAGATGACGTCGAGAACTGAGCTCATCACATCACTTCAATAGGGATCTTCGACCGTAGCAAATACCACCCGGGGGTATTCGGTAGAGTGAGCGGTATGACCACCGGAGCCACCCCCACGCGCGGCTATACCGCGACCAAACATCAGCTCCTTGGACGCCTGCGCCGCATCGAGGGCCAGGTCCGGGGCATCCAGGGCATGGTTGAGCAGGACCGCTACTGCATCGACGTCCTCACCCAGATCAGCGCCGTTCAGGCGGCGCTGGACAAGGTCGCCCTCGGCCTGCTCGACGACCACGCCCACCACTGCGTGATGGGCGCCGCCGAGGACGAGCGTGACGCCAAGACCGGAGAGCTGATGGACGCCGTCGGACGCCTCATGCGCCGCGGCTGACGCGTCGCGGGCTCCGCCTGCGGGCTGACTCGCCGGATCGTCGAGCAGGCACAATGGCGCCGGATGGCGACCACCTCGGAGCGGACCCAGCCGCAGGGCCGGCCCGCAGGCCACCGCCTTCGCTACCGCGCCGACATCCAGGGTCTGCGTGCCGTGGCCGTGCTGGCGGTGATTGCGGATCATCTGGCCGGGTGGCCGACGGGCAGCTTCGTCGGAGTCGACGTGTTCTTCGTGATCTCCGGCTATCTGATCACGGGGATCCTCGTGCGCGAGTTCGAGTCGCGGCAGACGATCTCGTTCCTGGGGTTCTACGCCCGGCGAATCAAGCGGATCCTCCCAGCCGGCCTGTTCGTGATCGGCGCGACGCTGTGCGCCACCCGGGTGCTGGCGGGGATCGACCGGTATCACTTCGCCGCCAAGGACGCGATCGCCGCCGTCCTATTCATCGCCAACTGGCACTTCGCGCAAACCGGCGTCAACTACTTCAACCGGTCGCTTCCGCCCTCACCGCTGCAGCACTACTGGTCACTGTCGGTCGAGGAGCAGTTCTACTTCGTGTGGCCATGGCTGATGCTGGGGCTACTGGTGCTCGGGCTGCGCCTGAGGTTCTGGCGGGGTGAACACGCGCGTCCGGTGGCAGGCGCTGCCATCACGGTCGTCTCGGTGGGCTCGCTGTGGCTGGCGTTCGCCCAGACCACCAGCGACCCGACAATCGCCTACTTCTCGACGTTCACGCGTGCGTGGGAGCTCGGCCTCGGCGCGCTCGTGGCGCTCTGCGCCCGCCCACTCGCCCGGTGTGACCCGCGTCTGCGCCTGGCTGTCGCGCTCGCGGGCCTGGCCGGGGTGCTGGCGTCGCTGTTCGTCGTTCAGTCCTCGCCGGGTTTCCCTGCGCCCTGGGCCCTGCTTCCGACCGTCTCGTGCGCCGGCGTGCTGGCCGGCGGTGCCGGTCTCACGAGCCGGTGGCTACTGCCGCTGACCAACCCCGTCAGCCAGTACCTGGGCAGGATCTCCTACAGCCTGTATCTGTGGCATTTCCCCGTGGTCGTGCTGATCGTGACCGTCGTTCCGCAGTACTCGGCGCCCTACTGGGCCGGCGGACTGGCGCTGATCTTCGGACTGTCCGCCGCGTCGTTTCACCTGCTGGAGGATCCGGTGCGGCGCGGCACCTGGTTCCGGCGGCGCGAGGGACGGCTCCCGATCCCCGCCCTCGGGTGGGCTAAGTACACCGCCGCCTGCGCGGCCACGGCACTGCTCGCCGGAGCCGGGCTACTAGTGGTGCGGTCGACCGAGCCGACAAGCCTCGCGCTGCCGGCGCCGGTGCTGACCGGCCATACCGAGGACGATCTCGGCGACTGCCTCGGAGCAGCGGCGCTCGATCCGCGGCATCACTGCAGGGAGGTGAATCTCGGCGACCGAGTGGCGCCGCTGCCTGGCCTGCTGCCGGACGACACCGCGGGCGCCTACGCCTGCTACGCCTACCTGCACCAGCCCATGCATCCGTGCGTATACGGGAGCAGGAGACCACACGCGGTCCGGGTTGCGCTGATCGGCGACAGCCACGCGGCTGCGCTGCTGGCGGCGCTCGAACCCCAGCTGGACGCCGTGAACTGGCGGGTCACCGTGTTCGTCGGCCAGACATGCGGCTGGTTGCCCCCCGCGCTCTCGCCGAACTGTCCGGGGCAGAGTCTGATCCAGCGGGATCTCCTCCACGACCACTACGCGATCGTGATCGCGACCGAGTTGCGTCAGTACACGAGCTCAGTCGCCGAGCACCTGGCGGCGATGCGGCCCGTCGCGGCCACCGGCACGCGCATCGTGGTCGTTGAGGACGACCCCAGCGTGTCGGCCTCGAGCACCGCCTGCGTGGGCCGGATCACGTACAGCCCTACCGGCGGCTGCGGCACCCCCGCGAGCTTCGCCTACCGACACCCCGACCTCCTCGCCCGGGCCGCCGAGCGGATTCCCGAAGCCGTGGTAGTGCCCACCCGCCGGTTCTTCTGCCGCGGCGACTCCTGCCCCGCGACGATCGGGAACGTGATCGTCTACCGGGACACAGCCGCCCATGTCACGGCCAGCTACGCACGAACATTGAGTCCGTACCTCGTCGAGGCGATCGGACGTGGTCTCCATGCTCGCGCCAGCTGAGCCGGGCAGGGAGAACCTGCTGCGAACGAGCGGGCGTCGTTAGGCTAGCCCGGCGATGATCGATCCGATGGAGCGCTGGCGCCAGTATGGCGAGAAGCCCGACTACGCCGGACTGCTGACGTTCGGCGGCGCTCCCTACACCCAGAACCCGGCCGAGCTGGCCGGGTTCGATGTGGCGATCATCGGCGCGCCGATGGACGAACTGGTATCCGATCGGCCGGGGGCCCGGTTTGCCCCCAGGGCGATTCGCGCGGCCAGCTGCCCGCCCGGACCTCATCTGGAGGCCGGGATCGATGCGTTCGCCGCACTGCGGATCGTCGATTTCGGCGACGCACCGATCGTGCCCGCGCAGCCGGAACGCAGCCATGCGGCGATCGAGGAGACGATCGCCCAGGTCATCGATGCCGATCTGTTTCCGTTGACCATCGGGGGGGATCACTCCATCACCGAACCGGATGCCCGGGCCTGCGCGCGGCGACACGGCCCCATCGGGCTGGTTCACTTCGACACCCACACCGATACCGGAGACGAGGTGTTCGGCGCCCGGTTTTCGCACGGCACGGTGATGCGCCGGCTCGTCGAGGCGGGCCACATCGACCCACAGCGCTACGTTCAGATTGGGCTGCGCGGCTACTGGCCCGGTGAGCCCGAGTTCTCGTGGCAGGCCGAGCGTGGGATCAAGAGCTTGTTCATGCACGATGTGCGTGATCGCGGGATCCGCGACGTGGTGGGCGAGGCGATCGAGTTCGTCGGCTCGGGCCCCGTGTTCCTCACCGTGGATGTCGATGTGCTTGACCCGGCCTTCATCCCGGGCGGAACGGGAACCCCGGAGCCGGGCGGGATGAGCGCGGTCGACCTGTTGTGGGCCGCTCGCGCGGTGGCGGCCGGCCTCGAGCTGGTCGGCGCGGACGTGGTCGAGGTGATTCCGACCGGCATCGGCTCGGCGGACGGCGCCGCGCTGGTCGGCGAGCGGATCGTGCGTGAGATCCTCACCGGCGTGGCTCAGCGGAGGGCCCGCTAGCGCGAGTCGCGCAGGACGTGAATCGTCCGGAAGCGGGGGTCACTGGCGCCGTGCAGGCGGGCGCCGGTCTCCGCCAGCCTGCTGACGTGCGCCACGAGCTCGCTGGTGATCCGCTCCCCGGGGAGGAGCTGCGGCACGCCGGGCGGGTAGCTGGCGATCGACTCGCAGGAGATCCTGCCCTCCGCATCGGCCACCGGCACCACCTCGGCCTCCCCCAGAAACGCCTCGCGGGGCGGGACGGCCATCTCGCCCACGAGCATCTGAGCGGTACCGACGATCGCGGCCGTCCGGCCCGGCTTGGCGATCCGCTTGACCGTCTCCTCTATGTCACCCGCGACCCGCCGTAGCGCCTTGGCCGAGTCGGCCAGTCCGACGATCAGGACGATTGTCGCCTGCGTCGGCAGCTCGACATGGACGTCGTAGGAGCGGCGCAGCGCATCCGACACTTCATATCCCGTGCAGCCCGTGCCTCGGACGTCGAGCACGATCCGCATTGGGTCGTAGGCGGCGATCCCGGCGTGGCCGACCAGCGAGGCATCGACGAGGCGGATCCCCTC
>DASZMP010000001.1:0-35633 GCA_035551795.1 Solirubrobacteraceae bacterium | reverse complement strand
CGCGGGAGCTCGGTCGAAGCTCGAGGGGCATCCCCAGGGACATCGGCCCACCCGGACGGTTCGTTGATGCGGGTCTGTGGGCGCTCGGCCGTTCGTCCAGAGCGCAGATAGGGCCTGACCTTCGCTCCTGCCCGCCGTCTTAGGGAAGACAAACGCGATCCGCCCGCCCCGCGGCATCGCACGATCCAGGATCGGTCATCCCCGACCAACAGGAGGCAATTCGGTGAAATTCAGGTACAAGGCAGCGGTGTTGATCGCCGGCCTCGCGGTCGGCGTGACGCCGGCCCTGGCCACCGCCAACGGCAACGCGCCCACGACCAGCAAGGCCAAGCAGTACGGCAAGCTCTGCCAGGGCGAGTCCAAGCACCACACCAAGGGCGTGAAGGGCACGCCGTTCTCGGTCTGCGTGACCGCGGCCGCCAAGGCGGCCAACGGCTCCACCAAGAGCCCCGGCACCCTGTGCAAGGCCGAGAAGAAGTTCGCCCACCACATGAAGGGCCAGAAGGGCACGCCGTTCTCTGACTGCGTGACCGCGGCCGCCAAAGCCCACAAGTCTGGGACGACCACCGGGACGACAACCGGGACAACCACCGGGACCACCAGCACCTAGACAAGGGGCTCCTGAAGCCACGCCGTTTGTCGGTGCTGGCGCCGGGTCGAGCCCAGGAACAGGACTTCTGAGGCTCACTCCGGTCCGAGAGCGAGGGTCCCGCCTTTCGAGGCGGGACCCTCGTGTTCTTTTATCTCGGGAAAACCCCTCGGAGCCCGCTGGTTGCCTAGGCTGCGCAGCTAGTGTCCTCGCGAGATCTGCTCCCGAATTTCCCAAACGGGACGCTCGGCAACTTCTGACTGGGGGGTTTTGATGAACACATACGTGATCCTTCGCCGCACCGGTTGGCGCTCGCCAGACGAGCTCCAGCAGGCGGCAGTCCGTTCCAGGAAGATCGGCGATGAGGAGATGTCTGACGACATCCGCTGGATTCGCTCGTACGTGCTCGACGAAGGCGACGGTCCGGTGGGGACTGTGTGCATCTACCAGGCATCCAGTCCTGAGGCGATCCGTGACCATGCGTCCCGGGCCGATCTGCCGGTGGACGAGATCATCCCGGTCATGGACACGGTGATCGTGCGGCCGGACCCGGAGCCCGTATCGGCCTAGTCGTCCGTGCCGGGCCGGCTTTCCGTCTCGGCTTTCTGTCCCGGGCTTCAGGCGTCCGGGTTGAGCCGCTCCAGCAGCAGGTGGTCGGTCCACCGGCCGCCGATCAGCAGGTACCGGCGGGCCAGCCCGATCTCCGTGAACCCGTTGGTCCGCAGCGCGCCCAGCGAGGCCAGGTTCGTCGGTTGGACCCCGGCATCCAGCCGGTGCAGCCCGAGCTCCTCGAAAGCCGTCCGGCAGGCCAGCTGGATGGCTCGTTTGCCGATCCCACGGCCTCGGACCTCATGGTCAAGCCACAGGCCGATCGTCGCCGTCAGCATCGGCCCGCGGATCACGTTGGACAGGCTGAGTGTGCCCGCCAGGCGCGAGTCCTCGCAGATCCCGAACGCATGACGCCTGTCCTCCCGGCGGGCCAGCTCCAGGTTCTGGCAGTGCCGGCGCAGCGCGGCCTCGCTCGGAGGAAACTCGCCCACGCCCGGAAGCACCAGCGCGAGGTTGGCGTGGTTGCGCCGCCACAGACGCGCCAGGTCGGCGGCGTCGGAGCGCTGCAGCGGTCTGAGGCTCGTGTGGGTGGCTTGATCCTGGGTTGCCGTGGCGCGGTTCTATCAGAACCGCACCCGCCCGGACACGAACCATCGGCCGGCGAACAGCGTCTCACCGCCAAGCTCCTCGACCAGCTGCTGGGGCGAGAGGAAGCGCTTGTACACGCGGTGGCGCGACCCGTCGCCCAGCACTCGGTCCTCCCAGCGCTCGGCCGGCGTGTCGTCTCGCCGCGCCGTGTCCACCACCACGAGCTCCCCGGCCACGCGCCGCGCCTCGGCCAGGAACCTCGCGCGTTCCTCGGGCGCCAGGTGGCCGTAGAAGTGCCCGGTGAACAGGCGGTCGAAGCTGGCCTCAGCCACCGGCAGCGACAGGGCGTCGCCCACCAGCGCCAGGCCATCGGGCAGGCGGGACTGGGCGATCCGCACCATCTCCGGGCTCTGGTCGAGTCCAACCACGAAGCCGCGCAGGTGCCGGGTCAAAAAGGCGGTGCCACAGGCCACGTCAAGTGTCCGCGCGGGCGCTAACCCCTGCACCATCTCGACGATTCGCGCCACCTCCTCGGCCCAGCCCGGCCGCGAGCGGGTGGCGAACAGGCCCTGGCCGGTGTACCAGTCGTCGTACTCGTGGGCGCGCTGGTCGTAGTAGGCGGCGGTCTCCGGATCGGAGGCAAACGCGGGCGGCATCAGCCTCAGTTTTGCGCAGCGCCTCCGTCCTATGCTTCTCGGTAGGCCATGAGCTTCGCTGAGCTGGATTCCGTTGCCGGTACCGCCCCTCGCCTTCCGGGGGCGCTGCGCCTGGGGGCGGTGCACCTGACGGTCACCGACGTCGACCGGTCCGTCGACTGGTATCAGGAGGCGCTCGGCCTGCGCGTTCACGTTCACGAGGCGGCGCGCGCGGAGCTGGGTGACGGGCGCGAGGTTGTGCTCGTCCTGCACGAGGATGCGCAGGCACGGCCTGCCGGCCGCCACGCCGGCCTCTACCACTACGCCCTGCTCTATCCGAGTCGCCGGGAGCTGGCTCGGGCCGCCGTGCGGCTGGCCGCGACCCGGACTCCGATCCAGGGCGCGTCTGACCACGGCACCCACGAGGCGATCTACCTGCCCGATCCCGACGGAATCGGCATCGAACTTGCGGCCGACCGCCCGCGCGAGGCGTGGCCGACACCCGAGGAGGAGTTCTCTCGCGGCGGGCCCCTGCCACTGGACCTTCCCGCCCTGCTGGGCAGCGTGGCCGGCGAGGATCCTCATCCGCAGGTGGGACAGGGCCTGCGCATGGGTCACGTGCACCTGCACGTCGGAGACGTGGAGCGCGGGCTCGCCTTCTACGGCGACCTGATCGGCTTTGAGGTGTGGGCACAGCTACCCACGGCCGCCTTCGTCTCGGCAGGCGGCTATCACCATCATCTGGCCTTCAACACGTGGATGGGACGTGGCGTCGGGCCGGCACCAGAGCACACGGTGGGGCTGCGCCGCTGGACCGTGCAGCTGCCGTCGCCGGCCGACGTGGACGCCGTCGCCGCGCGCCTGGAGAGCGCGGGGCTGGCGCCGGCCCGGTCCGAGCGTGGTCTGGAGATCAGTGACCCCTGGGCGATCACCGCGCGCTTCGAGGTGGCGCCGTGAGCGGACCTCAGGGCTCGGTTGAGCCGCAGGCGCCGGCGGCGAATCCGATCGACCCGCACGTCCGCGTCGGCCACGTTCACCTGCGCACGGCGGACATCGACCGGGTGAGGCGGTTCTACGTCGACATCATGGGCTTCGACGTCGTGTTCGAGGCGCGCGATGTCCCCGGCTGGGGAACCACCGGAGACCTGTTGTTCGTGTCAGCCGGCGGCTACCACCACCACCTGGGGTTCAACACCTGGAAGTCCCGCGACGGTGAACCGCAGCCCGACGGATACGCCGGGCTGCACCATGTGGCGCTGAACTTCTCCAGCCGGGCCGAGCTGGCTCGCGCGGCGCGGCGGCTCGTGGACGCCGGCGTCCCCCTGCGCCAGCTGACCGACCACGGCACCCACGAGGCCGTCTATCTGTCTGACCCGGACGGCAATGACCTCGAGCTCGCTTGGGACCGCCCACCCGAGCAATGGCCGAGCTCCCAGGAGGATGCGGCCACTTTCCTGGACGCTCCGCTCGGGCTGGACGATCTGCTGGCCGCCGCCGCCTGACCCGCGGCTCAGGGTCCGCGACGATGTCGCGGACCCACAGACGCTCACGGCTCGTAGTTGTCGATCACCTCGTAGACGCCGGACACGTGCTCGTTCTCCACGAACGCTGAGATCCTGTCCACTCGCGTGTTCTCCTGGGCGTCTGCCTCCCCGCGCCAGCGGTGGTAATCCTCGCGGGTCATGTCGAAGAGCCCGAAGGAGATCACCTCATCCTCGTCGCGGATGTTCCTGGCGTGGTAGGCCTGCTGGAAGCCGGGCGGCGGTGCGTCTCCCGGATCCCACGCCGCTCTGAACTGGTCCCACGCCCCTGGCTTGAGGCGCCGGGCGGTGAACATGACGATCATCACGACCTCCTTCTCATGGCCGGGTCGGGCCGGCCGGTTTTGGTGGGCGAGGCCGGGGTGGGCCGGCCGATCTGGGTGGCGAAGATCATTGCGGGCGCAGCCGGGCGGCGCTGAGTTATTTCTCACCGCGCCGGCTTGACGGCGCGGGTAGGGCTTCCCCGGGGACGCGCTGGTGCTCGACCAGCGTAGTCAGCTCCAGGCCCGCCTCCATCAGCGCGCTGACGATTTCACCCAGCCCGTGATTTTACTCGTGGGTGATCGTTTTCTGGAACAGGGCGTCGGTCTCCACGTAGGTGCCGGCCTCGTCCCAGACGAGCGGCTCCTCGGTCTCGAAGTATGGATGGGCGATGACCAGCACGCCGTCAGGCTATGCCCCGTTCAAGGGCATGTGGCCGAGCCGCTCCATGATCTGCTCGAACACCTCATGCGGCTGGGCTCCCGGGATCAGCACACGCTCGTCCACGACCCATGCCGGGACACCACCGGCGCCGAGCTGGATCGCCCGCTCGGTCTGCTGCGCCAGCTCGTGCAGGTAGCGCTCGTCCTCAAGCGCCCGGTCGATCCCCTCCTCGTCCAGCCCGGCGGCCAGACCCTCCGACCGGAGAACCTCCTCGGAGCCGATGTCCAGCCCCCGGGCCCAGTACGCATCAAATAGGCGCGGGTGCAGCTGAGCCAGCAGCCCGCGCTCGCGCGCCAGCTCGCCCAGCATCTGCGCCCGCCGGGAGTTCGAAACCCGGTCCAGCCGCTCGGCGTGGGGCAGTCCAGCCTCATCGAACATCGCGTTCAGCCGATCGCTGAACGCCGACCCGTAGCGGGCCTCCAGCTCGGCTCGAGGAATCCCCTCCGGTGGGTACTCCGGGTGCAGGTCGAACGGCCGCCACTCGATCTGCGCGCCGAACCGGCGCTCAAGCCACGCCGCCCGCTCCAGGCCGACGTAGCAGAACGGTCATATGTAGTCGCTCCAGACGAGAATCCGGGGCGGTGCGTCGGCGACATCGGACACGGTCTCAAACCATAGCCCGACCGGTTAGCGGCGGCGTGGTCGTCTCCCTGACCTTCGACGATGGCCCGGATGAGCGGTGGACTCCGCTCGTCCTCGCGGCGCTGGAGCGCGCCGGCGTCACGGCCACCTTCTTCGTGGTGACGGAGCAGATCGCCGAGCCGGCCGGCCCGGATCTGCTCGCCGCCATCGCCGGGGGCGGGCACCGCGTCGAGGCCCACTGCTCCCGCCACCGGCCCCACGACGTGCAGTCTCGCACTGAGCTGGCCGCCGACGTGGCGGAGTTGCTGACGGCGATCCAGGCACAGGAGCTCCCGCGCCCGGTCCTCTGGCGCCCGCCCTACGGCCGTCTGAATCACCCGTCGTCCTTCGAGCTCGCCGATCAGACGGGACTGCAGCTGGTGCTCTGGACATCCGACCCGCGCGACTACCGAGACACCGAGCCTCAGGCGATGCTTGACCATGTCGCTCGGGCGCTGTATGGGGACTCGGTCATCCTCCTGCACGACTCGCGTCGCTACGCCTCGACCAGCGACAGCGCCGCCAACACGGTGGCGCTGATCGAGCCGCTGGTGGAGGAAGTCCGGCGGCGCGGGTTCGAGATCGGGCCGCTCCAGGTTCCCGTGGGCCGGCGCAGGTCTCGTCCGGGCGAGGACGAGGAGCTCGTTCCGCGCCCGCTCAGCGGCGTCTGAGTGTCGCCACCGCGAACTGTGCAGCCGGCGCCGAAAAGCTGTCGTGCCGGGCCAGCATTGCGTGCGTGGCGCCCCGGATCAGCCGGAAGTCGACCTGGGCTCCGTCCCGGTCCTGGAGGCGACGGGCCAGTTCAGCGGCCTTGGCCGGATCGGCCACCCGGTCCCAAGAACCGTGGATGATCAGGATCGGCTTGCCCCGCACGCCCTCGGGTCGATCCGACGGCTGAACCCACGGGGCCAGCGCCACGGCGCTGTGCACCTCGGGTTCACCAGCGGCCAGCAGGGCCGCCCGGCCTCCCAGGGAGTGGCCGACCAGGCAGCACGGCAGGCTCCGGCTGAAGCGTCCGAACAGCTGCTGAAGTGCCCAGCGGGTGTCATCCACCGGGGTGTGGGCCGTGTCCCAGCCGCGCCGGGCGTTCAGCAGCCGGAACACCGCCAGCCGGTGCCGTCCGGCGCGAGCGATGCGCCGGGCGATCGGGATCATGCGCAGCACCGACAGCTGGGCCGGGCTAACCATCAGGGTCTCGCCGCGCTTGGCGCCACCGTGCAGGACGACCACCAGGCCCTCGGGATCGTCGGGCACGGCGACGGGGATCAGCCGTGGTGTCAGCTCCACGAAGGTGCTACGCGCCTCGGGTGGGGGCAGATCACCGCCGCAACGCTAATGCCCGGCGCTGCGCGGGGCGCGAGTCTACGTGGCGGAGGCGGTGGACACGATCGTTCGCAGCGTGTCGGTGCCGCCCACCGAGGAGTACGTGGCGGTGACCGTGTCCCCGGCGAACACGCTGCCGGTCACGAGGTCCAACAGTGTCCCGCTCGACAGGGTTACCGGGGTACCCGAGCTCGGCTGGATCGTCACGCTGCTGCCGTCCGGCGCCACATCCGTGACCGTGCCGGTCAGTGAGCTGGCACCCGGATAGGCCACTGCGGTGGCCACGAGCGTCCCGTACTTGGTTGCTCGGTAGCTGACCGACATCGGCTCGCCGACCTGGAATTGCCCGACCAGGTTCTGCAACGAGCCGGGCCGGAACCCGATGCTCTGGCCGCTGATGCGGCCGTGCACGACCGAGCTGAGCAGGTGGTAGCGCTTGTACGTGCGGCTGAAGGCGTCGGGGGTCGAGCCGTCCAGCCAGCCGGGTCCGCCCTTCGAGTTGCCCTCGTCACCACCGGCCGATGTCCCGAAGACGCGCCCGTTGATGCTCATGAAGATGTGGACGCCTGGATCGTCATACAGGGTCACCTGGGTGGGGCCGCTGCCGGCGCCCCGCGCGAGCATGTGCCACGACCGCAGCTCGGAGATGACCCCGGCGTCGCCCGGGACCCCCCCGCCCGCCGGCCAGATGTCGGCGCCGGCCAGGACCGCGGCCACCGAGCCCGAGCAGTCAAATCCCCGGCGGCGGCCGTTATGGCCCGGGCCCTTGATGCCGATGCTCGGCACTCCGGCCTGCGCGTGACCGCCGCCCCACACGTATGGGTAGTTCTTGGCGGCCAGCTGGTTGGCGGTGGAGATCAGGGCTCGAGTCACGCCGCGCCCCCGTCCCGCGGTCTGCACGACGAAGTCGGAGGGACCGAGGACTCGCAGCGTGCCCCGTACGGTCGAGGTGCCGGAGGCGGCGCCGGCGGCGGCGGGAAGGCTCAGACCCAGCGAGAGTGTGAGCAGGAGCGGCAGAAGATGGTGGAAGCGTGGTTTGTTTGGCGCCACGCCCTATGGCTCGGCTGCCGAGAGTGGATCGCGTTAGTCCCAGGCCGGCAACCTGGCCGTGCGTCCAGTCGTGGGTCAGCTGACGGTTCGTTCGCTGACCGCCATCGCCTCCAGCTGCGCTGGGGACGGATCGCCGGCTAGCTGGCCGGCGATCCGCTGATGCGCCGGCTGTGTCAGCCGACCACCCACGAGGACGCTGTTGCCGCCCCGACCCCGGATGCGCCACACCTCGGGGAAGGTCAGGGCGAGGGCACCGGCGACCGAGTTCACCAGCCGCCCGGTGCGGCCATCGACGATGTTGATGAGCACGAGTCCGGCCACCCGGGCGGCCTCGCGCAGCCCCTGCGGGGAGACCAGCGCCGGCGGCACCGACGCACCCTCGAAGGCGTCGATCACCACCGCGTCGAAGCTCGCGGAGGGCTGGCGGGCCAGGAACGCGCCGCCCTCGGCCTGGCGGACGCGCAGTCCCGGCGCCCGCCGCAGACCGAGATGCTCCCGGGCCATGGCCAGGACCTCGCCGTCTCGCTCGCACACCACCTGACGTCCCTCTGGATCTCTGGCGGCCAGCGCTCTGGGCAGCACGCAGGCGCCGCCCCCGATGTGGAGGTTGCGCCGGGCTCCGGTGGCCAGCAGCACGATCTGCATCCAGCGCAGATAATCGAACTCGAGGTGGGTCGGATCGGCCAGGTCGACGTAGGAGGCGTCCATGTCGCGCTGGCGCAGCAACCGGCCCGATGGGCGCTCGGTGTCGCGCTCGGCCACCAGCTCGCCGCGCCGGGCGAGCTCGCGGGGTGGTGAGCGCCGGCGGGTCACGTAACCATGCCCGCAACGCCCGCGAATGGCCATTTTGGCCAGTCCGTCCCCGCGGCGGATAGGTTGGGCACCAGCTGATTCTTCCAGGCATCCCCGGGCTGGTGGCGAGTCGCGGGGTTCTACGGACTAGGTCATCCGGCGGATGTGCCGATAAATGCCGTCGAGGAAGAAAGTCCGACTCAAAATGACTGCGGTGAACGTGACACCCGAGCTGTGGGCCTCGACGCTTGACGCGTTGATGGACGCTGCGTCGGCTGTGCTGACCGCCGAGTCGCTCCAGCAGACACTGCTGCGGGTGGCCCAGGGCCTGGGGCGCCTGGTGCCGTTCAACGACCTGACCCTGTACGAGATCGACCGGTCCGCCGGGCTGTTCGTGCCCATGTTCGCGTTCGGCAGCTACTCCGAGGAGGTCATGGCCCAGCGCTTTCCGCTGACCCGCGGGATCACGGGGGCCACGCTGCGAGAGGGTCGCGTCCGCAACGTGCCCCGTAGCGATCTGGATCCGGCCGCCGAGACGGTTCCCGGCACGCCCGAGGAGCCCGAGTCCATCGTCTGCGTGCCCCTGGAGGTGGCCGGGCGCACGATCGCCATGCTCAACGTCTACCGGTATGACGAGGACCCCACCTTCTCAGACTTCGAGGCGCTGATCATCGAGCGCTTCGGGATCATCGTGGCGCTGGCGCTCGACTCGGCGCGCCAGCGGGACCTGCTTCGCACGCAGGCCGACACCGACGAGCTGACCGGACTGCTCAACCGCCGCGCCTTCAACCTGCGCCTGGACACGCTCCTGCAGCGGGCGCGGCTCAGCTCCATGCCGCTCACCCTGGTGGAGGTGGACATCGACGGCTTCAAGCTGATCAATGATCGGTTCGGCCATGCCGCCGGCGACTCGGCGCTCGTCGCGGTCGCTGAATCCCTGCGCGCCTCGGTGCGTGACGGGGAGTTCGTGGCCCGGATCGGGGGGGAGGAGTTCGCGATTCTTCTGCCCCGAGCTGACCATCAGGCCGGACTCATGGTGGCCGACCGCTGCCGCCAGCGCCCGACGGCGGAGTGGTACACCGGCGCTGCGCTCACCCTGTCGGCCGGCGTGGCCGCCTACCCATTGCACGCCACCGACGCCGAGGAACTGCTGCACGCGGCCGACAAGGCCCTGTACGCGGCCAAGACCGCCGGGCGCAATCGCGTGGTCGTGGCCTGCGATCCGGTGACCTGAGAACCGCCCCTACCCCGGGGCGTATTTCGCAGCCGCGCCGCGGGTGCTGCACGGCCGGGATGAGATCCGGCTCTGGCTCGATGACACGTGCGAGCGGGAGATGACCCACGCCGTCCGTCGCGCCGTCGCCGACGAGCACACCGCGGCGTTCTCGGAGGCCTGTCGCTATCCCGACGGCACGAATGTCCTGTGCGCGACGCTGATCGGTCTCGACAGCGGCCTCATCACCGAACAGACGGTGGTTCAGGTGTGGGATCAGGCCGAGGACGGAAGCGCAGCCGGCTGACGCCCGCTCGCTGACATCTCCCGCTCGCCGTCGCGGTCCGAGCGTAAGGTTCGGATCGTGTACTTCGCAGTCCGGCTTCAGCGCGGCGATCCGTGGGACTGGTCGCGGAGTCTCCGCGAGCAGGATGGCTTCGACGGACACGCTCGCTTTGTGGACTCGCTCGTCGACGACGGCTTCATCATCCTCGGCGGGCCCCTCGAGGGCGAGCGGGAGATCCTCCACCTGATCGACGCTCCATCCAAAGATGTCGTCCGGGAGCGGCTGGGCCAGGACAACTGGCATCAGAACGGCATGCTGGCGATCTCGTCGATCGACTCCTGGACGCTTCTGCTCGACGGACGCTGACCATTGCTCACCGCCTTCGGGGCCACCGCAGTGACGTTCATGATGGTGATGTACGCGCTCGAGCGCCGCCACCGCGGATTCGTGCTGGCCTTCGCCTGCGGCTGTGCGCTCTCCAGCGCCTACGGGTTCCTGGCCGGCACCTGGCCCTTCGGAGTGGTCGAGGCAATCTGGGCGCTGGTCGCGGTGCAGCGGTACCGGGCCGGTCAGCGGGACACCCAGCGGTCCGGCTGTGGCAGCGGCCGCAGGTGAAGGCGGGCGGCCGCTACCGGATCGAGTTCCACACGGTGTGAGGCTGCCGCCAGCCGGCCGCGCGCGCTGGGTCTTGTCACAGATCGGGAAGGGTGCGGTAATGGGGGGCGATGGGATACACGCGTCGTGCAGGCGGTGATTCCGGTCCCGGGGCTGGAGTGGACACGTTCACCCGGTTCTACCGGGAATTCGAACGACCGCTGCTCCGGTTCTTCTGGCGGGCGACCGGGCGGGCGGACCTGGCTGCCGATCTGACGGCGGAGACGTTCGCCAGCGCGCTCGAGTCGGTGGACAAATTCGATCCCCGGCTGGGGCGCGAAGACCAGTGGCTGTTCGGAATCGCCCGTAATGTCTTGGGCAAGAGCTGGCGGCAGGGTCGCGTAGAGACGTCCGCCCGGTTGCGGCTCGGCCTTCCGCACCTTGTGCTCGATGACGAGCTGATCGCATCAATCGAGCGACTGGGCGAGGCGGACGGTGAGGCGCTGATGGAACTGGCGCGGTTGCCCGAGAAGGAGCGCGATGCCGTGCGGGCGCGGGTGATCGAAGAGCGCGAGTACCACGAGATCGCCGTGGAGCTGCACTGCTCCGAGGCCGTGGTGCGACAGCGGGTGAGTCGCGGGCTGCGCACCTTGCGCGCGCGGTTGGGAGGCGCCACGTGAGCGTGCTTCCTCAGCTCGAGCGGGATCTGGCCGAGGTGGCGCGGCGGCGGCTTGCCTCGACGGGTTCGACCGGAGTCTGGAGCCGGTTCGCCGGTCTACCTGTGGCTGCGCGGCGCTGGAGGCTCACGCCGAGTCCACTGGTCGCGGCGCTCGGCATCGCGGTTGCCCTGGCCGTGGGCGCAATCGCGATCGGGTCGTTGCGAGATCAGCGCGTGCCACCGCCGACCTTCAATGCTGCGTCGGCCGGGTATCACGCGGTGACCGGATTGGTCGGCGGGCTTGCGCAGTCGGGGCGCCACCTGGGCTCATCCAGCGCGCCCGTGAGGGTCACCCTGTACGGCGACCTGGAGTGTCAGCAGTGCTCGCGCTTCCTGTGGTCGACCCAATTTGCCCGGTTTGTGAACGCTGATGTGCGCAACGGCCGGGCGCAGATCGCGTATCGCTCCCTGTGCACCGCGACGTGCGATGTCCGCCGGATGCGGGTGTTCGATGCCCAGCAGGCCGCCGCCTACGCGGCCGGCCAGCAGGGTCTGTTCTGGCAGTACGCGCTGCTCTTCTACCGCGAGCACGGCCACGCCGGTACGGCGTACGTGCCCCGCCGTTACCTGGTCGCTCTCGCCGATCAGGTCCCCGGGCTCAACGTCGGGCGCTGGCAGAGTGCCCGCCGGTCCCCAGGCCTGCTCCACGGGGTCCGCCAGGAGGAGAGGGCTGCCACCCGGGCCCACGTACTGGGGACCCCGACGCTCGGCTTCCGCGGACCCAGGGCGGCTCTGACCCTGGCAGTGGGGCGCAGCTACACGGTTCTGGCCGAGGCCGTTCGGGCTGCCGAGTTCGGCTGTCCGAAGCCGTGGCGGAGGTTCGGGTTCGTGCACTGCCGGGACTTCGTCTGAGCGGTGGCATCTCGCCTCCAGAGAAAGCAGGAGGCCCGGGAGCGCAGGCTGGCTGCGGACCGCACCGCGGCGGCCAAGCGGACGAGGACGCGTCGCGTACAGACGCTCGCCAGGGTCGGGGTCCCGGCGATCGTCGTGATCGCGGTGGCGATCGCCATCTCCGCCGGCTCCACCGGCCGCTCCGGACTGGCCACGGGCGCCGCGGCGAAGAGGATCTACGCGCAGGTCAACTCTCTCCTGACCGGCATTCCTGAGCGCGGCACCCAGCTCGGAAACCCGGATGCCAGGATCACCCTGACGTTCTTCGGTGACCTGCAGTGTCCGATCTGTGCCGCGTTTGCCAGTGGCGGTGAGCTTGATGGCGTGGTCGGCGGCCTCCCGCAGTTCGTCCGCGACCAGGTCCGAACGGGCCGGGCCAAGATCGTCTACCGCTCCTTCTGCACGGCCACCTGCTCGGACTTCTCCGACGGACAGAGCCTGTTCGACGAGCAGCAGACCGCCGCCTATGCTGCCGGCGTACAGAGCAGGTTCTGGTACTACGAGGAGCTCTTTTACCGTCAGCAGGGCCGCGAAGGCACGCTCTACGTGACGCCCGGGTTCCTAGACCAGCTGGCCGGTCAGGTACACGGCTTGAACCTCAAGTCGTGGGTCTCGGACCGCCGAGATCGTGCCTTGCTCTCACAGGTGCAGGGCGACGGGCGGGCCGCTGTCCGGCAGCTCCCGCTGGTGGACGGGGCGCGAGGGACCCCCGGGCTGATCATGAGCGGCCCCGCAGGAACCCAGTTCGTGGGTGAGGGACTGGTCGCGTACGGTCAGCTGGAGGCGGCGGCAAAGGCCGTCAGCTGACGGGACCGGGGGGCGCAGCGGCTACTGCTGCTCACACCAGGCGAGGATGTCTCGCGAATGTGCGATGACCGTGCCATCGGGCAGCTTGAGCGCTGGAAGCTTGGTAGTGCCCGTGGCGGCGAGCAGCTCGTCGCGCGAGCCCTTCCGAAGGAACGGGAGGGGGCTTCCATGGCCGGCGATGACCTTCTCGTAGGCGATGCCGCCGGCACGGAGCCGTTCCTGGACCCGGCGACACGGATGCACGCGGGGACCACCGTCGTCTCCGTGGCAGACGAACAGGATAGGAAGATCGTCCTTGGGCACCTGCGGCTGCTCAAGAGTCATGCTCGCTCCTCATTCGCGGACCAGATCTAGTGTCCCGTCGGGTGCTGCGTGAGGGTGCTGACCCACTCCTCGACGGTGAGCACCTCGGACTGCCGTGGGAACACCTTCTCGCACAGCACACGATGTACCTCCTCGTCGGCATCGGTGCAAGCGTCCGCGAGCACCGAGAGCGAGAAATCCAGATCGGCGGCCTGGCGCAGCGTCGACAGCACCACACCGCTGGTGGCGATCCCGCAGAGGACGAGGGCCTCGATCCCCCCGGCCCGAAGCACCACATCCAGATCGCTGCCAGCGAACGCGCTCACCCTTCGCTTGGTCACGACGATGTCATCAGGTTGCGGAGCCAGCGCCGGATGTATCTCGCTAGAGCTGCCCTCGACAAACCCGCCGGACTCAGCCACCCGAGCGAACGTGTGGCTGCGGGGGCTTATCTCGGGATAGCCGGCTCGGAACCCGACCTTCACGAAGATCACGCGAATCCCGCTTTCCCGGGCCGCCCTCGCCGCCCGCGTGATTCGCTCGATCAGGCCGGTGTCACTCCCGAAGCGCTCGACGATCTCGGGCTGGACATCCATTATCAGCAGCGCGGTTACCGGAGTTCCCACCGGCTCATCGTATTCGCCCCAGGCAGGCTCCCCGGTGTTCAGCCGGTGTCTGTTTGACTGGACGCCGTATGCCGATCGGCCCTCACCTCGAGCTCGCCGATGTCAGCCGGGCTCGGCGAGCGCCGGGACTCGTCGTGCTGGAGGGCTTTCACGCGCTCAAGCACGCGCTTCGCTTCGGCGCAGACGTGCTCGGCGCCTGGACGGCTGATCCGCAGGCTCTGGAGGAGTTGCGAAAGCGGCTGGCCCCGGATGTCCGGATTGCCGTCGAGGTGGTGGACGCGGCCGCCCTCAAGGAGGTGGTAGGGCGAGGCCAGGTGGTGGCCGTGGCTCGAAGGCCGGCTCAGCCCGATCCCGACTCGGTTCTCGCCGGTCCAGATCATGTGGTTCTACTGGAGGACCCCAGACACCTCGGCAATCTGGGCGCGGTGGTTCGGGTGGCCGCAGCCGCCGGTGCCGCGGGGGTGATGACGACCGGGCGCCAGAACCCGTGGCATCCGGATGCCGTGCGCGCCAGCGCGGGTCTGCACTTCGCACTGCCCGTCCACCACCTGCGCGCGATCAGAACGGGAGGCCGTCAGCTGGTGGCGCTCGATCCCGAGGGGGAGCCGCTGACGCCCGAGGCAATTCCGCGGGCGGCGATCCTGGCCTTCGGAACCGAGCGAGACGGACTCAGCGCTGAGGTTCTGGCACACGCGCAGCGACGGGTGGCGCTGCCGATGGCCCCTGGGGTGTCGTCACTGAACCTGGCGACGGCGGTCGCTGCCACGCTGTACGCGCTGCGCTTCGCTCGGTGAGCCAAGCTGTAGCGCCTGGCACAGCTCGGCCGCCGCACGCGGCAATGGCCGTCCAGCCAAGCTGGCGGGGTGTGGGCCCCGGAGGCTCGAGGTGAGCACGATCGCGTCTGCGCTCGCCAGCTCGGATAGAGAGAGCTCGCGGAGGCAGACCTCCCAGCCGGCGCGGGAGGCAGCGTGCAGCAGGCGTTCCCGTGACAGCGAGGGCAGCAGCCGGCCGTCCAGCGGCGGGCTGACGATGCGCCGGCCGATCGCGACCAGGACTGCGGCGTAGCCGGCTTCGAGCACGCTGCCATCGCTGTCGCAGATCAGGGGTGTGATGCCGGGACTGGAGTGGGTCTCGATCAGTCCGCGGTCGGCCCACTTGTGTCCGCCGAGGCCTCCGGGCACGGCCACGGGAAGCAGTTGCATCGGCCCCGTCGGCGGCAGCGGCCTGGTGACGATGCCGATCCCCGATGGGCTGACCGTCAACCGCAGACCGCCTTCGCCGAGCTCGGCCGCCGCTGAGTTGATCCGGGCTTCGACCTCGGCGGGCAAGCTCAGCCCGAGCTCCGTGCAACTCGCCCTCAACCGGGTCAGGTGGTCAGGCAGGTGAGCGGCGCGAGCGGCGGACACCCGGAGCGTCTCGATTACGCCCTGCGCCGGGTCCGGTCGCTCCGCCCGATTGAACGGGACCCGTGCCGGCGCTGCCCCGATGCGTTCGTGCGCGAGCGCCAGCCCGGCCGCATCCGCCACACCCCGGGCCTTGGTGAGCGCTTCGGCGACCTCGGCCTCAGGCGAGGAGTCCGAGACGATTCCGCCGCCGACTCCCAGCCAGAGCCTTCCGCGGGCCAGCTCCAGGGTCCGGATCGCCACGTTGAGCTCGACCCCGGCGACCGGTGAGCACAGCCCGACCGCGCCGCAGTAGGTCTCGCGCGCGCTGCCCTCCAGCTCGTGGATCGTGCGCAGCGCCTGGACCTTCGGGGCGCCGGTCACCGAACCGGGCGGGAAGGTCGCGCGCAGCAGCTGTGAATCGGTCACGTTGGGTCTGAGCTGGCCTTGGACCGAGGACTCGAGCTGCCAGACGCCGGGGGCCGAGCGGAGGGCGCACAGCTCCTCGACTGTGATCGAGCCGTACTGACAGACGCGCCCCAGGTCGTTGCGCATCAGGTCGACGATCATCACGTTCTCCGCCCGATCCTTCTCGCTGGACGTCAGCACCTCCGGATCGGACGCGATCGGCGCGGTGCCCTTGATCGGACGGGTGAGGACCCGGCGGCCGGTCCGCCTCAGAAACAGCTCGGGCGAGAGGCTCACGACCGTGTGGTCGCCGGCGTTCGGCGCGATGTAGGCCGCGTACGCGGGCCGGCCGGCGGCGGTCGCCGTTGTCCACAGGTCAAGTGGATCGCCCTCGAACCCAGCTTCGAGGCGCAGGCAGAGGTTCGCCTGCGAGTGCTCACCCGCCGCGATTCGCTCGATCGTCTCGGTGACCGCCGCACGATGACCGGCAAGCCCCGCCCCGACCGGTGTCAACGGCTCTGCTCGAAAGGTCCCTACGGGTGGCGCGCCACCGCTCAGGCGTGAGCGCCAGCAGGCCAGACGCGCGCTCAGCAGCTCGGCGCGGGCTTCAGTCCACAGCGCCTGGAACCACCAGCTCCCGTCCGCTTTGCGGAGAACCACATGATCGTGAAAGGCCAGGTCGAACTGCGGCAGCACAAGCTTGCGTGGGGGAGGCGGAGGCACGCGCTCCACGGCGCGCGACAGACCAAAGCCCAGCCAGCCAAACCAGCCCCCGGCCACCGTGGCCTCGCAACGGTCCCCGCCGAGATCGAGCTCGAAGGGCAGCGAGTCAAGCGCGGCGAAAGGATCATCATCGGGCGCCACCGACAGCAGCGGGTGGGAGGAGAGGATCGTCGCGGCGCCCAGCCAGGCGCCGCTCAGCGCAACCCCGCGCGGCTCGTCGCGCAGCCAGCCCGCCGCAGCGATTCCATCAACCTCGCCGGGCAGCCGCTCGCTGAATGGCCGAGCGATCACTCGGCGCCCATGGCGGTCCCGGACGACTGGCACTTCGAGCGACGCTAACGGGTCCTGACCGTCAACGCACAGTGATCTGGGGGCTGGTTGGCTTGATCAGCTTCATGGTGATGTGGGAGTCCAGCTTGTCGACGCCGGGCACATCTCCAAGGCGGGTCGAGACGAACGTCTCGTAGCTGTCGATGCTGGCCGTGGCCACGCGCAGCAGGTAGTCGGGGAGACCGAACATGCGGCGTACCTCGATGACCTCGTCGAATGCCACGACGGCCGCTTCGAACGCGTCGAACGTCGCCCTGTCCTTGTGGGTGAGGTCGACGTTCACGAGGACCTCGAAGCCTCGGCCGATGGCGTCGGGGTTGATGCGTGCGGTGTAGCCGAGGATCACCCCTTCGCCCTCCAGGCGCTTGACGCGACGCAGGCAGGGCGCCGGGGTCAGACCGACCAGATCGGCCAGTTCGACGTTTGACAGTCGCCCGTCTCGCTGTAGCCGAGCAACGATCTGGCGATCAATCGCGTCCATGAGCGCAAATCATTGCGCACAAGCGTCCCGGAGCGGTGGAAGTTGCTATCGCGTTGCCGGATGCCGCGCGTAGTGTGTCGTTCGTGAACGAGCACCAGGCGATCTTCCGTGCCGCGGCAGGTATCGGGCTGTATGCCGGCGCGTTCGGCCTGACCTTCGGGGCCGTCGCGACCGCGGCCGGGCTGAGCGTGATTCAGGCGGTCGTGATGAGCGCCGTGATGTTCACCGGGGCTTCGCAGTTTGCCCTGGTCGGAATCCTTGGCGCCGGTGGGGCTCCGCTGGCCGCGCTGTCGGCCGCGCTGCTCCTGGGCCTGCGTAACACGTTCTACGGGGTGCCGATCGCCCGGCTCGTTCGTCCCCGCGGCCTGCGCCGCGCATCGACGGCACATTTCGTCATCGACGAGACCACGGCGATGGCGATGGCCCAACCCACCGTGCGGGCCGGCCGTCGCGCATTCTGGGCGACGGGGATCACCCTCTTCGCCCTGTGGAATCTCGGCACCCTGGGGGGAGCGCTGATCGGCAGCGGGATCAACACGTCTGCGTTTGGGCTCGATGCCGCGGCGCCGGCGATCTTCTTGGCCCTGCTGTGGCCACAGCTCGCGCGCGAGCACGGTCGAGCCGTCGCGCTCGGCGCGGTCATCGTGACGCTCTCCCTCGTCACAGCGGTTCCGGCCGGAGTCCCGATCATCGCCGCCGCCGCAGTCGCGATCTTCGCCGGGCTGCTCCCGAGCGCAGCCAGCCGGCGGCCGGAGGACGAGTGACAACCCTGTGGGCCACGATCCTGGTCGCCTCGGTCGCCTCCTACGGGTTGAAGCTCGCCGGCGTGTCGCTTCCGGAGTCGCTGATCAGTCACCCCCGCGTCCAGCGAATCGCCGGCCTGCTTCCGATCGCGATGCTGAGTGCGCTGGTGGTCAGCGACCTATTCGACTCAAACCGCCAGTACGCGGCCAGCGGTCCGACGGTGGCCGGCGTCGCGGCCGGGGCGCTCGCGCTGTGGCGTGGAAGATCACTGGTGGCCGTGTTCCTGATCGCGATCCTCGTCACGGCGAGCCTGCGAGCGATCACCTAAGCCAGTGGGACGGCGGCCGGCGCCGCCCCACGAGGCCGGCTCGCGTAGTGTCTGCCGGCATGTCGATCTCCGAACGCGTCTTTCACAAGGTCCTCCAGGTCCACGCCTTTCTCTACGAGCGCAGCGACGGCCTGGTGGGGCACCGGATGCTGGGCGTGCCGTGCCTGATGCTCCGAACGACCGGCCGCAAGAGCGGTCAGACCCGCATCAACTCGCTTGTTTACGCCAAGGACGGCGACCGCTACCTGGTCGTCGCGTCCAAGGGTGGCGATCCGAAAGCGCCGGCGTGGCTGCTGAATCTTCGAGCCAAGCCCGACGTGCAGATCCAGATCGGGCGCAACCGATTTCAGGCGACGGGCACCGAGATCGGGCCTGGGGACCCGGACTACGCCCGCGTGTGGCAGATCGTCAACGAACACAACAGCCACCGCTACGAGGCCTACCAGAAGAAGACGACGCGGCCGATCCCCGTCGTCGCCCTCAGCCGCACGCCCTAGTGCAACCCCGGACGTGACCCGCGGCCATCCTGCCGAACTCGAAGACCGCGGTTCCGGTGCTGACAACCGGGTCCTGGGCGGCGAACTCGCGGAGCGCCTGCTCGTCGTCTGTTTCCACGACGGCAAGGCCATACGAGTCATCGTCGGTGAGCACCGGCCCGAATGCGACCATCTCGCCGCGCTCCACGTACGGCCGCCAGTGAGCCGCATGGCGGCCCAGGATCTCCCGCTCCGAGTCGGTCAGGGTCCGGGCGAAGTTCGGGCGCGGGGCGATGAGTCGCAGGACGAACGCGGGCACGTGTGATCGATGAGTTTGACGTACGCCGGCCGTCATTTGGTGCAAACGCGAGAGGAGGTGTGCGATGGGCAGGCTGGTGGTCACCGAGTTCGTCTCGATTGATGGCGTGTTTGAGGATCCCGGAGGGGCCGAGGGCTACGAGTACGGCGGTTGGACGTTTGAGTACGACCGCGGCGAGGAGGGCGACCGGTTCAAGCTCGATGAGCTGATGGAGGCCGAGGCTCAACTGTTCGGCCGCGTGACCTACGAGGGCTTTGCCGCCGCCTGGCCCTCCCGTGAGGGGGAGTTCGCCGAGAAGATCAACCGCGCTCCAAAGTACGTCGTGTCGAACACGCTCAAAGATCCGGAGTGGCAGAACACGACGATTATCTCCGGCGACGTGAGACGGGCGCTCGCAGAGCTCAAGGACCGGACCACGGGCACAATTCTGGTTGCCGGCAGCGGCGCCCTGGTCGCCAGCCTGCTGGAGACCGACCTGGTCGACGAGCTCCGCCTGATGGTATTCCCAACCGTGCTCGGACGGGGAAAGCGCCTATTCCCTGACGGGATCGGCCGGCTGAAGCTCAAGCTCACGGACTCCAGACGGGTTGGTCCTGACGGCGTTCAGGTGCAGGTCTACGAGCGTGCCTGACGGACGCACGATGGAGGGGCTGGCCCGCGGAGACGACGGCACCGTGCGTTGCTGGTGGGCGGGCAGTACGCCGGAGTACCTTGCCTACCACGACAGCGAATGGGGGTTCCCCGTCGCCGACGACGTGCGCCTGTTCGAGAAGCTCAGTCTCGAGGGCTTCCAGGCCGGTCTCTCGTGGCTGACGATCCTGCGCAAGCGCGAAGCGTTCAGGGCCGCATTCGCGGGCTTCGACTTCGAGCGGGTCGCGCGGTTCGGTGAACGCGACGTCCGCCGGCTGCTGACCGACGCGGGCATCGTGCGCCACCGCGGGAAGATCGAAGCGGTGATCAATAACGCTCGATGCGCCGTCGAGCTGGTTGAGTCCGCGAGCTCCATCGCCAGTTACGTCTGGGGATTTGCACCGGCGGCGCCTCGAACGGGGCGACCGGACCGCGCGGCGCTGGCGGACGTGGCCGTCACCGAGGAGTCAAAGGCGCTCGCCAAGGACCTCAAGCGACGCGGATGGAAGTTCGTCGGACCGACCACGGTCTACGCGTTCATGCAGGCGATGGGTCTGGTCAACGATCATCTGGAGGGCTGCGACATCCGTCCACGCGTGGCCGAGGCGAGGAGCGAGTTCGAGCGCCCTTGATCGGACGTGCCCATACTCACCGCGGATCGGTGCGGGGCGTAGATATGCTCGGCGGCCATGGCTCGTCAGCCCACCGGGCCCCGCCGTACCGCTTCGCTGCGGACGTATATGCGCGCGACGCGGATCGCGGGCGGTGTCAGCGTGCTCGTGCTTGCCGGCGCGATCGTTTGGGACCTAGCCAACGACTCCTTCTGGGCGCACCACACGCTGTTCGCGGGTCTCATCGCCGGCTTGATCGTCGTCGCGGTGACCGCGGCGGTGCTGAACGAACTGCTCGAACGCCGGCAGCGCGAGCGCTGGTCGGTGCTCGCCCAGTACGCACTGTTCGACCTCATCCGGGCGGCCCGCCTCGTGTGGACCGGCCTGCTCGAGCAGGCCGGTCTGGTGCCGGACGGTGAGCTCGGGGACGACGCGCTCGCGGCAGGCTCAGAGGTGCTGCACGATACGCCGCGTCTCGCTGCGGCGATGGACGAGATGCTGGCGAGTGACACGCGCCGTGAAGAGCTCCACCGGCTGATCACCGCCCGGCTCGCTGACGGCCAGGAGGTGCTTGGTCGCTGGGCCGGGGTGATGGTCAACTCCGGCATGTACGCGGAGATCGTCGACCGCCATGTCGAGCTCTACAGCCGCCTGTACTGGTGGGGCAGCGTGCTCGACGAGTCCGAGCCGCTCCAGGAGCATCTGAGCCGTCCGCGGCTGAGCCGAGTCAGCCTGGCGACTCAGACCGCGGGGCCGGTCGAGGGCGAGTGGCTGCGTGACAACCTCGTGGCGATCGCCCAGCTCGCTGAATCGCTCGACCGGGGATCGTTCGAGCTGGCAATGCGGATTGTTCCCTTCGACTGGTGGGTGGCGCAGCTGCCAGATCGACCGGCGTCCGAGGCGGTGCAAACCTAGATGGCCGAGCAGGCGGTTCCGGCCACCGGCTCGCCCAGCTGCAGGACCAGCCAGATCCGGTCGGGATCGAGGAGCAGCTCGGGGCGCTCGATGCCGTCACCGTCGATTATCAGCAGATCGGCGAGCCGCCCGGGCGCGACCGTGCCGATGTGATCTTGCAGGTCAAGGGCCCTGGCAGCCACCGACGTCGCCGAGCACAACGCCTCGGTGGGGCTCATGCCGTGGTGGATCAGGCGGAGCAGCTCGAGCGCGGTATCACTCCCCGAGACCCCGGCAGCGTCTGAACCCAGGGCGATCCTCACCCCGGCGTCGCGGGCCGCCCGCAGGCTGCGGGTGCCCTGCTCCAGGTTGTGGTGGGCGAGCTCCACGAGACTTGGCAGCATCTCCGGATCGACGGGCGCGCCAGTGGGGTCGATCGCCTGGCCCAAACCGCCCATCCAGTAGTAGCCACTCAGCGTCGGCACGAGCACCTGCCCAGCCGCTGCCATCCGTTCGAGCAGGTCCGGTCGCTGATTGAGGTACATCCCGTGCTCGATCGTGTCCATGCCGTGGTTGATTGCCGCGGCCGTGCCATCGAGCCCCTCAACGTGGGCGGCGACTTTGACGCCCATCCGGTGCGCCTCGTCCACCAGGGCGGCCATCTCGGCGTCAGTCAATTGGGTCGGATCAGGGTCCTCGAGCTCGTTTGACCGTGCCCCGGTGGTCATGACCTTGACGAAGTCCGCTCCAGCCCGCAGCTGCTCGCGGACCGCCTTGCGCATTTCATCCGGGCCGTCAGCCTCGCGGTACATGGCGCCGTAGAAGCGTCCGCCGGGAGCCGTGGCCGAGATGATCAACCCGCACGTCAGCAGTCGCGGACCGCGAAACGCTCCGTAGCGCATCGCCTGGCGAGCCTCCTGCGGCTGCAGGTTCTGCGATCCGACGTTTCGGAGCGTTGTCACCCCCATGGCCAGCGTCTCTCGCAACGCAGCCTGCAGGAAGTGGGCGCTGGTTCCCGCCAGTATCGCCTCGGCGCCGCGCGTCGCCGTCGGTGTCTTGCCCTGGACATGAATATGGGCGTTGACGAGTCCTGGCATCAGCATCCGGCCCGCGAGATCGAGCACACGGGCGCCTTCGGGCACTGAGTCGCTCGCCTGTCCCACACGCTCGATGATCCCGCCCGAAATCAGCACCGTTGCCTGCTCGCGCACAGGGCCGCCGCTTCCGTCAAATAGCCGTGCGCCGGTCAGCCAGAGCCGGCCTTCGGCGGCCGGCGGGGCAGCCAGCAGCGATGGGTAGCGGTGGGGCACGCAGGCAAGTATGCAGCGTGGCCAAAATCGTCCCCGGAGCCGCCAGGCAGCGCCGCGCAGCGGCGCCGCGCGCTCGCATTCGCGCGCTGCCTGCGCACGCATGGCGTCCCCACTTTCCCGGACAGCGGCCGGGGGGAGGCTACCCGTAGACCAGAGATCCCCGGGCCTGAGCGCGGGTGATCGGACGCTTGCCCCAGAGGCTGTGCGTGGCGAAATCCAGCAGCCGGTCCAGGTAATCGCTGAGGGGAGTGGCGTGTATCCCTAGAGGATCGAGCAGGGCCCGGGTCTGGCGGTTGTCGAACCTGGTCTGCACCGAGAAGTACGGGAAGTACGCGGCCGCTTCGGCGAACACCCGTTGGCGCGCCGGGTCCACGGCGCCGAGATCGAAGTCCGCCGGGGGGATGAGCTGCGGCGTCGGCTGGTCGAAGTAGTCGCTGGCGATCGCGGCGATCTCGCCGAGGCTGGTCGTGGCCGCTCCGGCCGTCAGATGGTAGGTGTGTCCGGCGGCGGCGGGGTGTTGAGCGAGCGCGTGGATCGCATCGGCGACGTAGTCGACTGGTACGACGTCGAGCGGCGACGTCGGAACCGCCGGTACGGCTTTGAGGAGGCCTTTCGCGAACGCGCGCAGGGGCCAATAGATCACATTGAACGCGGCCGTCCAGCCGGTGTGGCGGTCGCCGACAACGATGCTCGGACGCAGAACGGTGACGGGCAGACGCTGAGTTGCCCGCAGCAGCAGCTCCGCCTCGCATTTGGACTGCTCGTAGGTGTTGCGGAATCCCTGACCGAGATACAGGTCCTTCTCGTAGAAGCGGCCAGGGTGCGTTCCAGACACGAACGCCGTTGAGACGTGGACATACCGTTCCAAACCTCCATGCTGCATGGCGGCTTCGGCGAATGAGAGCATTTCGCTCGTGCCGCCGACGTTGACCTGCCGGGCGCATGCAAGCGGCTGGGCGAACGAGACGGATGCGGCACAGTGCACCACGGTTCTGGTGCGCTCAGCCAGCTCGCGCACCTTCTCGCCAGACAGTCCGAGGCCCGGCCGGGAAACGTCCGCCGCGACCGCTTGTACCCGTCCTTCATGTTCGGCGGCCGCATCCCCCAGGGCGTCCGCGAGCGTGTCGTTGATTCGCTGCTGTGCGCTCTGGTCATCCGGTGCGCGGACTAGGGCGATGACGTTCCTGGAGTCCCGCTCGAGGCAGCGTGCCAGCACTTCGATCCCCAGGAAGCCAGTGACCCCGGTGAGCAGCAGTTCGCCTTGGCGATTCATGCGGCGCTCCTCAGGTCGGGAAGGTCGCCGGTCGTCGTGGCCTGCGCGCGGGCGGCTTGCCGCGTCGGGCTGATCTCGATCACATTCCACGCCAGGTGCGTCCGGCGCATCACGCGGATGACCCATCCGGTCGGGTCGAGCAGAGCCTCTGAGGGCCTGAGCCCGTGGAAGGCAGAGCGGGCGAAGGCGTGATGATTGTGGTGCCAGGCCTCGCCAAGCGACGGCAGGGCCAGCCAGATCACATTGGTGGAGTGGTCATCGATAGCGAAGCGCCGGCCACCGTAGAAGTGGCAGATGCTGTTCACCGACCAGGTCAGGTGGTGGATGAGGAACACGCGGACCAGGCCGCCCCAGAGCAGCGCGGTCAGGGCGCCGATCCAGCTGCCGGTCAGGGCCAGCCCGAGCAGGAACGGGAGCACGAAAGTCGCCAGGGCCAGCCAGTGATAGTGCCGATGGAGTCCCCGCATGAACGGGTCCTCGTAGAGCTCGGGCGCGTACTTGCGCCCGTCAGCCTGGCCCTGGGTCCGCCACAGCCAGCCGACGTGGGCATGCCACAGGCCAGTCAGGCTGCCGCGCAGCCCGGCGCCGCGACCGACGTGCGGGCTGTGCGGATCTCCGTCGCGATCTGTGTGCGCGTGGTGCTTGCGGTGATCGGCCACCCAATCCGATGGGGAGCCCTGCAGGGCGAGGGCGCCCGCCAGCGCCAGGGCGCGCTCCATCATGCGGTAGGTCGCAAACGCGCGATGGGTCATCAGCCGGTGGTAGCCGACCGTGATCCCGAACCCGGTGATCAGATACAGCGCACATCCGATCAGCACGTCACGCAGGTGCAGGGCACTACCCCACAGGATCGGGACGCTGACGGCGATCCCGATCGGAGGGATGAGCACCGCCGCGAGGTTTACGTTCCGTTCTAGCCTCGTCACGAAACGGAGACTAGGAAACAAATTCATCTGCTTCTCGACCAGATCTAGACAGATTCAGGCCTGTTTCTTATGCTGTGGACATAAGACCTGGTCTGCATCCTGCGGCCGCCGCCGCGATCGAGCCGCACCTGTCCCAGCTCGCCGACGAGATCATCGCGGCGATCGGCGACGAGGTGCCCGTCTACGCGGGTCCGCTGCAAGGGCCGTTCGGCGACGGGATCCGTCAGGGCGTCGTCCAGGCGCTCACGCGCTTCCTTACCGGCGGCGAGCTCGGGGCGGACTCCGGCCGCATCAATCGGGGCCTCGGTCGCGGTGAATACCGGGCCGGCCGCAGTCTCGACGCGCTCCAGGCGGCGTACCGGGTCGGAGCGCGGGTTGCCTGGCGGCGAGTCAGCCGGCTGGCGGCCGATGCCGGCGTTCCCGTGGAGGGCCAGCACGAGCTGGCCGAGGCGATCTTCGCCTACATCGACGAGCTGTCAGCCGAATCGGTGGAGGGGTTCGCCCAGGCCCAGGCCGCCCAGGCCGCCAGCCTCCAACGTCACCGAGAAGAGCTGCTGAGGCTGCTCACCGCAGAGGCACCGGCTCCGCTCCAGAAACTTCAGGACGCGGCGCTGCGAGCGGATTGGCGCCTTGCACCCCGGATCGCGATGATCGCCTGCTCGCCCGACGCCACGGCCAGGATCACCCGTCTCCTCAGTGGACATGCGATCCACTCAGCCGATCAACTCAACGGTCACATCTGCACCGCGGAGTCCGGACGCCTGGACCAGGAACTGGCTGCCGCGGCCCGCCGCCACCATGTGGCGATCGGACTCGGACCAACCGTCGCGATCGCGGAGGCCAATCGCTCCGCACGCTGGGCTCTCCTGGCGATGCGCAGCGCAGAACCCGGCCGCCTCGTCCAAGCCGACCAGCAACTGGAGCGGCTGATCCTCGGCGCCTCTCCGGAGATCGCCACCGCGCTGCGCCGGCAGGCCCTCCACCCACTGGACCAGGAGACCCCCGCCAGCCGCAGACGCCTCGAAGGCACCCTCCTCGCCTGGCTTCGCCACCACGGAGCCCAGGCCGCGATCGCCGCCGAGCTCGGCATCCACCCGCAGACCGTTCGCTACCGGATGGGCCGGCTGCGCGAGCTGTTCGGGCCAGACCTGGACAACCCGGACAAGCGCTTCCAGCTGCAGCTCGCACTGCACGCGGCCGTGGAGGCCTGAGACGGCGCTGCGCCGGAGCGCCTTCTCGTACTTGATGTAACGCTTTGGCGCGAGGCGGGACCAAACGGGTGGAACGCAAATCACTCCGGAGGGAACACCTTGACTCCTCGCAGACTGAGCGCCGTCGCGGCAAGCACCGCCGCGGTATCGCTGACACTCGCGGCCGGCTCTGCCGCCGCCCGGACCCCATTCCATGCCCACGACCAGCGAGCTCGGGATCGTGCCGTGTTCGTGCAGACGGACGCCACGGCTGGTAACTCCATCGCCGTCTACGACCGCGGGCACCACGGCTCCCTGTCGCCGGCGCGCACCTATTCGACCGGAGGCAACGGCGGGGTGCTGGGCGGGTCGCAGGTCGATCATCTCGCGTCGCAGGACTCCCTCGTCTATGACGCCAGGGCTAATGAACTGCTCGCCGTCAATGCGGGCAGCAACACCGTGACCGTGTTCGGCGTGCACGGTGACCGGCTGCACCGCCGCCGGATCACGTCTTCCGGTGGCGACTTTCCGGTCAGCATCGCCGTCCACGGCGGCCTCGTGTATGTGCTGAACGCGCTCAACGGCGGCACCATCCAGGGCTACCGCCTGATCGACGGCTCCCTGTCGCCGATCCCAGGTTCGTCCCGACCGCTCGGACTGGATCCAACCGCAACGCCCCAGTTCACCACGACGCCCGGCGACATAGCCTTTACGCCGAACGGCGGTGATCTGCTGGTCACGACCAAGGGGAACACGAACGCCATCGATGTCTTCGCGATTGATGACCGTGGACTGCCGGCTGCAGCCCCGGTCGTCAACAGCGAGCCGGGCACCGTCCCGTTCTCGCTGGCGTTCGAAGGCGCCCATCAGGTGGATGTCGGTGAGGCCGGTCCGAATGCCGTCGGCAGTTTCTCCCTGCAAGACGACGGGACGCTCCAGCCGCTCGCCTCGCTCGGCACGGGCGGATCTGCGACCTGCTGGCTGGTCGCCGACGGGAGCGTGCTGTTCGCCGGCAACGCTGGTAGCGCGACGGAGAGCTCAGTACTCGACTCGCCGTCAGGCGCTCTCACGCTGGCCGCGACTACTTCGACTGATCCCGGCACAGTCGACGCCGCGCCCACGCCCGGTGGTCATTATCTGTATGTCCAGACCGGCCGCAACGGCATCGTCGACGAGTTTCAGGTCGGTTCGGCCGGGGCGCTGACTGAGCTGGGCAGCGTGACCGTTCCGAACGCCGTTGGCGGAGAGGGGATCGCCACTTCCTGAAAGGACGGATACTCGAGCGGCGCTGCCCCGCCAGGCAGCGCCGCCCAGTACCCGGTAAATGTCTGTCATCCAGTTTCGCTTTCCATGGGTCCGGGACCGCGCCGATGCGGCCCGTGACGAGATCCGCCTGCTCGAGCGCCTGCGCTCAGGCGACGAGGAGGCGTTCGTGACCCTGGTTGGCCGCCACCACGATTCGATGCTGCGTCTCGCCAAGACCTTCGTTCACAGCCACGCCGTCGCCGAGGAGGTCGTGCAGGAGACCTGGCTCGGCGTGCTGCGGGGCATCGACCGCTTTGAGGGGCGATCTTCCTTGCGCACCTGGCTTCTTGCCATCCTCGTCAACCGCGCCCGGAGCACGGGCGCCCGAGAGGCCCGCACGATTCCGGCTTCTGGTCCGGAGGGCTTCGTGCCGGCGGTCGATTCCTCGCGCTTCGACGCCTCAGGCGCCTGGAGCTCTCCACCGGAGGCCTGGGAGGAGGCTGTGGAGGATCGAATTGGCGCCACCGCCCTGCGTGCCGAGATCCTGTCGGCCCTGGCGAAGATGCCCGCTCGTCAGCGCGCCGTCGTCATGCTCAGGGACGTGGATGGCCTGCGTGGGGACGAGGTCTGTCAGGTCCTGGACCTGACCCCGGTCAACGAGCGCGTTCTGCTCCACCGGGGCCGAAGCCGTCTGCGGCAGGCCCTAGAGGACACGATGCAAGGAGCAACCGCATGAGCCTCCTGGGTCCGGCCGAGATTCCTTGCCAGGAAGTCGTCGAGCTCGTCACCGACTACCTCGAGGGCACCCTGTCACGCGGTGATCGCCGCCGCTTCGAGCACCACCTCGCCGGCTGTCCGCATTGCACCGCGTACCTCGCCCAGATGCGGGAGACCTTGAGGCTGACCGGACGCCTGATCCCGGAGGATCTCTCACCGGAGATGCAGCGGGAGTTCGCGGCGATCTATGAGCGCTGGCAGGCCGGCGGTTGAGCGGGCGCCGTCGTTCAGCGCTCCGGCCGGTCAGGGGACGCTGATCGCCAGCTGGGTCGATGCGCCGGGGGCATTCGTCGAATCGCGGTGGCTGCGGGCGATGAGGACGAAGCTTCCGGGTTGGCTGATCTCGATCTTCCCTTGGAAGGAGCCGTTCGCGACAGCCAGCCGTTTGTGAGAGACGGGCTTGCCGAGCCGCTTGGCCGCCCGGTAGACGTCGATCGTCACGTGGGACTTGGAAGGGGAGATGGTGCCGCTGACTCGCGGCGGTGACGTCGAGACGAGCTCGAGCGTGATCGCCGGGGCGATCGAGATCTCCCGCCAGTCGCTGACTGTCGCCGGATGTGGCCGGTGCAGGGCTCGGAGCGCGGCGTTGTGTCGGAGGGTGATCGCCGTGTTCCACGACCCTTGTGAATCGGTTGTGGCGAGCAGCACCGTTCGCGCCCCGTCCCGCTCGAGCTGCTGCAGCTCGACTGGGCCTTGCGCGAGCGGCGCATCGGTGAGCAGCGTCAGCTGACCGGAAAGAGAGACAGCTAGGCCCGCGGTCGCCTCCCGGGGTGCAGTGTCCAGCGTGATGCGTGCCGGGGTGCCCGCGAGCCGGGTGATCCGGGGTCGGATCGACGGGAGCCGGGCAAAGAACGCGTTGCCCGGGCAGTCCGTGGTATCGCCCTGCCGGTGACCGGCCACGCGCGGGAGCGAGACGTGCGCGCCGGGACGGAACGGCGTGTAGGAGGCGGAGGCCCGAGCGACGACCACCGTGACGTGGCCACTCGTCGGCACCCCATGTAGGGAGAGCTTCCAGGCCAGCAACCGCTCGAGGGCTCCAACCGCAGCCTTCGAGGGCACCACGTTCATGAAGTCGCCCAGCACCGCCACGCCCGTCGATTCGGCGTTGTACCCGCCCGCCTGCGCGCCGATCACGGGCATGTCGATGCCCCCGGCGCGCGCCTCCCAGATCCGCCCGAACCGGTCGACCGCGAAGTTGTAGCCGATGTCCCACCAGCCGCGGACGTGAACGTGATAGGCGTAGATCGCCATCAGCATGGCCGGCACCTCGCCGGCGCCGTAGCCGTTCGGGCTGGCGGTGTGGTGGACGAACCCGAGCTTGATCGAGCCGTACTCGGGCTTATGACGCGGCCGGGCGTGTCCGTGTGCCCATGCGCGGCGCGCGATGATCGGCGGCTGCCCGGGGCCGGCGTCCAGCACCGGAAGCGCCGGCGGGAGCGCCGCCGCCGCGGCGGCCGTGGAGGCTGCGGGAGCCGTCAGGCCGACGAAAGCCAGCCTGACGCCATGAACTGGGCGATCGCTGCGCAACTGCACCCGGTCGGCGGTACCCGTCCAGATCGGTTCGCCGAACAACGGACCGCCCCGCTCGCCCTCCCTTGACCCATCAGAATCGTGCCCGAGGGTCGAAGCCACCGCCCACGGACTCCAGCGCCCGTTCGGCGCCTTGGCGCGCAGCTCTATCCGCGCCTCGCGGGGACCATGCCATTCGACTCCGACCAGCACGAACCGGCCCGCCGCCAAAACCGGCTCCGATTCTCCCGAAAGCGAGCCGACCCACCGGCGCGACACCGCTGTTGCCGTAAGCGCGGCAGCGACACCCGCTGCCGGGCGAACGAGCGAGACGGCACCCGCCGCCGCCAGCGCGCCAACCAGGGTGCGACGGGTGATTTCCGGCGGCTCCCCCACGCCAGCCAAATTACCGCAGGGGGTAAGTCCCGGCTGAAGATGGGCCCTGAACGCTCAGCCTTGCAGCAAATCTGGGAAGCGCGCGCGGGGGCTACTTCAATACCGTGGCGCAGTACTGCGGATACGGACCGTTCGGGCTCGTGCAGTCCTCTGTCTGCGCGAACTGGAGCGCCTTGCCGTAGTCGTTGGTCGTGCCGGGGTAGTCGCCGCCGAATGTGAACGCGTTCAGCGTCCCGTTCCACGCGTACCACGGGTAGGAACAGAACGGTCCGCCATATGCGGAACAGGTGGTCGGACCGACGAACGAATTGCCGAGAACCTCGGCCTCGCCGCCCGTGTCGGTGACGGCGGCCCACGACTTCGGCGTGCTGCCGTTCCCGAACGTGACGCCCTTGATCTGGAGCGGCGAGAACGTCAGCCAGCTGGGGATGTCGAACGAATAGCAGGGCGGCTTCGTCGCGCTACCTGGGATGCAGTACTGGCCGGCTGGGGTCGTGTAGCTGCCGGTGTGGCCGATCTCCCAGACGAGCGCGTTTGGCGCATCGTTGACCAGCCCCCAGCCCAGAGCGTTACCGAGCTTCTGCACGCTGAAGGCCGGCATCAGCGGTCCGTTCGTCTTGCTGTCCAGCACGATCGTTCCGGAGTGACCAGTCGTCAGGTCTGTGACGGTGATGTGCATGCCGTCGTTCGCGGCCGTTATGTACTGATGGTCGGTGATCGTGTCGCCGGCGTGCATGATCAGCGGGCCGCCCGTCGCGCTGTCGGTCAGCATCGCGTTGAACGCCGCCGACTCGGCGTTTCCGTGCTTCGAGACTTCCCAGACCGGCGAGCAGGCGGTGTAGGTGTCGGCCGAGTAGGTCACGTTGTAGCCACCGCCGGCCGCGCAGTTCGTCGTGATGCTGTTCGGATAGAACTGGAGCTCCAGGAAGGCCTGATCGAACAGGCTGTTCGGGTCGGTGACCGACCCGCCGATCCAGAACGTCGGCCCGACCGCATCGACCTGACCGACCTGCGCCTCGGTTGTCCCAGACTCGTCTTTCGGCAGCACCAGCGTCCAGGTCAGATTCTGGGCTGAGCCGGGGTCCGTCGAGAGTGGGTCGATCTCCGGCTCGTCGTGGCCGGTGCAACTCGACGTGTACCACACGAAGTCCTGCGGATGGTGCCCGATGCACAGCGACTGGCCGTTGCCGGCCGCCCGGGCAGGAGGTGCGGCTCCGGCGCCCGCCAGCATGGCGATCGCGACCACTCCAAAAGCGACGGTGCACAAGACGCGGCGACCCATGGCCGTACCCCCAAAGCAACGATTTGACGGACGCACATTCTTACGCCGATCGAGCGGCAAACGCAACTGTCTTGTCAGCAGACCTCCGCGGTCCTTGCCCGCGCCGGCGAGCCCCGGGCGAGAATTACCGCCCGATTCCGGCGAGCGGGGGTTACTGTCCGATGACGTCTGCGCTACGTGCAGGCGGATCACCAACGCAAACTGAGGGAGGCTCGCGATGAGCACCACCTTGAAGGGCGCCTGCTTGTGTGGGGGCGTGGAGTATGAGGTCCGCGACCCTGAGGCCATGGGCGTGTGCCACTGCACACGCTGCCAGCGCTGGACGGGCTCGAGTCTGACCGGAGTCGTCGTGGACGCGGGCAACTTCGAGATCACCAAAGGCGACGACCTCGTCAAGCGCTACGAGAGCGAGTTTGCTCCCCGGAACTTCTGCAGCAACTGTGGCTCCAGCCTCTACGACGACCTGGGCGGGAAATACTTCGTGGCCGCCGGGCTGATGCGCGAGCTCGATCTCGAGCCGGCCTTCCACCTTCAGGTCGCCTACAAGGCGGACTGGGAGCAGATCGGTGATTCGGCCCCGCAGTTTGCCGAGGCGGCCCCGTCATAGCCACTACTTCAAGGGCGCTCGGGCGAGCCGACGCCCACGGGATCGCTGGTGGCGGTTAAGAGGGCCTGAATTGACGCCGTGACCCGATCGGCGACGACCGACGGGTTGGGGGCGTCGAGCTTTCCGTCGAGGTGGAGGAAGGCGAGGCCGTGAACGAGGGCCCAGATTGCTGTGGCGAGCGCGTCGGCGTCCGCTTGAGGAAAGGCGCGCTGAGCGATCGAGCGAACGTATGCCGATACGGCTGCGGTGGCTGCGGCGCGTTCGTCGTTGTCGCGGTCGCAGGGTCCTCCGAACATGATCCCGAACAGGGCTGGTCGCTCGAGCGCGAACTGCACGTAGGCGATCGCCACGCTGGCGAGCTGCTCTGGACTCGACGGCGATGGGTGGGCCGCCGCCAGCCGTTCGGCGAGGTCTCGGTAGCCGACCCCCGCGACCGCCGAGAGGAGCGCTTCGCGATCGGCGTAATGGCGGTACGGAGCCGCCGGCGAAACCCCAGCGTGCCGCGCGACGGCGCGCAGCGATAGCGCGCTCTCGCCGCGTTCCTCAAGCAGTTCGATCGCGGCGCGAACGAGCTCCGCGCGGAGGTTTCCGTGATGGTAGTTCGCCTTGGGAGACACGAGCAGAGCAATGTTGACAGCGTTTACTTCGTCTGTGTAATGTGAACACCGTAAACATCCTATTGAAGGGCCAGGCGGATGCTTCTGATGTCGAACGGGTTGTTCTCAGCTTTGGAACTTGACCAGGGACGAGCCCGGTGATGGCTGGGCGGATTGTCCTGTTCGGAGCGACGGGCTATACGGGGGCCTTGACCGCCCGCGCGCTCGTCAGGCGAGGAGCCAAGCCGGTCCTTGCGGCACGTTCAAAGGAGCGGCTGGCGCGACTGGCCGAGGAACTTGGGGGTTTGGAGACGTGTGTCGCGGATGTAACGCGCCCGGAGACGGTGCGGGCGCTGGTGCAGGGCCGGGACGTGCTGATCTCAACGGTCGGCCCCTTCCGGCGCTGGGGCGCGCCGGCGATCGAAGCCGCGATTGACGCCGGCGCGGTGTATATCGATTCGACAGGTGAGCCAGCGTTCATCCGCCGGGTGTTCGAGCGCTACGGGCCGGAAGCCGAGAGAACCGGTGCGTCGCTGTTGCCCGCGTTCGGGTATGACTGGGTGCCCGGCAATCTCGCGGGCGCGCTCGCGCTCAGCGAGGCCGGGCGACAGGCAACGCGCGTGCAGATCGCGTACTTCGGTCAGGGGGAGGCGGGCAGCAGCGCTGGAACGCGGGCGAGCGTGATCGGAGCGCTGTTCGAGCCGTCCTTCGGTTTCCGAGCCGGCCGGTTGAGAACCGAGCGGACCGGAGCGCGCGTCAGCAAATTCGACCTCGACGACTCGCGAGGACGGTTCGCGATCAGTGTCGGCGGCTCTGAACACCTCACGCTGCCGGCCCTGTACCCGCAACTTCAATACGTGGATGTTCTGCTCGGCATGGGGGGCGCACATGTGCGCTTCATGCCGTTGATCTCCGGTGTGGCCGCCGGGGCAAGCAAGCTGCCACCGGCACGCGCCGCGCTGGAGGGGGTGCTGGGGCGCCAGGCGAAGGGCTTCACCGGCCCGGACGAAGCCGCGCGGAGTCGCACCCGCTCGGCGGTTCTCGCGACTGCCTGCACGGCCGACGGTCGCGAACGCAGCGCGGTCAGGCTCGACGGTCCCAACAGCTACACATTTGGTTTCGAGATGCTCGCCTGGGCGGCAACCGCAGCCGCGGCGGGAAACGTAACGAGTCCCGGCGCACTCGGTCCGGTCGCCGCATTCGGACTGCGCGAGCTTGAGGCGGGCGTCCGCGCTGCCGGGATCAGTCGGGCGCGAGAGGCATCGTGATGTGGCGGGCCTCGAGCTGTGACGGCACGCTCCTGCGCGCCGTGGCCTTCGTGCATGAAGCGAGCGGTCCTTTACGATCCTCGCCATCCTCGCCGGCCCAGCGTCTAGCCCGCCGCGCTGGCGATTGTGAGCACCTCTTCGTCGTCGATGCAGAGCGAGGCCGCCGCGACGTTCTCCTCGAGGTGAGCCGGGGATGCCGTGCCGGGATCGGCAGGATGGCGGGCGCAGCGAACCCTCACACGCCGCCCTGAGATGCTCCGGATCGCGCCGAACCCGAGACGCCGGACGACGGTCCCTCCGCCGATGGCGAACACATTCATGCCTTCCATCGACATGCCTCCTGAGCCGTCGAACCGGGGACGAGTCAGGCGGATCGTCCATATACGACGCCGGCTTCGTCGCTGGCGAGATAGACGGCAGTGGCCTATGCGCTGGCGTCGGAGCTCCCGCTCGTTCCCCCCTCCCGCTCGCTACGGGCGTCTCGACAGCTAGGGTTCCGCCCCAGCACCGACTCTCTGCCTAGCCGAGGAGAACTCATGTCCCGTTTTGCGAAGGTCAACCTGCTCGAGGTCGAGGACTCCGTCGCCGGTCGGGTGGAGGGGCTCTCAGGACGTTTCGGCCGTAAGCACCTGGACTCCCGCGACCTCGGGGTAAGTCTCTTTCGATACGCGCCGGACCTGCGCAGCCCGATGGCTCACAGCCACAAAGAGCAGGAGGAGGCCTACGTCGTCGTCGCCGGCTCCGGCCGCATCCTGCTCGACGACGAGACCCAGGAGCTCCGGACCTGGGATGTCATCCGCGTCGCGCCCGACGTCGTGCGAGCATTCGAGGCCGGCCCCGACGGGCTCGACATCGTCGCCATCGGCGGCCCCAAGCCCGAGGAGGGCGATGGCGTTCGCGCCAACGCGGCCTGGCCCGACACAACATAGTCAGGTAGCGCGCCCGGAGAGATTCGAACTCCCGGCCTTCGGTTCCGTAGTTTGCCATTTGCAGGGCATTTGCCACAGATGCGGGCAGTTCAGCGCAAGTCAGTGCAGTTAGCGCAGATCAGAATTGCCAGGTTCGGGAGACATGTTTGGCACCGGATGAGCATGGACGTGGCGAGGGTCGCCTTAGCCGCGGTGCTCGACCTCTTCCGCGCGTGACGCGCCGGTAGGTTGCCCGCCGGTCCTCATTGCCAGTTGTGCTGCTGCCTGGTTTCGTCGGGATGCAGGCACAGCTCCGTCGCCCGCTCGCCTTCAGAAGCCCCGGAATACGCCGTCGCCGTCAACGGCGCCCGCGAAATCGACGAAGTCGAGGTTGGCGAGCGTCAGGTTGTTCTGGATTGCCTGAACTGTCGAGGGTAGGCATCGAAAACGTCCGGGATGCTCGTCATAGCTGGAGATGACCAGGATGGGCCGCTCTGGATCGGTGACGGTGACACGGTCGACGATGAACACGACTGGATGCTGGTATCCGGAGGGGTAGTCGCGTGGCATCCGTTCCGCTAGGGCGTCTTCGCCAAGACCTTCCAATCCTCGGTCCTCAAGGAACGCGATCCAGGCCTGGAATCCCTCGGGGGTCACGCGCTCCACGTCGGTCTTGATCTCATCCCACACCTGATCGCTTGTGAAGTCTGTCCGGATCAACGGTGGCGCATGGGTGCTCGGAAGCTCTGGCATCCCGCGATCCTATGCCCAAGCTCTGGGCACGAGCAATCGGCGGGGATGCCTGCCCTTTGTCGATCCGGAACCGTCTGGTTTGGGATCTTCGACGGCGCCAAGCGGCCACCCGCGTCCGCGTAAGCCGGCCTTTCGCTCGGGCCACTGAGATATGCGTCGTTTAGGCAGGGATTGCCGGTGTGGTTCAGGGCTGCGGTCCTGACGCTAGTCCGAGAAACACAACCAACGATCGGTTCAGCTGTAGGACCTCGTCGTCGCGCAGCCGTCCGAGTCGCTCGCCCAAGCCGGATCTCGTCACAGTCGTGAGCTTGTCGACCATGACGCTGCTTTGCCGGTCCAGCCCGTTGTGATCCGATGGCTCGATCGGGAGCCTGACCAGCGGAGCGTCGACCGGGTTAGTCGTGAACGGACAGACTGTGACGGACGCGGTCGCGTC